>JBBIII010000005.1:0-91145 GCA_037446575.1 Ignavibacteriales bacterium
TTTATTTAACATCAAAATATCAATGATATATTTTCAACATTAACGCTCAGAATGTTTTGAAAAATATTTGCAGTCATTTTTTCGTTGTAAATGGTTTATCTAAAAATTTTTTTGCTTCGCGATGCGTATTTTCATACTCCTTCATCGAAAGAACTTTTTTGTACTGCTTTATCGCATCTCGTCGCTTAGCTTGCAAGTCATAAATCTTGCCGATGTTAAGATTTGCCATCGACATAAAACCTGAATGTTCATCTTTATCAATTTTTCTAGAAATTTCATCGCATTTGTATAGATTTTGCAAAGCTGTTTCATACTTACCCAGACTAAAATCATAATTACCGAGATAATAGTACGCCTCACGCGCATCATAAAGATCATAACCGATTTCTTTACGCAGAAATCTTTTTAAGATTTCTGCAAACACTTCGTTTGCTTCACTCACAAAACCGTTGCTTATTAACGAACGTCCATAATAGCGGTGAAATAATGAATTATTAGGATAGGACAAATGAAGTTTTTTTGCTAAATCGAGGGCTTTTTTGTAATCTTTTTCAAAAGTCGAATAGTTTTGCATTAAAAAATACGTGGCTTCGACTTTTGCATATTTTGCATAAAGCGAAGCTTGTGTAAGTTGTTCCAATCCCTTTTCTCTATCACCGCTGGGAAAAAAAATCATAAAAGGTTTTACAAAAGAATATTTTTCCGGAATGACCGCCGCATAATAATTATATATCCCAATCCCTAATAACACATCGTAGTTTGTCGGCTCCAGTTCGTGTGCTTTTCTTACAAGTGGCAATGCGATAATACCGTCATTAGCGGCACCTAACCATTTTCCACGATTTGCACGTAAGCGACCTCTAAAGCCAATAGCGCCGCCTTTAAAAAACAGCGCTGTTATATCATTTTGATTTATTTCGAGTCTTTTATCACACATATCAATAACAACTTCGAGTAATTCGTACAAATTTTCATCTTGCGACTCGTCATCGAAGTTACTGATTATGCGCTTCCATTGAATCATAGCTCTAAAGAAAAAACCTACAGGATGTTCCGGACGTAATTTAATTATTTCAGAAAATGTAATTTCGGCTTTATCAAATTCAAAATTATAAATTTCATCTATCCCTCGTTGAACTTTCTGATCTATCGAAGGGTCGCTCAACCATTGAGAATTCACCACAGATATCAATATGAAAGATAAAAAAGCGGTTTGTATTAATTTAACCGCTTTTTGCTTTACACATAGCTCTATATAAAATTTATTATTGAAAAAAGCCTGCAAGTTTTTAGCCAATCCTTTTTATTTAATACAACTTAGCTTTTAAATAATCTTTTACGTTTGAAGATGCAATACGTTCTTGTTTCATGCTATCTCGTTCCCGCACGGTTACTGTTTGGTCTTGCATTGTTTGCGAATCAACTGTAATGCAATACGGGGTACCTACTTCATCTTGCCTTCGATAGCGGCGACCGACCGCTCCGCTTTCATCGTAAAAAACACGGAAATGCGTGCGTAAATCTGTTTCTATTTTTTTAGAAAATTCCGGCATACCATCTCTATTTACAAGCGGGAAAATTGCCGCTTTAATCGGCGCTAAATGCGGATGGAGTTTCATTACAACTCGTAGTTCCATATTACCGTCTGCATCTGGCGCTTCTTCTTCGCGATATGAATCCACTAAAAAAGCCATAAATGAGCGACTTGCGCCAGCAGAAGTTTCTATTACATACGGAGTACACTTCTCTTTTGTCTCTTCATCGTAATATTTCATATTTTTACTTGAATATTGTTCATGCCGCGATAAATCATAATCCGTACGATTGTGTATGCCTTCAATTTCTCCCCATCCGAAGGGAAAAAGGTATTCAATATCGTATGCATCTTTAGCATAGTGCGCAAGTTTATCCTTAGGATGCTGACGCCATTGTAATTTTTCTTTTGTCATTCCTAAATCTATGAACCATTGCATGCGTTCGCTCCGCCAGTACTCAAAAAATTTATCGTCTGTTCCCGGTTTTACGAAAAATTGCATTTCCATCTGTTCAAATTCACGCGTACGGAAAAGAAAATTCTTTGTATTAATTTCGTTGCGGAATGCTTTTCCAATTTGTGCAATTCCAAAGGGTAGACTTTGCCTTGATGCTGATTGAACATTTAGGAAGTTCACAAATATTCCTTGCGCTGTTTCTGGTCTTAAATAAACTACAGATGAAGAATCCTCTAATGGACCAACGAACGTTTTAAACATTAAATTGAATTTACGCGCTTCTGTGAAAGTATTTTTATTGCCGCAATTCGGGCATGGAAGCATCATAACAATTCGAGCCGCATCAATATCCGTGGCAACCAGCTTGGCAAATTCATCGATTATTCTTTCATCTTTTTGTTGACCGCCAAAACTCTGCGGATCAATCTCGCGTAAAATCTCCTTTTTCTTTTTAACGGAAAGATCATCAAAAAGCACATCTACTCGGTAGCGTGCTTTGCAATGTTTGCAATCTACCATTGGGTCGGTGAAGTTTTCAACATGTCCAGATGCTTCCCATACGCGAGGATGCATTAAAATTGAAGCATCTATTCCTTCTACATTTTCGCGGTAAGTCATGTTTTTCCACCATTGGTGCTTTATGTTATTCAGCAATTCAACTCCAAGCGGACCATAATCCCAGCAACCGTTTAAACCTCCATAAATTTCACTCGATTGGAATACGAAGCCACGTCGTTTAGCCAACGATACTATTTTATCCATTAGTTTCAATTGGTTAGTTTGATTTGAATTATTTTGACTCATATGATAGTTACTCGTTAGTAATTACTATTTATTGTACTTTTTGTTTTATTTTAGATTTACACAACTTCAATCCTGCTTTGATCTCCAATCATAAACCGATGAACACGAGGTTTTCCGTTCCCTTGTACTACTTCAACATCATTGCCGAGCAAACTTCCTTCAATGCGTATGCCAACATACAAAATCTTACATTCGCGTAGAATGATGCTATATTCCACTTCGCTTCCTCTAATTTCAGTTCTATCGCCTATTGATGTATATGGTCCAATGTAGCTATTTTCTATAACGCAATCTTTACCGATGATAACTGGACCTCGAATTTTGCTGTTCACAATTTTTGCGCCTGCGTCAATCACTACACGTCCCGCTACATCCGATAATTCGTCCACTTCTCCTTCAACTCTTTGATTGAAGCTATCGAGAATTAATCTATTCGCTTCAAGCAGATCAATCGGTTTTCCTGTATCCTTCCACCAGCCGGTAATTTCAGTGTACCCGACTTTGTATCCTTTTTCGATTAGGTATGTATGCGCATCGGAAATTTCCAATTCGCCACGAGCGCTTGGTTTTATATTATTCACGGCTTCAAAAATATGATGATCGTAAAGATATATACCAGCCACCGCATAACTGCTTTTCGGTTGTTTGGGTTTTTCATCCACTCGCACAATCATACCGTTGCGAATTTCCGGCACGCCGAATCTTTCCGGATCTTTTACCTTAGACAAAGTTAAAAAACAACTGCATCCGCTCTTCTCAAATTCTTCAACGAAACGTTTAACGCCGCCCACGAGCATATTATCACCCAAATAAAAAATAAATTTATCGCCAGCAATAAATTTTTCTGCAAGCTGTACAACCTGAGCGAGTCCGCCTGGTACTTCCTGAGGTATATAAGTTATATTCACTCCCCATTTAGTACCATTACCGATATAATTCGGTACTTCTATGCTATCAGCATTATGCACTATTCCAATCTCTTTAATGCCGGAATCTACCGCCGCTTCAATTGCGTAGTAAAGTATCGGTTTATTCGCTATCGGAATGAGGTGTTTGTTTTGTGTATGTGTTATCGGACGCAATCGTGTTCCACGCCCGCCGCTTGCTATTAACGCTTTCAATTGATTCCCCTCTTAATTCTGTTTAAAATTTGTTCCATTTGCTTAATTTTTTTTGGATTTAACAACCGTTTTGTTTTGACAATTTTTAGCGAATGATAAGCCATTGATTGATATAATGCCGCCAATTTTCCATCAAGTTCTATTAATTTTTGTAAATGATTTACAACTGTTTTACAGCTTCCGCGCCTAATAGGGCCTGTTAAAGCATTTTTAGGCGTGTATTGAATTGCGTTATCAATACTTGTTTTAATTAATGGCGCAAAATAGTCTAATTTGATATTTCCGCCGATATTCTTTAACATTTCAGCGACTATCCCAAGGAGAGTGACTGAATAATTAGAAGCAAACACGCACGCAATATGATACAAAATTTTTCTCTCTTTTGGAATTCTTAATATTTTCCCATTTAAAGATTCAACAATTCGATTCGCAAAAACAAAATTTTGAGTTTTCCCTTCAAATCCATAATATATTCCCTTCATTTTAGATAATTGATTACCCAAGGCGGCTTCTTTTGGAAATGTTTGAATAGGATGAAGTGAAAATACTTGTGAACCTTTTCGATTTAAATTTATTAAGTCATCAGACGTGTGTGCACCAGATGTATGAAAGACATTCAAAGTTTTAAAGTCAACATCAGCTTTTTTTGCTATTTCATCAGCAATAAGTTTGATATTTTCTTCTGGAATAGAAATAATTATAAGCTCAGTAGCTTTAGCAATATCGGAGACTTGTGTTGAACTCTTCGAACACTTTACAAGCTTAGCCAATTTGTAAGCTGAGGTTTTCCTTTTGCTTATGACAGAAGCAATGCGATATCCTTTTTTATGTAAAAGGATTGCAAGAGTAGTTCCAACTCTACCAGCGCCGACAATTGTTACATTCATATTCGTTTATATTTGATCTCAATTAATTTGAACGAAAGCCGCTGATAGATAACCAACGACCGCGCTTTTATCGCCAGTTACATCTCCCGAATTGCAATAGTGTATTATTTGAGCTTTATTTGCTCCAAGATTCTTTGCGGTTTTCATTATCACCGCAATTGGACCACCTCCACAAGCTTCGAATAAATTATTTTCTAAGTGTGTGAAAAATATATCTGGTTCATAACTTTCAATATCCTCAATAACATGCTTATCAAGAATTTCAGCTTCTTTTGCCGAATGATAATGCGATAAATCACTGCTTGCAACTAACAATATATTTCGATTTGAGCATACATCCACAAGCGCTTTTGATAATTTTAAATAGGACTCTTTACTTTGAGTTCCCATTATCAAAGGAACAAATTCAAATTCATTAAATATGAATTGCAGAAAAGGAAGCTGAACTTCAATTGAATGCTCTGAGCGATGGCCTACCTCGTCTATTTTTATCACATCTTTATAATTTGCCAATTCATTACGTATCATTTCGTTAATAGGAATTTTGCCTAATGGCGTTTCATAAGCTTTTCCGGGATATATAGAAACCGCATCATAATATTCTCTATGACTTGCTCCAACAACAATTACGCAATCATAATTACTTCCTTTTAACAAACTATAAGCGTTTGCGGCTGTAAATCCAGAATAAATGTAGCCTGCATGAGGAGAAATTATCGCTCTTATATTTCCGTTAATTTTTTTAGATTGCACTCTTGCAAACATCTGTTCTATTTTTTTTCTTAATATCGAAGGCGAATCATCATAAAACATACCCGCTACAGCAGGCGGACGAACCATTTGACTAATTTTCATTTTGAAAACACCGTTTCATCAATTTTTTCTACACTAAATGTGTACAACTTAATATTTTTTTTCTTCCAAGAATCTGCTGGCAGACCTGCTTTTAGTGCTGTGTGAGTTAAAAATTCTTCTTTATTCCATCCATATTCTGTTGCAACCTGAGGTAATAACAACCCTCTTGTATATCCAGCGTCAATTATTAATCCGTGCTTGCCAATTACAACATTTTCTGGATTTGTTAATTCTTCAGGTAGCGTCAAAATAGATATTTCAATAGTAATAGCTTTGAATTCACTAAGAGTGAGCGGATAAAAACGGTTATCCTCGAATGCCGCCTTAATAGCAACATCCTGAACCGCCTTGGCAAGCGGAAATAGCGGCTCTATATAACCAATACAACCTCGCAGGTCATTATTAATTTTAAGTGTTACAAAAACACCCGATTTCATTTTTAAATTTTTACTTTTATATTTGACCTCCGGAATTGAACTACCTTGAAGTTTTGCTTCTATTGCTTCACGAGCAATTTTAAGTAGATTTTTTTTCTCATCTTCATTTAACTCCATTTGTACTCCCTTGCTTTATTTTTCTGATTACAAATTAGTCATGTGCAAGGAAAGATTCAAGTGTTGCGCATAATTATTAACTTTATTCATAGATTATATTAGACTGATATTTTATGTTTTCTTCATGGGAGATTTATGAATGTTGGTAATTACTTATTTCCTACCACAAAGACTCTGCGTAAGTTATTTGTCCTTTGTGTCCCCGCGTGCAATTTCATACCGTAATTTGTATCACACTACGTGTGATTCATTCTCCGGCTTCCAGCTTGCCCGCTATCATTGTGGCGGGCTCTTTTTAAAATGGTTAGGGCACAGCATAATATTGACAATGTATATTAATTGTAATATATTATTTATATGAAAATTGTCTGGGATGAAGCTAAAAACATATTACTCAAAAAAGAACGAAATATATCGTTTGAAGAAATAGCTTTGTTAATCTTGGCAAAGAAATATATTGAAATTGTGAGACATCCAAAACGACATAAACAGAATATATTTATACTTCCTATAAATGGTTATATCCATGCAGTACCGTTTTTAATAGACAATAATAACAATATCGTACTAAAAACTGCATTCCCAAGCAGAAAATTCCATAAAAGATACGGAAAGATAGAAAATGAAAACGAAACTTGACAAATATGAACACGAAATAGAAAAATCAGCTAATTCCTACCATGCTATCTCTAAAAAAGATAGAGATAAGATTGAAGGGATATTGGATCGTATTCGGAAGACAAAAAATATAAACATTCGCATTTCCGAGTCTGTATTGGAACAATTGAAACAGCGTTCAGCTGAAGAAGGAATCCCTTATCAAACGCTTATCTCTAGTATATTGCATAAATTTGTTACAAATCGGTTAATTGATGAATCTGCGGTGCGAAAATCTATACAATTACTCCATGCACATCATTAAATCTATTTCTTGCTGCGCCCTAAAGAATTTTATATTACAAAAAATATTTTCAGATATTCTCTCTAACACTCAAATTAAATAAAAGAGAACATCTGTGAATCAACAACAAAAATTAAACCTTATTTCAAATAAATATATAGTCGGCATTGATCCCGCCAAAAAGATGGCGGACAAGCCGGCTAAACACAAACATCAAGCCGTCGTTCTATCACCCTATGGACTTCAGCTCGGTAAATCTTTTGCCTTCGATGTTTCTTATTAGGGTTACACCCAAATCCTCTGGCAAAAATTAACAATTCTGATACATAAATGCAAATATAATGTAGGTTGACTCGCTGAGTCGACATTATTTTTAATGTGTCAGGACAGCCCGCCTGAACGACATATTCGGGCAAGCGTCTCGACATACAATTTATTCTTTGCGTTACTTGGCGTGCTTTGCGGTTTTATTTACTGAGAAAGATGTCAAACACTTACATATAAAAATCATAAGGAAGTGTCAGACATTTACATTTCATGGTCGGGATAGAGTCCCAACCTACAATCTACACTTTTTGTCTACTCTCTAAATGCATCTAACTGTTTTTGGGAGTTTGCTTCCGGAATTTGCTGAACATTCTTAAATTTCTCTATAAGTCCAGCTAATTGCTTATCAGCTTTATCATAATTATTCTTAGCGTTGTTAAGCTGTGCGCCAAGTGTCTCAAATATATCTGAAAACTTTCTTAACTCCGTACTCAGCATTTCAAGATTCTGAAAAATCTCTTTAGCGCTTCGCTCTATCTGTAAGCCCTTCAAGCCAAGCGCTATAACTCTGAGATGCGCATAAAAACTATTTGGCGATACAGGCACAACACGTTTTTTTGTGGCGTATGCATATAATCCCTCTTCTTCATCAAATGACTCATCCCGTATAATCGTCTCATAATAAATATTTTCTGCTGGAATATACATCAACGCAAAATCGAATGTTCCTTCATCTGGCAAAATATATTTTTCTGATATTGCATCAATATGCTTTTTTACATCGGTTCTAAAAAGTCGTGAAGAGGTTTTCTTTTCCTGCTCGCTTTTTGCATCTAACATCTTCTTGAAATTTTCCAATGGAAATTTAGAATCAACAGGCACTTTGCCGCCCGCCGTATTAATTATTGCGTCAACAGTTTGACCATTACGGAATGTATATTGAATATCATAAGCATTTGCCGGAAGAACCTGTTTCAACAAATCTTCTAACAATAATTCACCAAGTCCGCCGCGCAATTTTGGAGCTTTCAGCATTTCTTCCAATTTAGAAACACTCTGTCCTAATTCTTTTATCTCCTGCGTTGCTTTACCAAGCTCTCCAAGCTTATTTTGAACATCCTGAATTACTTTTGCGGCATTATCCAACCGGGAGCCCATCTGACCAGTATTATTTTGCAACTGAGCTGTTACACTGCTTAAATGCGAAGTAACTACAGTTAATTGCTGATTTACAGTATCAGTTGTTCCTTTAAGACTTTGGAATACCACATCAGTCGTGTTTTTAAGCGAGGTTGCAAGTGTGTCAGCTGTGTTTTTAAAATTCTGATTAACCTCAGCGCGTAAGCTATCTATCTGCTGTTGGAATATAAGTGTCGATTGCTCCGGGTTTGCCAACTTATTTTTTGAGATTCGTATAAATAACAGCGCAACAATTAAAGCAATAATGACAGATATTATTAACGTAAAAATTTCCATTAATGATTGCTCCACTAAATTATTTTAATTTTTTTGCCAACTTTATAAAATGCATCGAGCGCCATATCTAAATTCAACTTAGTATGAGCCGCAGAAATCTGTGCACGCAAGCGCGCTTCTCTTTTGGGAACAACAGGGTACCATAAACCTTTGATATATACACCTGCTTTAAGCAATTGATTGCTCATATCCTGTGCAATTGATGCTTCACCAAGCATGATAGGAACGATCGGATGAGTTCCTTCTATTACCTTGAAACCTAATCCGGCAATCTCTTTTCTAAAATATGCTGTATTCTCATGCAGACGCTTTACAATTGTTTTGTCTTTCATCAATAAATCAAAAGCCGCCAGTGAGCCGCAAACAACTGCTGGTGGAAGCGAGTTAGAAAATATATAAGGTCTTCCTTTCTGTCGCATATAGCTAATCATTTCACCAGATCCGCTTATAAATCCGCCAGCCGCTCCGCCAATTGCCTTACCAAGCGTTCCAACGATAACATCAACCTTTCCAAGCAAATTATAATGTTCGGCTGTACCACGGCCTGTTTTTCCGCAAACGCCAATTCCATGAGCGTCATCAACAAATACAATCGCGTTATACTTTTGCGCAAGTTCTAAAATTTGTGGTAATGGCGCTAAATCCCCCTCCATGCTGAACACGCCATCTGTTGCAATCATCCTAATTCGATAATCTTTATTTTTATCCTCTTCAAGCTGTCGCTCGAGATCAAACACATCTGCATGGTTATAGATTTTTCTATCTGTTGATTCTGACCGACATAACCGCTGGCCATCAATAATACTTGCGTGATTCAATCTGTCGCTGTAAATAACATCCTTGTAGTTCTCAAATCCTAATTTTTCATTTGTGAGAGCTGAGAAAAAAGCCACATTTGCCGCAAAAGATGATGAGAATAAGATTGTATCTTCTGTTTTTAGAAATTTAGAAATCTTTTTTTCTAATTCGAGATGGATTGTTTGAGTCCCTGTAAGAAACCGGACAGATGCAAGTCCGTAACCATATTTTTTGATTCCAGCGATAGCTGATTTGCAAACAGCGGGATGATTCGACATACCTAAATAATTATTCGAAGCAAGCATTACAACTTCTTTGCTTCCGACTTTTACAGTCCCTCCTTGCGAAGATTTTAACGCAGTCTCGTACTTGAATGTCTTTGACTCTTCGAGCCGTTTTAGCTCGGCGGAAAGTAATTCTTTAATATCCATAAAAACTTTTCGTTGGTTAATTTGTTATTGGTTAATTGATAATTCATTTCAACTTATCAATCAATAAATCTTTTTGGTTACCTAACACTAACAACCAAGTAAATGCTAATAGCTAATCGCTATTTCTTTTTCAGTCTTATCGAAAACGATCCATCCATTCCATGTTTATATTTGAATGTTTCAACTTGCCCTTGATTACCAACAAGATTTGCATTCACAAAATCATTTGCCGGTTCAATTGAAAATTCATTATGTTGCCTAAGAAATTCTTGAATCAGGTTCATTCCTTCCTCTGGCTCAATTGTACAAGTACTATACACAAGTATTCCGCCATCTTTAACTAATTTTACTGCATTTTCAAGAAGTGAACTCTGTAAGGCAACAAGCTTTGGAATATCGTCTACATCTCTTAGCCATTTGGCATCCGGCTTTTTTGAAAGCACGCCAAGTCCCGAGCACGGAGCATCCACCAATACTTTATCGGCTTTCGGTAATTCGATACTAATGCCATCTTCAGCAATCAATTTAACATTTGTAATTCCAAGTCGCTGACAGGCGTTCTTTACAAGATTCAGACGTGTCTCGTATTTATCAACTGCAATGATTTCCCCGGAATTCTTCATAAGCTCTCCGATGAAGGTAGTCTTTCCACCGGGCGCTGAGCATAAATCTATTATTCTTTCGCCCGGTTTTGGATCGAGCAAAATCACCGGCAATCCAGCGCTCTCATCTTGAACTGAAAAGAAGCCCTGTTTGAATAATTCCGAACTTCCAATACCCGCCATATGCTGAACACGGATGAAAAAATCCAAATATTGCGAGCGAGTGTATTGAATTTGATGCTTATCTAACAGTGGAAGAAAATGTTCCATATCGGTTTTAAGACGGTTAATTCGTAACGCTAAATCCGGTATTGCATTGTTTGCTTCCATTAATAATTTTGCATCATCGTAACCGTATCGCTCCACCCATCGCCTTGCCATCCAAATAGGATGTGATTCAATAACTGCAAGATGACGAATTTTATCTTCCGCAGGATCCGGATATCGAATATTTTCAATATTACGGATAATATTACGCAAAATTGCATTCACCAAATCTGCCGCTTTTTGCCCGTTGAGTCGTTTTATAAATTCCACTGATTCATTTACAGCGGCAGAATGAGGCACTCTATCTAAATACTGGATTTGATATAAAGCGACGCGAAGAGCATTTTTGATGTTAGTTTCAGCTTTTGTAAAATTTCCATGAAAAAAACCGATCAAAACCCAATCTAATTTCATTTTCCAGCGAATAACACCGGTTACAATTTCATTCATCAGTCCTTTATCTAACTCGTTCATTTCCTCAGATCGCATCTCTGCATCGAGAAGACGGTCGAGATAAGCATCCGAACGCTCTATCCTATTTAAAATTTTTATTGCAGTTCCACGCGGTCCAGAATAAATTCTTTCTTCTTGCTTCTGTCGTATCGAATCTGTTTCCTGCATTAATATTTCTCTCTTATTTTTTTAACATATTTAAGATATGAACATAATTTGAGATTTGGAACAACTTAAAATATCTTTGTGTATTAGAATAAAAAAAGCGGGATGTATTCTAAATACATCCCGCTTTACAAATTGGTAAATCTATTATATTAAGCTGTAGCTTTCGCTTCTTCCTTCTTTGAGTATTTTCGCTTAAACTTCTCCACGCGTCCAGCAGAATCAACCAATTTTTGCTTTCCTGTAAAAAATGGATGACAATTTGAACATATTTCGATGTGCAAATTGCCTACTGTTGAACGTGTCTCGAATACATTTCCGCATACACAAGTGACTACCGACTTCTTATATGTTGGGTGAATTCCTTCTTTCATCTCTTCCTCAATGCTTTTATTAATAATTTTAACTGAACTTAAAATACTGAAAAAGTTGAAGATTAGCAAAAAGTATTTATAAAATGATTCTATTTAGCCATTAATAATAATCCGCTTGTCGTAACTTTTGACGATGTATAATATTCCTTCATTTTCTCTACAATTTCATCAGGCAAATGAGCACTCTTTCCTTTACAATCATCCAATTGAATTACAGTAAAATTCTTTTCTGCAATTAACTTCTCAATAAATTCATTGTCTAATTTCTTCGTTTTCAGCATTTGTCCTACTGAAAAAAAATCAAAAACAAATGGTTTGCCCGACCAATATTGCAAGGCAAGATTTTCACAAATAACCTTGCCTTCTATTTTTGAAATATAATTTATATCATTTTTAATTTCTTGTTCTTTTTTAGGCAGGTCTTTTAACCATTGTTTTGTAAGATATAATTTAAACGGCAGTATAGATATAATCGGTAATGACAGAATAAATACGCCAACAAAAACCATCTTTCTATTGTTCTTTAAATAATTAATTGCGCTATTCAATCCGATAACCGAGATAATTATTCCAAAAATAATAGATTCATATAAAACATTAACATATACGCCTCCTCCTCCGATTACAAGTAATCCAAAAAATAAACTCAATATTAACGACAGCTTAAGCAATTTCATCTCAGCCGATTTATCCCAGATACATATTATCAGAGATATTACAAAATACAACAATGCGGGTTGTAACCATTGCCCGGCACGCGCAATTGCACCAATGTGATAACTGCGCGGCGCAAAAAATATATTTGAAAAAAATTGCCCTCCATATATAATTAATAGTAATGCAAAACTGAAAGCTAATAAAATAATCGAAGTAGTTATCCATCGCAAAAATTTATCTCTTTTATTAAACCACAGCCATAATGTGCAAGCAAGCGGAATTGCTAAAAAATTATGTTTGACAAATCCTGCGATTAGCATAACTACAATTGAAAAAATAATTCCGCTTCTTGTATTATTCCTTAACATAAATATTAAAAGCCCCGTCATCATTAAACCTTGCCCTAACCAATGAGGATCATTCATGCCAAAATAATCTGTATGGTACAATCCCATATAACCAATAATCAGCATTGCACCCAATGCTCCATAGAAACGGGATTTTGTGAAATGATACGTAATAAACGCGGCAATAGCAGATGAAATAAGAATGCCTATAATTGATAATAACCTGCCGCCAATAATTGTATCGCCAAGAATACGTCCCATAATTCCGACTAAGTAAAATGCAATAGGCGGATAATTATTTTGTATCAAGTCTTCTTTTGGCTGATAAATTTGTTTTCCGCTTATAGCCATATCTGCAAAATATGCGTTCCAACCTTCGTTATAATCTATAAACACAAATTTATCCAACCTAACAATAGGTTGTATGCAACATAACACAGTAACAATACTTAATACTATCAGAATATTCTTTTTCATAAAACTCAATTATAATACATACCAACTTTTTGATTTGCAGAGATACTGAGACAATTTAACGAATATTTTAAGTTTATTGTAACATTTTTGGAATATCAGACTCAATCTGGTATTTTGAGAAAATTCACAAATTTAATTTTACAACTACTTTTTCTGCAACTTCTTTATATCTTTTAGTGTTTAATGGTTGTAAAATTACGACTAATAAAGAAAATTGCAAATGGGAAAACAACTAATAGATCAATTGAATATTTCTTCAGAAATATTATTGAAATGGTACGATGAAATGCTTCTTATTCGTCGATTTGAAGAGAAGTGCGCTCAACTTTATGGGATGGGCAAAATTGGCGGATTCTGTCATCTCTATAACGGACAAGAGGCTGTATCCACAGGAGCAATATCTGCAATTACACAAAGCGACTATGTTATTACAGCATACCGAGATCATGGATTGGCAATATCCAAAGGATTAGACCCGCGTAAAATACTGGCAGAGCTTTTAGGAAAAGCCACAGGGACAACAAAGGGGAAAGGGGGTTCGATGCACCTTTTTGACAAGGAGAAAAATTTTTTGGGAGGTCATGCAATTGTTGGTGGACATATACCAATTGCGGCTGGTGCAGCATTTGCAAGTAAATACAGAGATGAAAAACGAGTTTGTTTATGTTTTTTAGGCGATGGAGCTACGAATATCGGCGAGTTTCACGAAGCGTTAAATCTTGCCGCTCTTTGGAAACTTCCTGTAATATATATAATTGAAAATAATAGATACGGAATGGGAACTGCTGTTGAACGAGCTTCTGCGGTCGATACGCTACACCTGAAAGCCGCCGCTTATGATATGCGAAACGAAGTTGTTGAAGAGGGATATGATGTTCTAAAAGTATATAAATCTGTTAAATCGGCTGTAGAGCACGCTCGTAACACTTATGAACCCAGTCTTCTCGAAGTTCAAACCTTTCGTTATCGCGGACACTCAATGTCCGATCCAATTCACGGTCACTACAGAACTAAAGAGGAGGTGGAAGCACAGAAAAAATTAGATCCTTTGGTTGTATTTTCAGACGTTTTAAAGGAATTGAATTATGCAAATGATGAGTATTTAGAAACTGCTGAAAAAAGAATTAAAAATATTGTTGAAGAATGCGTTCAATTTGCAGAAAATAGTCCTATACCTCCTATCGAAGATTTATATACAGATGTTTATGCAGATTAATATTGATATCGGAGAATTTATATGCCTGTAGTTAGTATTCGCGAAGCATTAAATCAAGCAATGGATGAAGAGATGGCACGCGATGAGAGTGTCTTCCTGATGGGTGAAGAAGTTGCGCAATACAATGGCGCTTACAAGGTAAGTCAGGGTTTGTTGGCAAAATATGGACCTAAAAGAATTATTGATACGCCAATAGCAGAAGCCGGGTTTGCCGGAATCGGAATTGGTGCGGCAATGGTTGGATTACGCCCTATAGTGGAATTTATGACATGGAATTTTTCGCTTGTAGCTTATGATCAAATTGTAAATCACGCCGCTAAAATGTTCTCAATGTCTGGCGGACATTTTAATGTGCCGATTGTATTCCGAGGGCCTGGTGGAGCCGCACACAACTTAGCCGCTACACACTCTCAAGCTCTCGAATCTATTTATGCACATATTCCCGGATTAAAAGTTGTAATGCCTTCAACACCAAAAGATGCCAAGGGATTGTTAAAAACTTCTATCAGAGACAACAATCCAATTATTTTCATCGAAAGTGAAGTGATGTATGGAGAAAAAGGCGAGATTCCGGAAGGTGAATATACAATTCCGCTTGGTGTTGGTGAAATACTTCAGGAAGGTACAGATGTTACAATTGTTTCTTGGTCAAAAATATTGAGACACATAACAATTAAAGCTGTTCACCGGCTTGCAGAAGAAGGAATTAGCGTTGAATTGATAGACCCGCGCACAATAAAACCGATGGATTGGAATTTGATTTTTAATTCTGTAAATAAGACAAATCGTTTAGTTATTGTTGAAGAAGGTTGGCCTTTTGCAGGAGTCGGCGCACAAATTTCTCATGAAGTCAGCAACAACTGTTTTGATTATTTAGATGCACCTGTAGAACGAGTTACACAGGAAGATGTCCCTCTCCCCTACGCCCATAATTTGGAAGTAGCATCACTGCCAAATATTCAAAAGGTTATTAGAGCTGTTCGAAAAGTAATGTATCTTGATTAAGATAAAACGAGGAAATTTATGGCTACAAAAATTTTAATGCCTAAGTTAAGCGATACAATGACAGAGGGTGTAATCCTTAAATGGATTAAGAAAGAAGGAGAAAAAGTTAAACAAGGCGAAATACTTGTCGAGATAGAATCTGATAAAGCGGATATGGAATTAGAAGCTTATGACTCGGGTATATTACGCAAAATTATTGTCCCCGAAGGGGGTAAAGCTGTCATTGGCGCGCCAATTGCTATTATTGCAGATGCGGTTGAAGATATATCTGTTTTATTAAGCGATACTTCACAACCTGTCAATACTAAGATGAAAGTTGAATCAACAGTTGTTGATGAGAAAAATATTACCGAACAATCAAGTTCAACGCAAACATTTGCTGGACGAATAAAAGCTTCTCCTTTAGTAAAAAAATTAGCTTCAGAAAATAAAATCGAATTGCGCACAATTTCCGGCAGTGGCACGCAAAATAGAATAATCAAACGTGATATAGAACCATTATTAAAAGATAAAAAACTGCTTTCGACTAAACCTGCTACTCCAATTATTCCAGGCGAACATAAAGATATAGAGCTTTCATTAATTCGTAAAACTATCGCGAAACGAATGACAGAAAGCAAGCAAACAGTTCCGCATTTCTATGTAACTGTAGAAATTGACATGGAACCAGCAATGGAATTTAGGCAACAACTAAATAATGCCACCAATCTTAAAATCAGTTACACCGATATTATCATCAAGGCATCAGCAGGAGCATTGTTAAAGCACCCAAATATTAATGCCACCTATATTGGCAATGCAATGCGTCAGTTTGGAGATGCTCATATAGCTGTTGCAGTAGCATTAGATGACGGATTAGTAACGCCAGTAATTAGGAATTGCGAACAAAAAAATATTCCGCAGATAAATTCTGAATTGCGTGACCTTGTAGAACGAGCAAGAAATAGAAAACTGAAGCCAGAAGAATATCAAGGCGCTACATTTACGATAAGTAATTTAGGCATGTTCGGTGTTGAAGATTTCGTTGCAATCGTAAATCCACCCGAAGGAGCAATTCTTGCTATCGGCGCAATTATAGAAAAACCGGTTGTCCGAGAAAACCAAATTGTTATCGGACACACAATGAAAGTAACGCTCTCATCAGATCATAGAATTATTGATGGAGCAGTGGCCGCCCGCTTCTTACAAGATTTTAAACTGATGATGGAAAATCCGGTTGGATTGTTGCTATAATATTTTTAGTAAAAGTCCGTTGAAAGACGGAATCGAAATATTTTATTTTCTTTAGAATCTGCAACATATAAGGTTCGATTAAAGAACGCAACCCCTGATGGTCGTTTCATTCTGCCAAACGTCTTCCAATATCCAAAAGACTCGCTTTTTAATCTTCCTCGACTGTCAAATTTAAAAATACTATCTTGTGAAGCATCTGCAATAAAAATATCTCCCCTCCTACCATCAATCACTACACCGCTTGGATTAACAAATCTATTTGGTTGGATAAAATCAACAAACCGTTGTTCTGGTTTTGCTGGATCATATTTTGGGAGCCAACCGTCAAAATCTGGTGTTAATTGATAAATTAGCCAGATTGCTCCATAAACAATGCCTTCATTTTTCTGCAACACAATAAAATCCCGAGAATTTGGCAGAGTAGATAGAGCAGTTACCTGATTTATATCAGTAATACCTGAACCCGCGCGCGTTGCCAATCCACTAAGCGGTGTGATATAACGATCGTTCGCATCGAAATACATAATTCGCGTATCCGGGTCGTTAAACCTTGTATTATCGGGTCCTGTTCTCGCAACAAGATATTGATTATTAGGTAGAATGCCTATTCCAACAAACCGTCTGAATAATCTAAATTCCTTATAGACGGTGTCAAGTTTTGCTTTTTCAAGCGAGTGTTCAGACGAAACAAGTTTGAGTCTAAAAACTGCACAGACCGTATCTCCATTAGCTTCTACAACTAATCCGCCAATAAGAAGATCTAATCGTTGGTCCTGCGCAATTGAAATTGGCTGTAATATATTTCTACTCGATAATACAGCGCCGGAAATATCCATTAATACGACACGATTATTTTTGGTGTCTGCTACATAAAGCATATAATCATTGCCGATTAGAACAGCATTCGGTTCATTAAATCCTTCAAAAGGGGGAACAATCTCAACATAAGCAGTATCACTCGAAACAACTGCCGATCTTGCGCCGGCTAATTCATCTAAAGAAAATTTTTCCGCACACCCAACGAACAGCAAACTGAAAAAAAGCAAATAAGAGATAGACCGATATAAATATTTGTAAGTCATTATTAATACGTTAAGTTTAAAGAAATTCTGTGAACAGCGCCTAATTGATTAAAATTTGTATATGAATAATCAAACATTGCGGTTGTTATTACAAGCGGCGTCTTTACTCCGATGCCAAACGAATAATCATCAGCTGACTTTCGATCTTTTCCAAAAAATGGTTCGCCTATTGTTCGCTTAACTCCAGCTCGAAGCATCAACCATTCGTTCCATGCGTATTCGCATCCAAATCTCATATTCTCAGCGTTATCATTTGGATGGTTTAATTGAAAAGAAGTTGTAACTCTTTGTACATCGTCTCTGAACGGTTCAAATGCCAACCCAACTTTGAAGACAGTCGGCGGCGAAAAAGATTGAAACGAATTAATACTAGAACCATCGAAAGTCACAATATTTCCTTCCGGCCTGACATCTGAACCAAAATTTGTAATGACGACACCGATACGGAGCGACCCAATGCCTAACGTATAATAAGTTCCTAAATCAAATAACATGGTTTTAATTTTCAGGACATCAAGATTTTCTTGCACATAGCGGATAGTTGCGCCAAAACTAAATTGACTTGTCATCTTTCTTGCATAACTAATACCAATAGCCAAATCGCTATAGCGAAAATAAGCGCCTGTCCCTTTAGGTTGTATTTCAGTCGTTATAGGCATATCATCTGTTGCAAGTGAGATGAGTGATAGACCAACGACATCAGCATCTGATAAATTATAAGTTGCGCCGACAAAATCGTGTTTTAATTCCACTAACCATTCTGCATGCGCTATCATAATTTCATTTTGCCCTGATAAGACTAAGCCAGCAGGATTCCAAAACAAAGCCGAGACATCATTTGCAACTGCAACCATTGCTTCGCCCATAGCGGTTCCTCGCGCCCCTACGCCTATTTTCATAAATTGAAGACTCGATATGCCTACACGCTGACCGCCAAGGTCTGGTATCATTTGAGCGCTTGAGGAAGACCAAATTACAGTTATTATAAATAAAATTTTTAAGATAATATTTCGCATTAAATACTTCTCATATTAAAATCGTATCGACAATCCCATTCTAATATTACGCGGCTCCGCATATCTAGCGGGATTGTAAGGATACGGATCTACAGGAGCCGTCAAATCTGGATAATGAGGATCATTCCAGCTATTTGGGGTTGGCGTTGGTTTGCCATCTGAAGTCTTATATTCATAAGCATCCCCAGTTACTGGATTAACAATTTGGACATTCTTACGGTCTAAAACATTTTGAATTTCAATAGACAGAACAACTTTAGCAAAAGATAAATCAATATATTTTTCAATATTAATATCTAACTTATAAACATCTTTTGCAGTCTTCCCGAAAATATTACTGAGGTCTGCTTGATAATACGGACGGCCTGTGCCTGTTTCATATCCAATCAATTTTTGCGGGGTGTAGCGCCGACCAGTTTGATAGAATAAACGAGAATAAATATTTATATCATCAAGCACTCCAGAGCCGAATCCGAACAGAGGTTTTCCTTTGTTAATTTTTAGATTTAAAACTAAAGAGGCTTGAACCGGTCTATCCCACACAAGATAATTTTCTCTAACATTTTCTTCCAAGCCCTGCTGGATATTAAAAGCCGCTTCCGTTGCCGAAGAACTTTTTCCTGTGCTGATAGAATAAGAAGCAGAAGCCGCTAATCGAAACCAATCTGAGTAACGCTTTTTATATTCTACTTCAATTCCACGTGAACGAGCATAATCAAGATTGATATATGTTGTATAAGAACCAGATGAAAATCTAGTTTGCTGAGCGCGAATTGTCCGCGCTGTGATGTAATCAAATATATCTTTGTAGTAAGCAGTGATACTGAGAACATCGTTTTCGGTAAGTTGGTTGCGTAATCCCAATTCGTATGCGACTGTAGTTTCCGGATTTAAATTTGGATTTCCTATCAATGTTGAACGAGCGTTGCCGCGCAATAATTTTGAATATACATATTGTGGACGCGGAAATTTAGAGAAATGTCCGTATGAAAAGAACAGTGTCTGATTATCTGAAACTGGATGAGCTATTGCAAGACGCGGACTAAGACGACCTTTCCAGCGCAGTCCGAACATTTTATAAGTATCACTAAGATATTGTTGTCGGATTGTTGGGCTTACAAGACTTTCAGCGTCATTTTGAACTGCGTCATCTACATATTTACCTGGGAACCAATAATCGAATCGTAATCCAAAATTCAGTATCATTCCCCCCATAGATAGATTATCTTGAGCGTAAATTGCGCCAAGGGCAGGTTTTACTTTATAAATATCATTATTCAACCCTAGTGGTCTAACCCAAGGACTTATAATATCAACCATTTGAATATCTTGAAATCTCGTTTCAATTCCTGCCTTGAATTTATTATTCTCGTTAAAATTGCTCGTCAGATCAAATTTTAGCGTGTATTCTTGAATAAAGTGGTCCCTCCAAACGGATGGACTTCCTATATCGTAGAAACCATCACCAGGAATTACTCCGACTGTGTCTCTTTCTTTATTATAGTACACTATGGGATAAGTAACAATATCTTCAGGTTTCAAATATTTATCCCAATATTTTCCGTTTGCGTCGCCACGAACGTGTGCGTTGTATCTGCTAAACCGTAGTTCGTAAAAAGTTTTCGCCCCTATTGTATGCGTGAATACAAAAGAGTGCTGAATATTAATTTGAGTAAATGTATTTGCGCTATCCGGTATCTGTTGAAAAAGAAATTGATAACCTGGTAAAGGTTCTTGTCTTTCGAGCGTAGTTTGTATTGTTTGAGTGTTTTGATTTATCGTAGTTGAATATGATAAAGTATAAGATAATTTAACTGTTGGCGTTATCTTCCAAGTCAATTTTGAAAGTGATGCCCAATTATTACTTCGTCGAGGCGAAAAGAAAGAATTATTAATGATTGAAGATTTTAAACCTCCGGGAGCTTTTAGTATATAACCAACCGGTTCGCCATAGATATTAACATTTTCTACCCATCTAGTATAACCATCCGTCAAATTTACGTTTAAATTTGTGAATAATGTCAATTTACCAGGGAAATCAATTTCTAATAAAGGTAAAATATAATTTGTGATTGGTTCTGGCCCGCTTAACGAAAATTCATATATATCCGTATTAAAATTTGATCTGCTATTGTCATTAAAAATTAAATGATCACGTTTTGTAGAAATTGTGCCGGAATATTTCTCGCTTCCTTCTTTTGTAGTAAAACTTACCACACCTGATGTCGCCTGTCCATATTCTGCATTGTAGCCGCCTGTAATGACTTCTACTTCCTGAATTGCGCCTGGTGGTAATTGCATCCCAAATCCCGTCCCTGCTAATGGATCCTGTACAGAAACGCCATCTATTAAATATGCGGCTTCATAACTTCTACCGCCGCGAATATGAATTTGATCATCAGATTTAACGACTCCTACTTGAAGAGCAATAACATCCGCCACATTTTGAACGGCGGCGGCTTGTATATCTTCGCTTTTAACCGACCGCTTACTCGATGTCTCTTCAATATCAAATAATGGCTTTTCGCCAATTACAACGACTTCTTGACCTAATGAGAGCGAAGTTTCCTCCATTACGATATCTAATACTGTTGTCTGATTTGCATTTATCTTAACTGCAGAATATTGTATTGCCTTATAACCCAATAGTTTAACTTCAATTACATAAACGCCCGGATTCATTTTTTCGATTAAGTAATATCCATCAAAATCCGATGCCGCGCCGTAATATGTTCCTTTTACTATTATATTTGCGCTTGGTAATCCTTCTTTCGTAAGTTTATCAGTCGCCTTGCCTTTAAGCGATCCATAATTCTGTGATTGTCCAAAAGACAAACAGACTATTATTAGAATTAGAAAAGCTATTTTTAAAGGTAAATTCATAATCAATATTGTATTTCTATTTTAATCCAAATTCATCTACAAACACTTTATTAAAAAACGCAACAACGCCCTGATTTGGACCCGGAGCCGCGTCAAACAAGTGTAATGGCAAACCAAAAAATACAAAACTTTTTGCATTGTCTATTACTCCAACATTGGGCCTTCCGTAATATCTCATAGGAGTCCTTGTATCTGCCTGCATACGTAGAATATAGCGTGCGTTGGAACTTTTATATACAGGACGCAAAGTTATCAGATGCGGATTTCGTGTATTGTTCAGAACCAGAGTAGGATAAATATTTGATAAGTCTGATGAATCTGGCTGAACAACATAACCTGCTGGAATACGCGTATCGCCTATATACGCCGGAGGAAAAGGGCGCGTCTCAAATTTAAAACTACAAACGCTGTCTAACGGCGTAAAATCTGGAATTGCTCGGCTTGGATCAATAAACTCTTCTAAGAAATCAGTTGTATAAATAACCTTACCACCCGTGCTCGCATAATGATATAATGCAACTTGCGCCAATCTTAATGTAGGGAATCTATCTGAATACCATAATACATAATCATAAAGTTTTAATGTCTGAACAAAAGCTGGATTAAAAAGTTTAGGGACAAGATTCCCGAAAGTAGTAGTCGTTCCTCCAATTCGAATATCTAATTCATCAGGATTTGCTAATAAACCACCAGCAACAGAACCAACCTTTGCACTATAAAATGATCGAACTTGAGTAGAATCTTCTTTCTTATAATCACACACAATTAGCAATCTGCTTTTAGGTTTCTTAACAAACCATGTTTTGCCTTGCGCAGGTAATTGTTGTCTACTGCTGTAATCTCCTGCTATGTCGCGACTTTGAACATAAAAAATATTTTTACTATTTAATTTCATTCCGCTTACTTTTCCTAAATATTTCATATCCGGAAATGTGCCGCTATAAACATCTGCGCTCACTGTTGCATTTTCTTCTGCAGGATTACTTACTGAACGCGGGACAATTAGCGTTACCATTTTAACGCCAGACGAAACAGAGAACCAGCTTCCTGTTGATGTATCGTTTAATCCAAACCGATAACCAGCAATCGTCTCATCACCGTCAACATCAGAACCTGTCCAGCCGAATGTTGCAACTGTGAACGTCGTTTCTGGCTGTTGAATTGTCGTTTGCTCAATCGGATCTTCTGCAAATGCGACTGTAGGCGGAGTATTTTTAATCGGAAATTGCTGTTTTGCGCCTACTGGATCCATAGAAGCTGTTAAGGAGCTTAGTTCTTTATCACCGCTATCTAAAATTCCGTTTTCGTTCTTGTCCCAATATGGTTTCGGCCATAATCTAACTTTTGCCCCTGCTTGCAATCCGCTAAATGTGTTATCAATTGCCCGAATAGCAACTAAAAAATTCTGCAATCGCATTTGAATCGGGAATCTAATTGTCGAGTCAGTAACTGTAACATAAGTATAAACTAATGAATCCGGATTCGGAATAGTTGATCGATTGGAATCTAAAGACAGCAAATATCCGATAACATATCCATCTGGATCCTCTCCCCACCAATGCAATTTTTGCTTGCTTGTTTGCGCAGATATTGTTGAATCAGGATATATCCAGAAAAATGTTTTTGGCTGAATATTTGGAATTGGCTGGTTCGAATATTCTTTCACACATCCGTTAATAAACATAACGATGAGGAATACAAAAACTACAGCCATTAAGACAAAATATTTTTTATTGATCATCATTTTAAAAAAACAGTATGGCGGAAAATATTTCCCGCCATACAAATTTTAAATTTTACTTGATTAGAAGCATTCGTTTTACCAACGACATTCCATCTGCCTGCAACCGACAGAAATATACACCAGAAGGTAATTGTGAAGCGTCAAATCTTACCGTATAGCGTCCAATATTTTGATAACCATTAACTAGTGTGCGAATTTCTT
Source organism: Ignavibacteriales bacterium (assembly GCA_037446575.1). Taxonomy (GTDB): domain Bacteria; phylum Bacteroidota; class Ignavibacteria; order UBA10030; family UBA10030; genus JBBIII01. The sequence continues at coordinate 23,808 of JBBIII010000005.1, forward strand.
GTCCAAGAATATTAAAGATTTTCATCGTTACCACACCGGCTTTGGGAAGATTATATTCAATCGTAGTTGCCGGATTGAATGGATTTGGATAATTCTGGCTTAACTCAAAAACACCTGGAATGAAAGGATTATTAGTTTCAACATTTCCTAACGGCGTCAGCGTTCCAAAATCAGAATTGCCGCGAGGAATAAACTTATAACGTCTGAAGCTGAAATAAATAATTCCGTCAAGATAATCGAATTTATCTCCGGCTTTAATGATTGTTTTACCAACCACAGTATCTAGCGGCACATTAGAATAATTGCTCTTTCCATCGAAACGAGCAAGCATTGCACCGCTTCCATCGGAAATAGCAAATTCATATTGATCTGCAAATGTCGGGTTTATGTCAGTAATAGTTACATCATTAAACCGCACAACCATTCCTTCTAAAGGTTCAGCAATGGGGTCTCCGTTTCCAGCATTTGCGCCGAAAAAGCTTGTTGATTGCACTATTGCCGCTGGAAGCGGATTGTCGTTTGTATGTATTAATACAGAATCAATATTTCCAATTCGCGTTACTTCGTTCGATTCTTGTATTGTTCCTCGCACTGTAATCTTATCGCCTTTTTTCAGAAGAGCCATTTTTGCATCCGGTCCGTTTATCCAAATGCCGCCCCATCCCTCCGTCGCAATTTCACTTTGCATATACCAAGGTATTGCGCCGGCCGCTACATTCTTCAAATCGCTTGTATCTGCCGTTACAATTCCGGTAACATATACATTTGTTGCTCCTAAGTATGGCGTACGGCCATTTGTGAAGGGTGTGTATTGTATATCTTGAATTGTTAATTGGCGATCGAGCGTCTTGTAGAAAAAGAATCCCTTTGATGTATCTAAGCCGGCAGTGCCATCTGCTGAGTTTGCATAGATTGTCGCATTATCTTCTATATCAAGAGCTTTTATAAAATATTTTACAAAACTATTTTCAGGTAACGGGTCTATATTCACTTTGAACGTATCTAAAGCGCTAATTTTCATCGTATCAATTGTAAAAGGTTCATTATTTATACTTTTTAATAAAAGCACAGTCTTCAACGGTAAGCCGCCCGTTAATTTGTAAGCGCGAACGCTGATTTTTGCTGTGTCAGAAGAAGGGACTATTACCGGATTTCGTCTATGTGTGCTTACGTACGGCTTACTTTGACCATATACAATATCGCCTGGAAACACTGGAGCAATTCGATACCCACGTGGATTTTCCATACCAGAATTTGATGTAATAAATCCTCGTATAGTATCAATCTTCGAAAAAGTAACTGGCATAGTATAAGTTGAAGTAGGATCTTTATGCACTCTTAAAGTGAACCATTTTGAAACATCTAACATCGAAATTTCATTACCCAATGCATCTACCATTGCAAATGTGCCATTCGTGCTGTTGACAATTCCTGCTACATCAAGGTTTGTAAGCTGTACATAGACACCTTCAAATGGCTCACCAGTAGTAAATTTTATCCCCTCACCTGGTTTTGTATTCTGGAAAACGCCTATATAAAAATCTCTTACCTCTTTTGGAACAATCGGAGGAAGAGGTTTAGCATCGACTATTGCAAAACCACTCGCAATTGGAACGAATTGTGTTGATGAAGATATTCCGGTGGATGATCCCGTCGGAAATTCATCTACATAACCCCGCATACGAATAATATCGCCTACTTCAGCGCCAAGAAATCCGGCATTCTTTAAAGCCGTAGTATCACCACTTCCTGCTCTACAGAATAATCCAGACCAAGCGCCATCAGGAATATTTGCTGTATCTCGTAATAACATCGTAAATCCGCCGCCTGTAAATGTAACAACCTTTGCCGGGACAATAACTTGCCCTACTACTTCAACTGTTTCGCGTTGAGCCGCGACAGCGCGGTATAATGACGATGCCTGTTTTGTCCAGTTTGCAACAACTGAATTTTGCGTATTATCCAAAACTAATAACGAATCGTAAGGCACTTGCTGAATTTCTTTTATCGAAACTTGTCTATACTGACCTTGCATAGAGCTTACAATTAAGGTTATAAGGATAACAAGTAAAACTAAATTTTTCATACTACCTCCTGAAAAGGATGATAAAAATAATTATTTGATTACTAAAAATTTCCCGCGTTTAATATTGCCTGTATCTTTATCTTTTACGGCAAATAGATACAGACCTGTTGAAATTGCTTGATCATATTTAGAAATCAAATTCCACGCATGTTCACCGCCTGAAAATATTGCGGGATTTGATTTGTCGCCGAATCGTTCAAACCAGTCTATATTTTGACCGGCATTTTGTGATGAGTGATCTAATTCTGCTACAACATCGCCTGCTATTGTAAAAATTGTTATCGTACAATTAGCCGGCAAATTATAGAAATATATCTTACGAAATCGTTCACCGCTTCCGTCCCAATAAGCTCGCGCATAATATGGATTCGGATATACTCCAACTTTTACATTTGGATCAGAAGTTGGCAATGTTCCTGGCACCACTCTCACTATAGAAATTGCGCTTGAAAAACTTTCTATCTGTTTCGATGGGTCTCCCTTATCGAATGCCGACACGCCATAAACATATTGCCATCCGCTCAGATGAGTTGCGCCAGAATTTGCAATAGGAAATCTATACCAATATTCGGTCGGATCGCCGTTAAACATTTTAGCATTCGGTAATTTTACCTGACTAAATCCTGTGTTATAACCGAATTCATTTCCGGTGCTGTCGAATTCGCCTACTAAAGAAAGATTAAGCAGTAAATCACCAGAAAATTGAAAATCCATTCCCGGTTTTGAACGATAAATCCGATAACCTTCAAAATCTTTTGTTTTTAAAAAAGGATCAATAGATTCTTCCGCTTGTTTATCCCAATAAATAACAACTTCATTATTCTCAAATTCAGCTCGAACCTTAGGTTGATCAGGTGGTGTAGGCAACACATATCGAGTAATTTTTCCATCCGGATCTAGTAAAAATCCTCGAATCGGATCTCTTCCTACAATATCCTCACCACTATCTAAAATATTATTTCCATTTATATCTTCCCCATCATAAGCTTGCTGTGCCCACGTTGCAAACTCATTAAGTTTTGTTCGTTGCTCAAGTAAATCCAAATTCTCCGGAAGCGAGCCAACTTTTTTTGCGCAAACAATCGCAAAAACAACTTGCACGGTATCGTTTGGACGAAGAACACGAAATGGTCCAGTCGAAAGCATTGTCGTCATATTTTGACCCGCAAGTCTTAATTGTGCAATATTAGCTTGAGGTAATGTTTGTGTCATTCTTGTATATCTGCTTAGGTACCAAGTTGAGTTGTAATCATCTGTGGGTGAAAAATATGCTGTAGTTCCTTGACTGCTCCGAAAAGCCCACGCGCTGAAAAATGTATTCTTATATAAAGCTCCTAAAGTATCAATTCCCGCGGGGAATGGAGTTGCGCCTAATAATTTAATACCAACATAACTATTTGCCGGTACGCCGCCTGGGAGTGGTTTATATTCGAATGTGTACATCATACGTCGTAACGAATCGAATCCGTTTCCTCCATCATTGAAATAACCAGTAGTCCCGGGTCGTGAATATGGTGTGTTCCTTACGACACCATTATTCCATAAACCGACATATACATTTTCTAATGTATCGTCACCTTTATTTACTATTGTATAATTTAGAATCACAAAAGCGTCAGTAAAGGGAAAATTCCAGGCATAACTTTCTTGGCGGACATCAACCCCTAAAGGATAATGGTTAAGTATAGTATCGCCTGTCGCTGGAACTCGTGTTCTCCTGTCTGAATACTCCGCTATAAAATCTTGATGACTTACAGCCGCTACATCATAATTTCCCGTATAAGAAAGAGATGATTTCTCAATCATTCGCGAGCCAGTAGCTGTAGTATATTCATATCCTTCACCTGATGAGCCGGCTCTATCAGTAACGCCAGTGCTTACAAAGTATTGCGCGCGAGATTTGGAAAACGCGCCAATCCATAATCCGCCTTGGTAAATATGCTCAATCTGAGAATTCTTAGGATATTCGCAAGATGGCTGTGTAGGCCAATATCTATTACGCGTGCCTATCGTGCCAAAGTTTGTGATTGTCATTCTTATATTACCTACCGTTGTATAGTAAGTATCTTGATCATCACTTACTTTCGATAATCTCTGGGCAAATAAACTTGTCGCAATACCGCTTAAACAAACGCAGACAGTAATCCCTTTAATTAATTTTGATTTACTCTTTAGCATTATGAATTTTTTAGATGTGAAAAAGAGGTCACATTTCTGAAGTTCAACATTAACAACTACATCCTAACTTACACTCGTCAATATAATTTTATAGTGGAATTAATTTAAGTATTTTTTTCCAATAAGCAATGATAAAATAATTTTTTTTTCTTATTCTTTTATATACTCTTTGACGGTATCCTTAATACCTGACCAACGACAATTTTATTATTGTTTAAATTATTATGTTTTTTTAGCTTTTGAATATCTACATCATACATCTTCGCTATTGAATAAATGGTTTCCCCTTTTTTAACTTTATGGGTGGGTGAAAATATTCCTGTGCTTTGAGTTTTAACCGTCCTAGAGGGATTGCTCTTTGATGCGCTTGTAATAATCTTCACGCGCGCTTCCGGTTTATCATAAATATCAAGCGATTGACCAACAAAAATTTTTGATGTTTTAAGATTATTCCATTGTTTTAAATCGCTTATTCTTACTTCGTACATATTAGCAATTTTTTCTAGCGTTTCTCCAGCTTTCACAATATGTTGTATCCAATCTGTTGAAGATACATTTACTCTTGTTTTTTCAGTCTCTGCTTTCTGGGCTTCTTTAAAATCACCCTTTAGCATGGCTTGCTTCTGAGAAAACTCCAACTCATTAATTTTCATTAATTGTTTTACTCTATTAGAAGCAACCCATATCGTTATCGACTGCCCAGAGTAAATATGCTCGCCATAAGCAATATCGTTCCAATTTCGTATATCGCTTGCACGCACGCCGTACCATTCCGCAATGTGTCCTATTGTATCGCCTCGCTTAACAATGTAGATAAGTTTTCCTTTACCCCTTGGTTGCGTTAATTCCTTTGGTATTTTTTTTGCTTTCGACTTAGTCGCGTCAACTTTCTCTACATAAGCTCTTACGGCGCCAAAATTCATTCCCCGCACTTCCGGAGAATAATTATATGCAACCTTACTATTTACTACATCTCGGGGAATTGGTATTGCTAATACTGTCCCAATCGATAATTTTCTATCGGATCTTAAATTGTTCACCTCTTTTATTAGAGTTGTAGTTAGCCCATATTTTTTCGCTACCGAAAATACGGTCTCTCCTTTTTTAATTGTGTGTAATGCCCAATCTTTCTTTTGCTCTTCAGGAATTTTTTCATAATTGTTTAAAAAGATTTCTTTTCTGCCGTAAGGTATCCGAAATTTATATCCAGTAACACCCGGCGGCGTACACCAACGCAATAGCTCAGGATTCAAATCTTGAAGCGTATCAACTGTTGTGATAGCGCATTTTGCTAATACTCGCAAATCTACACAATCATTTATCTCGACCACATCATACATAAGTGAATCTGAAACAACAAAATTAGTGAACCCATGTTTTTCCGGATTTAATACAATCCGCGCTACAGCAATATATTGCGGTATATAATTTCGTGTTTCGCGGGGCAAGTATTTTCTCATTTCCCAAAAATCAGTTGAACCACTGCGGCGCATTCCTCTAAAAATTCTACCCGCGCCTGCGTTATACGACCCGAGAGCTAAATTCCAATCCCTAAACTCTGTATATAAATCCTTTAAATGCCTTGCCGCGGCGCGCGTTGATTTTTCAAAATCGCGCCGTTCATCAATCCACCAATTCACTCGCAAACCGTATAAAGATCCAGTCCCTTTCATAAACTGCCATAAACCAACAGCTTTAGCCCATGAACGAGCGTCTGTCCTTAGCCCGCTTTCAGGCATAGATACAATTATTAGCTCCTCTGGCACTTCCTCTTCAATAAATATTCTCTTCATCATCGGAAAATATTTACCAGATAGATATAACCATCGTTCCATATGCTGACGACCTCGCCCCATAAAAAATGCTGTAGCTCGCCCAACATATTCATTGAATGGCAATGGAACTACTGTTCCCTTTATTTCGAATCTCGGCACCTTTACATCTAAGAATCCACCCTGCTCAACTATTTGATTCAATTTTTCCCGCAACGCATATACTGATGCCTCGGGACCCAGACTATCAATTTGTGCAATATACTTTTCGTAATCCTCAATTACACTTTTGCTTAGCTCCATATAATCTTTTGAACTATCAATACTTGTATACTCACCAAGCTCATTTAATATCTGAATTGCCGCTTCAAATTCCTCTCCACAACTTACAGTATCGCCCAATTCTTGCGAAGCTAACGCTATTAAATAGCGTTGACGCGCCTGTTCTAACCGTTGAAGAATCACTTCTGTATCTTCTTCTACCAATTCGGTTAAAGCTTGCCTACCGCTCGTATCCATCCCATTTATTCTATTTGTCTCGCCGGAATTCGCTAAGCTATCTACGCCATTCGATATCCTATTTTGATTAAAATTTAACGGAGCTGAATTTGCCTTATTTGGCTGTGTAGCAACTTCTATTGAATTCTTAGATTTGCTTGATTGGTTGGACTTAGAACGAGTTGTTTGTTCTGAAGAACAGCTAAATATACTTAACGCTAAAAACAATATAACTAATCTTTGCATCTGCCTCTTACGTAATTCTTGTAAATATTTTATGTAGTGATAAAATACAACATCAAATTCGATTAATCAAGAAGATTAGATCGAATTTAAATTTCAGTAGCTAATTTCAACGAGTAAGTATTTATTGCAAAAAATCAATCCGACTTTAAAATATATTCTATATCGCATTCATGCATAACAGCGATCAATTATTAATAAATATTGATAAACAGATATTCAATTCTCAATAAAATTTTGCTTTTTATTTATACTTCGTACTGTTCTAATAGAAAGTTCACTTTAAAAATCTCTTAAAAACAACAACTCGATTCTTTTTTTTGAAATATTCATTATTATAAAATCCAACAAAATAATTTAAGATATCTATTAACGCTAATTCATTAACAATACAGCTTCAAATATGGTATTTTATCGAACTTGCTAAATTCTTAATTTCTTAGGATAAACAACCACTGCATCTATTATTGAATCGATTCAATAATTTGTTTTTTTAAAAAATAAATATTAAATTTTTTAAAATTTTTATTGTGATGTTCAAATCAGTTTATCTATAAATCATTTACTATTAGATAAGCAAGTTTTTTATAACAACCTATTTAAAGAATTATGAAAAAAATAACAATTGAAGATGTTGCTAAACGAGCAAAAGTTTCAAAGGGGACAGTATCTGCAGTTATTAACGCCAAAACTTCAGTAAAGCCGGCAACCCGCGATCATATTTTAGAAGTAATGAAAGAACTAAATTTTAGACCTCGCGGAATGGCTATGAATTTAAAAAATGGCAATTTAGATAAAAGTATTGGAATAATTTTAAAAGACATTAATTATCCTTTCTATACTTCTATTGCATTGGGCGTATCAAAGTACGCAAACAGTAAAGGGTATTCAGTAGTTGTGGCAAGCTCTAATGACAGTCATGAGTGTGAAAAAAAACTTACGCATTTATTTTCCGCTAAAGATATTAAAGGCGTAATTATTGCTCCTGTGGTAGAAGGAACTGCAGAAATTGAACATCTTTTTAGACTAAAAATGATTAATTATCCTTTTGTTCTTCTTGAAGATGTAAAAGGTATTCAAGCAAATGTAGTTGCCATCGATAATAAAAATGCAATTAAACAAGCTGTCGCCTACTTAATTGAGAACGGTCATAAAAATATTGTCCATTTTGCAGGTCCGCCGCAATCATCTCATACTCAAGAACGAATCGAGGGCTTTCGTCATGCATTTAGCGAAAGCTCGTTAATTTTTAGAGATGAAATGATTGTATCGATTGGTTCTGATTTCGACGAATGTTTCAAAAAAACTAAGGATTACTTCAAAAATCTGCACACAGAAGACTATCCTACAGCAATTGTGTGTTTTAATGATCATCAAGCCCTAGCAGTTATACTTGCGCTTAAAGAACTATCTATTAAAGTGCCTGATGATATTTCTATCATAGGCAACGATGATATTTACTATGCGAGAATTTATCCTGTTCCATTAACAACAATACGCACACCGCAACATGAAATAGGAATAAAGGCGGCGGAAATATTAATAAGGGCTATTGAATCGCCAACACTTGTGTCACTAGAACGAGTATTTCTTTCAACTGAATTTATTGTTCGCGAATCTTCAAAAATAATAAAAACACCTTCGTTGCAAAAAGCCAATTAACGCGATGCAGGGAAGCTTAAATTATTTCAATTATAAGAATTTATTAACGTTTAATTTTCTACTACCTTCGAATGACTGATTTAAAAGCGTAACTGGATGGATTGTTACAACGTTTGTCCCTTGTTTTATTTGAATTTGACAAGTTCCACATCCCGATAAAACAAAATCAGGTTTTACTCTCTTTATTTCTGCAAATAGCTTCGAACCTATTTTCATCGACATATCAAAATTTTCTTTCTTCATTCCATATGTTCCTGCGATACCACAACAGGCATCCTCAATTTTTTTAATTTCCAAATTGGGAATCAAACTTAATAAATCAATAGGGCTATATTTTGCTTTCTGCGCTTTTAGATGACAAGGAGCATGATAGACTGCCTGTTTATTGATAGGAATAAAATCGCCTTCAAATTTATTTTCTAAAAAAACATTACCTAAAAATGAGTGAATATCATAACTATCCTCTGCAATTTTAATTAAAGCAGAATTATCAGAAAATAAGTCAATATATTCATGCATAAATGCGTAACCGCAAGATGCGCTTGAAAATACAATCGGGATTTTCTGCTCGGCATAAGGCAACAGAACATTTATATTGTATTCAATATCTCTAATCGATCCGCTAATGTTTCCGTATGAAATTTTTGCGATGTTGCAGCATTTCCAATCCGGAAGAATTACATCAAAATTTAGTTTTTTTAATAATTGAATACTGTTCTCTAATTCTCCATCCGGATCATTAAATTGAGCGGCGCAACCACTCCATAATACTACTTTCTTTCTCTGTTCAATTTGTTCAGATGAATATTTCCTATACCTTGAAAAAGTTGGAAATTCTCTCCTTCTATCAATGCCTGTAATATAGTGCATTACTTTCCTCACTAACACGTTGGAAAGTATTTTGTTGCTTAATGGCGATAATATAGACGATAACCGGCTTACTTGCCTTCCCCGCTGTAAAATAAATTCATTAATCTTATAATATTTTTTCTTGTACAATTTTTCCTTTGCTAAAATCACAATTCCGGGAATATTCACCGCTGTTGGACAATCTGTTAAACATTGCGCACAATTGAAGCAATAATCCATAATCTTATAAAATTGCTTAGATACAAATACAGATTGATCAATTTTTCCGGAAAGAATTCCGCGCAAAATATTTGCTTTTGCTCTTGCGGTCGCATCTTCCCTTCCTGTTGCTTTAAATACCGGACAATATTCTCTGCAAGTTCCACAACCATGACATTTTTCAATTTCTTCTCGCCATAAATCGGAATCTAATTTTGATGATATCGGTAGATAGGAATAATTTGGCGAATAACGCAAATTATCATTCCAGTTATAAGTTCTAACAGGAAGCTTCATTTCGGGATGCATAATACCAACAGGATCAAAAAGAGTTTTTATCTCTCTGAATAATGGAATAAGCTGAGGAAAAAATTTTTCTAAAAACTGCGCGCGTAATCTTCCATCGCCATGTTCACCGCACAAAGTACCCTTAAACTTCAAAATTATATCTACATACTCATTCATAAGCTCATTTGCAAAATCAAAAGATTGCTTATCCTTAAAATTCAGAATTGGGCGTAAATGCAAATTACCATCTCCTGCATGGCCGAACATTGCGTAATTAAAAGGATATTTGTTCATCATTTCGGAAAGCGCTACAAGAAATTCTGGAAATACATCTGGATGCACAGCCGCATCTTCTGTAAATGGTGCGGGCTTCTCATTACCCTGAATTTTATTCAAAATAACGGTTGCAGCTTTTCTGACTTTAAGAATATTTTCAATCTCTGTTTCATTTGTCGAAAACGCTCCGACGTCAGCTAATTTGTTCTTTTCACTGATAATTTTTTTAGCTTCGATAAGTTTATTTTCAATATTCTCTAATTTATTATCTTCAAATTCTACATATAAAAGATACTTTACAGATTCCGGAAGAAATCTTCTTAACTCCGGCTTAAAAGAAAGGGCAAGTTTAATAAATGAATGATCGACAAATTCTATTGCTGAAGCTTCTAAGTTTCTTAAATGCTGAACCGCAATTCCCATTTTCTGTAAGTCCGTAAAATAAAGCGAGATCAATCCTCTATGTTTTATAAGTGGAATTGTGTTTAGCACGGCATCTATAAAAATTCCTAAAGTACCTTCACTCCCTGCCATTAACGATGCCATATTCAAATGAGTTGTGGTAAGAATATCCCATACTTGATAACCAGAAGAATTTTTAGTTGCATGCGGTTTACTATTAATTATTTCTTTAGAATACTCGATGAGAAGCTCCCTAACCTTTTCATAATAAGGCCGATGAAAATCGTCTAACGAAGAAATTTCATTTAGAGGAATATTTTTAGCTTTGAATATTTTTCCGTTGGATAGGATTAAATTAATCTCCTCCACGTGTTTGTACATATTTCCATGTTTGATTGTGTGAGGTCCACCGCTATTATTGCCTAACATGCCGCCAATCACGCAAATGTTACCGCTACTTGGGTCGGGACCAAATTTACATCTATACGGAAATAAATATTTTTGTAAATCGTTTAGAACAACTCCAACACCGCAATTGACTAATCCTTCTGTAACAATTTCAATCTTATTGAAATGTTGAGTCATATCAAGAATAACTGCTTTGCCTACTGCATTACCCGATAAACTCGATCCAGCCCCGCGTGGTAATATTGGAATTTGATATTTCTTACATATCTCCACTGTTGTAATAACGTCTTCGATGTTGTGTGGTATCACCACTGCTAATGGAGAGATTTCAAAAAGACAAGCGGCAGTGCTATAAAGTTGCAACGTTACAGTATCCCAACTTACTTTGGCTTTGAGTTTCGAATCTAACTCTAAAAGCCAATTAGGCAAGTTTTTATTGATTTTGTTTTTCATATAGGAACAATTATACGCATATTTAAAACAAAACGCCCGATAAGGATCGGGCGCTTTATATTTTTTTTACTCTAATAAAAAATACTACTTTAGTTAGATTGTTTATTTTAGAAATAACGGAGATAAATGCCGCTTAAAAATATTTCCTGTTACAGCTTCGCTAACTGTTTCCTTATAAGTCTTCAATGCTGAAGTATAACGCGCACCCATTTCTGCGGCGACTTTAAAAGCAACGTGAAGCATCTGCCTCAAATGTATATTAAAATCCGGACAATTTTGTTCGTGTTGCAGCGCCGAAACAAATTTTTCTTTAGTCCATCCAGCAACTTCTGAGGGCAAAGGAAGCTTTGCTCTATCTATTGCAACAACGGTTGCATATGGCTTGCATAATTCATCAATCCGTGCAAATGCTTGAGCATAGATTTCTTTGGCAATCTCTAAGCCCTCTCCATCAGCCGAGGCTAATCCAATTATTTCTTCTAACCACGTGGTGCCAGCAGTCTTTAAATGTAAACCGGCGTTATGTTTCTTGATAACCTTATTTATTATCGGATAAAGTGAAAATTTATCGCTTCCTGAGTGTACGCTAAGTTTAAGATTTTTTGGAAGATTAAAAATATTAACAGCATAAGCTATAACAAGAATATCCTCTTCAAATTCCTGCGCAAATGAATTCACATCTCCAACATAATCAATGCCTTTTAAGAATTGACCTGAAAACTTTGGAGCTATTGTTTGCACCGGAATCCCTTCTTGCGCAATTGCCGCGAGAATAAAAAATAATTCTACTGGTGTTTGCGGCGTGTCGGTTTCATCCATAGATACTTCAACAATAAAATTATCTTCTCCTTTATTCCTTTTAATATGCAGAAAAGTCTTTGCAGCCTCCTTAACCGCATAAAGGTATTTTGTTCCAATTGCCTTGATAGACTCTTTAGTTACAACGATATCCCGATTCACACCTGGTATTTGCAAATTTCCAATAAACTTCTCATTGGAACGCTCAAAAGTTTCAAGCTCGCTTGCTTCAGCAGTTTTTCCAATATAGTCTGCAACGTCAAGCGTAAAGAAATTGCAGTGTGGAATAAATTTATCAACATTACTAATACCGATATGATCAGCATCGACATAATATGAATTTGTCCAACCTGTTTCTTTTACAGCCACATCAGCTTCGCGTCTTGTATCTTCTGGATTTGTACCAATAATCGTATGTTCACGGTTAGATTTATTCCAGACTGGCACAACTTTTATGCCTTGCTTCTCTGCCAGTTGTAAAGCTTTTAATTGCGCAATACCTTGATGACCAAACCTATCTCCAACACCAATCGAATATTTTTCTATTCTCATTTCATCTCCTAGCTTTATCGTTAACTTTAATAAATAAGATAATCTTCAACACATCTTTTTCTCACTTAAAATTTTAAAATACTCTCCCCTTCTTAAAGTTCTGGCTTTTCAAAGTTTGTAAAAACGTCTTATCTAAATTAACTAGAACTTACTATTTTATATAAAAGCTTGTATATATTTAAACATTTTTTTTGCCATCGTCAATAGAAAAAACATTTAAATTTTCTAATGATCTTTTTTATCTATTACAATTTTTAATCATTGCAAAAAAGAAGTTTTAGCAATTTCAAATATTTTATCCGCTTTAATTTCTCGCATACATTTAAAGTGTCCTTCTGGACATTTCGCACTGCCGATATGAGAACAAGGACGACATTTTAATTCATTATTTTCTATAACTATGCAATTTTGCCCAATCGGGAAGAAACCAAACTCCTTAACAGTTGGTCCAAATATTGCGATTATCCCCTTTTTTAGGGCGCATGCTATATGCATCAATCCTGTATCATTCGTTACAATAAGGTTACAACAATCTATTGCCGATGCAGTTTGCAATAAATTCAGCTTTCCGCTTAGATTAATTGCGCTGAGACTATCGGTATTATTTATTTCATCTGTTATAAATTTACACGTAGTAAAATCAGCTTCACTGCCGAATAAGAATATTTTTAAGCCTGTCTTTACTAAAATCTTACCTAATTCTAAATAGTATTCTTTGGGCCAACATTTAGTGTAATGTTTTGCTGAGGGGCAAAAACCAATGACCTTATCACTTTTTTTTATACCGAGATTATTTAATAGAGAATTAGTTTCCAATCGAATAGTTTCTGGAATATTTAATTCTAGGCCTTTATTATCATCATATATTCCAAAATCTTTAACGGTTTCGATATATCGATACGGTATTGGAATTATTCTTTTGTAATAATTTTTTTTGGACTTTATTAAAAGAGTTCTAGCAAAAATACGTTTATTTATTTTTACTTGTTTTGCGTTATTACCTAAGCGTAAATATTTGCTTCGTAAGTTGTTATGAATATCTATTATCAATTCATAATTTTCTTTTCGTAGTTCTTTCTTTAATTCTCTTAAACCACATATTCCTTTGCTTTTTTCAAATTCATAAAGTGTGTTCAGATTTGTATTAAATTTTAGAAGATCAGCATATTCTTTGTGAATAATAAAATCAATTTTGGCATAAGGAAATTTAGCCCGCAAAACTCGCAGTAATGGAGTTGTCAGCACAATGTCTCCAATGGAACTAAGTCGAATGATTAGTATTTTAGATGGAGTTACCATTTTTTTAAAAAATACTTTGTTTTTTATGAAGTCGCAATTTTTTTTATGGGCTATTTTGCATCTATATTTTATACATGAATTCGTATTGTTGAATCTCGGCAATTTTTTCCGCATTTTACTGATGAAATATTTTTCCAAACAAGTTTTGAAAAACGAATGATTTTAGTATACCCGGCTATAGAAATAAGTAATGAATGCTGTGTACAAATAGTACATGGACTACCTGGAGCAGAACATATATATTCAGTTGATCCGGTGCAGCTTGCGATTATGTGGAGAGGCGAAAATGCTAAAACATTGCATGTAGTTGATTTAGATGGTGTTGCAGAGGGATATGTAGTAAATGAATATGTAATTAGAAAGCTTGTTAAAGCCGTAGATATTCCAATTCAAGTGGGCGGCGGACTTAGGACTTATGAGGCAATAAAAAGAGTTCTCGATCTTGGAGCATACAGAGTTGCTATAGGAACTGCCGCTGTTGAACAGCCTGGATTGGTTGAACAATTAGTAAAAGAATTTGGAACTCGGAAAATTGCAGTAGGTATAATTTCTGAAAATGGAAAAGTAACGATTAAAGGGGGAGCAAAACCGACCGAAATTTCCCCTGTGGAGCTTGCAGTTCAGATGGCAAAGCTTGGCGTGTCAAGAATTTTATATGGCGAGCGTGTAGATGGAGAAATTGGCATCAAGGCATCATATGATATATTAAAAGAAATTGCGATAGCAAGCGGCATTCGCGTAACAGCGCGCGGCGGCGTTTCTACATATAAAGATTTAGTAAAATTACAGGAATTAGAAAAATATGGAGTCGATTCGGTAGTAGTTGGTAAACCTCTTTATGAAAATCGGTTCCCCTGCCAAGCATTATGGCGACTTAATGAATTAGCTCTTGATGATCTTGGTCCAACACGGAGAATATAGATGGTTATTACTGTCATTGGTCATATATGTAAGGACATAGTGCATAAACCGAAAGAAGAAGATACCACGCAGGAATCGTTCGGTGGAATAATATATACAATCCTTACACTTGCTAATTTGATGACAGAAAAGGACAAAATTCAACCGGTTTTCGGCATTGGGCAAAGCGATTATGAACAATTGATAGAGCAACTTTCTCTTTATAAAAATATCGACACAAGCGGAATATTTCGATTTAAGGGGACAACAAATGAAGTTCATTTATTTTATCACAAAGATAACCAGACACGTATTGAATGTTCATCGAATATTTCGCCGCCAATTCCGTTTAATAAGATTAGATCATATATAGACAGCGATGGAATTATCATCAATATGGTTTCTGGCTTTGATATAACGCTTGAGACTTTGGACTACATAAGGATGGAAATTCGAGAACAAAAGACTCCAATTCATTTTGATTTTCATTCTTTAACGCTTGGCATCGATCAAGAAAATAAAAGATTTCGAAGACCTCTAACTGATTGGCGTAGGTGGTGCTTCATGTTAAAATCTATTCAGATGAGTGAAGAGGAAGCGTTAGGATTATCGGCGGAACGATACGATGAGAAAACACTAATTAACCATTTAATGCCGTTAATGGTAGAAACGCTATTGATTACGCGTGGGAAGAAAGGCGTTTCTGTTATTGTGCAGGACATTCATAAAAAGTTAACAAGAAAAAATATCGCTGGTGAGTCTTTCGGAAAAGCAATCGATCCGACGGGCTGTGGCGATGTTTTCGGCGCCGCTTTTCATTATCTCTATTTGAAAACAAAAGACAGCTTTTTTGCCGCTGAAAGCGCAAATAAAATTGCAGCATTAAATGCTACATTTAGAAGCGCAAAGGAGCTTGTTGGATTGCGTTCAGCAATAGAACAAAATGAAATTCTGCTTGCCAAACCTTCTTCAAATGGAAAATCTGTTAATAGTAATTGATGCTTGGGATATAAGAAATGATTTTAAAAGAAAGAATTGAATTATTTTATAATCAAGATGTAGAAAAGATAGATAAACGAGAGGCGCTAAAGGCAATTAACGAATTAAAATTTTTTTTAAACATTGGCGATATCCGATTTGCAGTCCCATCTTCAGTGCCAGGGAACCAAAGCGGTTGGTTAATTAATGAGTGGGTAAAGAAGGGAATTTTACTTGGTTATCGAATAGGCGAATTAACCGAAATCTCAATAAATGAACAATTCAAATTTTTCGATAAAAATACTTTTCAATTAAAAAAAATTACAAAGGAGAATCAAATCCGTTTTGCGCCAGGAGGTTCTTCGATAAGAGATGGCGTGTATATTGCACAAGATGTTGTAATAATGCCTCCATCATATATTAATGTTGGAGCATACATCGACAGCGAAACGATGATTGATTCGCATGTTCTTGTAGGTTCTTGCGCACAGATAGGTAAAAGAGTTCATCTTAGCGCGTCAGTTCAAATTGGGGGAATGTTAGAGCCGATAGAGGGCTTACCGGTAATTATTGAAGACGAAGTATTTATCGGAGGTAATTCGGGAATTTTTGAAGGCATTATAATTAAAAAAAGAGCTGTTATCGCCGCTGGAGTAATATTGACTGGTTCGACACCGGTTTATGATCTTGTAAATGAAAAAATTTATCGAAAAACAAACGATTTGCCGCTGATTATACCTGAGGGGGCTGTTGTAGTAGCAGGGACACGCGCTTTAAATTCTTCATTTGCCCGACAAAATAATTTATCATTGTATACACCTATAATTATAAAATATCGCGACAACGAAACTGATACTGCAACTGCATTGGAAGTGAGTATAGAGTGAAAAGAATTTTAATATGCGGAGCTAACGGTTTGCTTGGTCAGCGTTTATCGATGATGTTAAGCGTTCAAACAAACTATGAAGTGCTCAATACTTCTGTTGAACGTTCATTTGTTTATGATAAATTATTGTTCGACTATAATCAATTGGATATAACAAACCGTAGCGACGTTAAAAGTTTAATATCGAGTTTCCAACCGGACGTAATACTAAATGCCGCTGCTGCGACTAATGTTGACCAATGCGAAACAAATCGCGAAGAAGCCTGGAAGCTTAATGTAACCGCTGTAGAAAATCTTGCCAAAGCCGCACGCAATGTTGGAGCAAGGTTTATTCACGTTTCTACCGATTATATATTCGATGGAAAAAATGGCCCGTATGACGAGGAGACTTTACCTAACCCAATCGGATATTATGGAAAGACAAAATTAGCAAGTGAGAATGTCGTTCGCTCATCTGGAGCAAAATATGCTATACTTCGTACAAATGTACTTTACGGTTATGGTATTGGCATTAAAACAAATTTTGCGTTATGGGTTGTGAACAATCTTAAAGTCGGAAAGCAAATTAACGTTGTCGATGATCAATACGGAAATCCGACTTATGTAAGCGATTTAGCGTTAGCTATGATTAAAACTTTTGAACTCGATCGCGAAGGAATTTTTCATATCGGTGGTAGTGAGCAACTAAGCAGATATGATTTCGCATTGATAGCGGCAAAAATATTTGAATTCGATGCGTCATTAATAAAACGAATAAAAACACATGAGCTAAAACAAACAGCGCCTCGTCCGATGCAATCTGGTTTAATTACGCTAAAAGCAGAAACACAACTAGGTATGCGTTTTTTAAGCTCTACAGAAGGTTTGACACTTTTAAAACACGAGCTTCAGCAAATTGGTAAAAATTGATTTAGAAAGGCGATTATTATGATGGATATTAAATTTATTAGAGAGAATAGAGAATTAGTAAAGACTGGAGCTACGGCGAAGGGAATTGAGATAAATCTTGATGAAATAATATCACTCGACGACAAACGTAAGTCGCTGATTCAAGAAGGCGACGCTTTAAAAACAAAACGCAATCAAGTTTCAGCAGAAGTGGGAAAATTAAAGAAAGAAAAAAAAGATGCGAACGCGGTAATTGCTGAAATGGAATCTGTAAAAACACGTATCCAAGAAATAGATAATGAATTGCGCGGGATCGAAGCAAGTCTTAACTCACTGCTTCTAACGGTACCAAATATTCCCCATCCTTCCGTACCGATCGGCAAAACTCCAGCAGATAATAAAGAGATATTCCGCTGGGGCGAACTCCCAAAAAATGATTATATGCCAAAGCCGCACTGGGAATTAACAGAAAAATTTGAAATAGTAGATTTCCAACGCGGTTCAAAAGTAGTTGGCGCCGGATTTCCTTTTTACGTTGGGAAAGGAGCTTCTTTAGAGCGCGCATTAATAAACTTTTTCATCGATCAAGCTGTCGCCAGAGGTTATAAAGAAATAATGCCTCCAATTGTTGTGAACGAAGAAAGTGCACGCGGCACCGGACAAATTCCAGATAAGGAAGATTTAATGTATATAGTGGAACGCGACCAGCTTTTTATGATACCTACAGCAGAAGTATGTGTTACAAATTTTCATCGCGATGAAATAATCTCTGAAGATAAATTGCCAATATGCTATGTTGCATACACTCCTTGCTTCCGACGCGAGGCAGGCTCTTATGGAAAAGATGTGCGCGGTTTAAACCGATTACATCAATTTGACAAAGTTGAATTAGTTAAGTTTGTTCATCCGTCAAAATCTTACGATGAACTTGAGTTGTTGCGCCAAGACGCTGAAAACTTGCTCCAACTTTTAGGACTCCCCTACCGTACGTTGTTGATGTGTACAGGCGATATGGGATTTACACAGGCAAAGAAATATGATTTGGAAGTCTGGGCGCAGGGACAGCAAAAATGGTTAGAAGTTTCATCTTGCAGTAATATTGAATCATTCCAGGCGCGACGGATGAATATAAAATTCCGTAATGGGAACAGCGGCAAATTAGAAATTGTTCATACTTTGAACGGATCAGGTCTTGCACTTCCGCGTGTAGTAGCCGCGCTTATAGAGCATTACCAAACACCCGAAGGGAAAATAATTATTCCTAAAGCCCTGCATCCTTATACAAAGTTTGAAGTAATAGGATGATTGGTATTGCAAATTTTCAATTTTAAATTGTATTCGGTTTTCCACTTACAAATGCATCTAAAACAAAATGATTATTAGCATAGCAACATCCGCAATTTTTAAATCTTCTCAAATGGAAAATTTGCCAACCACATTTTTTTAATATGCGTTCTCTCCTTCGTCTTAAACCATATTTACTACGATATAAAAAGACTCTTTGTTGGGGATTGCTAACAATAATCGGAAGCAACATTTTTACCGTTATTCAACCGATGTTTTTAGGGAAAGCTGTTGATGAACTGATACGCGGATTCGAAAAGCATACTATTAGTACAAGTGATTTATTATTATGGGCAGGATTGATTGTTGGCTTTGCATTGATAGCCGGGTTCTTCACATTTTTAACACGTCAAACAATCATTGTTACATCGCGTCATATCGAATACGATTTGCGCAATGATTTTCTCTCGCATCTGCAAAAATTATCATATTCTTTTTTTCAAAATAAATCAACCGGTGATTTAATGGCGCATGCCACTAATGATATTGGCGCTGTGCGTAATGTATTGGGACCCGGTATTATGTACCCTTCCGATACAATTTTAACGCTAACATTTGTTTTGACAATGATGTTTATGAGCGATTGGCAATTAACATTGCTCGCTTTAATTCCTATGCCATTTGTTTCTTTTTCGGTTTATAAACTAAGCAAACAGGTCAATAAAGTATTTACTGCACGGCAAGAACAATTTTCACGTTTAACAACGCATGCACAGGAAACACTTTCAGGTATTCGAGTTGTAAAAGCTTATGTTCGAGAAGCATTTGAAGAAATGAAATTTCGCAATTTAAGTTTGGAATATTTGAAGAAAAATTTAATTCTCGCAAAAGTACAATCGATTATGTGGCCATTGATGTTTGTTTTAATCGGATTTTCGCTCATTATTACAATTTATTTCGGCGGAATTCGGGTAATAGAAGATAAAATGACAATTGGCACACTGACAGCTTTTACCGTATATCTTGGCATGTTGATTTGGCCTATGATCGCATTCGGATGGGTAGCTAATTTATTGCAACAAGGCGCCGCCTCGATGAAAAGAATAATTACAATAATGGATACCGAACCAGAGATACAAGATACAAAACAAACAAATTATTCTATTAAGGAAATTCAAGGAAGCATCGAATTTAAGAATGTTACTTTTACTCACAAAAATGCTTGTCAACCTATCTTGAAGAAAATAAATTTAAAAATCGAAACTGGTATGACCGTAGCAATTGTAGGATACACTGGCACAGGAAAATCTACGCTTATTAGTTTAATCCCTCGTTTGTATGATGTTTCAGAAGGAGAGATTTTAATAGATGGGATTAATATAAAAAATATTCCGCTTGAGATTTTGCGAACGAATATCGGTTTTGTTCCTCAAGAGACATTTTTGTTTTCTGAAACAATAGCCGAAAATATTAGCTATGGAGTCGATAACAGCAGTTTAGATGATCTTACTGGCGCCTCGGAAATTTCTCAGCTTGCTAAAGATATTCATGAATTTCCAAAACAATTTGATACAATAGTCGGAGAGCGGGGGATAACTCTATCGGGCGGACAAAAACAGCGAACGAGCATCGCACGCGCAATTATGCGTAATCCAATAATATTGTTATTAGATGATGCTCTATCAGCAGTTGATACTTACACAGAAGAAAAGATACTTCATCGTCTCCGAGAATTTATGAAAGGACGAACTAGTGTCATTATTAGCCATAGAATATCAACAGTTAAAGACGCCGATTTAATAATAGCGCTTCAGAATGGTGAAATAGCTGAACGAGGAAATCACGAACAATTGATTTCGCTAAATGGCATATATGCGGATCTATATAAGAAACAGTTATTAGAGCAAGAATTGGAAAATATGTAACAGATATGATTGAAGAAGAAGTACTCGGCAAAGCTTACGATGCAAAATTAATGCGGCGGCTTATTAAATATCTCAAGCCGTATCGATGGCAGGTTATGTTAGGAATTATCTCGAGCTTGCTTATCAGCGCTATGGAAGCAGTGCGTCCTTACTTCACCAAAATTGCTGTTGACGTCGATATCGCTAATAAAGACAGTAACGGCTTGTTAGTTACTGTTTCTCTTTTTTTATTAGTAATGTTTGCACGCGGTTTAATTCAATACGCGAATGCCTATTTAACACAATGGATAGGTCAGCGAACAATTTTTGATCTGCGTATGGAAATTTTCCGACACGTGCAACGGCTATCAATAAAATTTTACGACCGTAATCCTATCGGCAGATTAATTACACGACTTACAAATGATGTAGAAGCTTTAAACGAGATGTTTTCATCTGGCATTGTAATGGTTTTTAGCGATATCTTTACGATTATATGTATTTTCTATTTCATGTTCACTATGAATTGGCAACTTGCATTAGTAACACTTAGCGTTTTGCCTTTTCTTTTTTATGGAACATTTTTATTCAGAAAAAAAGCACGCGAAACCTACAGAGATGTTCGCGTTCAAATTGCGCGTATAAATACTTTTATGCAAGAACATATTACAGGCATGTTGGTTGACCAAATTTATAACCGAGAGAAAAAATCGCACGAAAAGTTCACAGAGATCAATTCGGCTCATAAAAACGCCAATATTCGCTCCATTTTTTATTATGCTTTGTTCTACCCAGGCGTCGATTTAATAGGAGCAATAGCGATTGGACTTATAATATGGTACGCCGGACTTAATGCGTTAGAAGGAGTTGTTACAATTGGGACTGTTATGGCATTTGTACAGTTCAATGAAATGTTCTGGCGTCCAATAAGAGACTTGTCCGAAAAATATAATATACTACAGACAGCTATGGCTTCATCAGAAAGAATTTTTCAGCTATTAGACGACAAAACAATTTTGAGCGCACCAATAAAGCCGATTAAATTAGAAAAAATAAAAGGCGATATTGAATTTCGAAATGTCTGGTTCGCTTACAACACACCAACCGACTCATCACCAATTACTGAGTGGGTATTAAAAGATATTTCATTTTCAATCAAACAAGGAGAATCTATAGCAATTGTCGGACATACGGGGGCTGGAAAAACTACTATAATAAATTTACTTAGCAGATTTTATGATTTTCATAAGGGTGAAATATTAATTGATGGTACGGACATACGTAATATTAAACCGCAAGATTTACGCAAGCATGTTGCAATCGTATTTCAAGATGTTTTTTTATTTTCTGGGAATATTCAAAACAACATTCAATTGGGCGATGAGACTATTTCGGTAGAGCGAGTTCGCGCCGCGGCTCGAATAGTTGGAGCTCATAAATTTATCGAAGCTTTACCCGGTGTTTATGGTGCAGAAGTAAAAGAACGCGGAGCCACATTATCGGTGGGTCAAAAGCAGTTGCTTTCTTTTGCGCGGGCATTAGCATTTAATCCAAGCATTTTAATTTTAGATGAAGCTACATCCAGCGTAGATACTGAAACCGAATTACTTATTCAGCAAGCTATAAAAAAGATGCTACGGGGCAGGACATCAATTGTTATAGCACATCGTTTATCAACAATTCAGAACGCTGATAAAATTATAGTCCTTCATAAGGGGGCTGTCAGAGAAACCGGCAATCATCAGGAACTTTTAGCATTAAATGGCATTTACCGAAGACTTTATGAACTTCAATATAAAGAACAAGAGATAAACCGAAATTAAGTTGGCAGATTTTTCCTAAAAAAAGCTTCGATGTCTGATACTTAAAAACGCAATCGTCAGCAAAGTGTCTGACATATCTTCAAACCACAATGACGTTCCGAAGGTTTTTATATTGGTGTGAACACCTTCGGAAGGTGTGCTTATAAATAGCATTAAAATTAAAAAGTCCATCCCGATTCAAGGATGGACTCTATACAATTGTCTATAGATTTAAAACTTATGAGAAAAAGTTACATTTATTGTTTGAGTTGTAATTATTTCTTTAGTTCTTGAAGCTGGTACATTACTCCAAATATAATTATCCCTATGTGTCTTCCAATCCCCATAACTAAAAGATCCATTAATCGAACTGCTTTCATCTAACATAAAACCAATTCCGACTGTATAGAACTTTTGATCGTAATCTGCAGGATCGCCTTTCCACGGTGATGGTTTCCACTCAATGCCTCCTCTTAACTTTAGACCGATGCTCCAAATCGTAGCTTCAAAACCTCCGCGTAAATTCCAAGTTTCACGCATCCACTTTTTAATATTTCGGTTTTCTTCAATCAAATCCGGATTGTTTGTATCAAATTCCATCTGTGTCCAATCTGTGTATTCAGCATCTCCGGCAAGTAACAACCAATTTATCGGCTGGAGAGATAAACCTGTACTTAATACTAATGGAGTTACAATTTTATATTTTGTCTCACCAGGTGGTAACGAAGCTTTATATTCAATACCATCATCAAATTTGCTGATACCATCATCTGTAAAGGTTTCTGTAATTTCATAAGTTGTAGGAATTCGTATGGATGCACCAATCCGATATTTTCCGGGCATTCTATACATGATACCAAAGAGAGCATTAAAACCACTAAGATCGCTTTTTATTGTGCTGGTGTATGTCCAGCGAGAAAAATTATATGGAAATATATAAGAAGCTTTATAAATATTGCGAGAATCTATCTCCGTAAATTCACGATCATAAGTATATGAGCCAGAAGCAAAGTTCAACGAAACCCCAATAGATAGATTTGGTGCAATATCAATTCCGCCGCCAAAAGACCAGTGATTGATTCCGCCGCCTTCTACGATTCGCCCTGCTTGTTGAACGCTATCAGTCAGAACTGGTATTAAACCTTCGTCTTTATTTATTGTATCTAAAAAAGTATCAGCTAACCATAATTTATAGACTATACTTCTGTTAAGAAAATCATCATACTTATCTTTAGAATAATAAAAAGTATTCTCATTTGAAGTTAAAGATCGAACAATCGAACTTCCAGCATTAAATCCATCAAACGAAGCAACTGATGTAAAATTCGCTACCCTGCCAAACCCAAACGCAAATGTCAACCCGCCGCGAACTGTTGCAATCGGATATACAATACCAAGATTATCTAATTTTAATGCGTTATCATTATCGGTGGTTTTGTTGCCGAAAAATGTAACATCGTTTCCATAACCAAGTCGGGATAACCCGGCTGAGAATTCAAAACTCTTCTGTTGAGACAACCCTGCAGGATTTCCAAAAAGCGCCGAATAATCATCAGCTAATCCAACTACTGTATTACCCATGCCTTGCGCCCGTCCACCAACTGCAGAGTTAATTTGAGAAAATCTTAAAACATCAGTAGCATATTGAGCTCCCATTTGTTGAATATGTAATACAATCATACTTAAAATTAAAATCCAATATTTTCTGCTAATACTTTTCATAATTCATCTGCTCCATTCAAATATATTAACGTCTTGACCTTCCAGAATCGCCGCTACTGTTATCACTGCTTCTACTTTCTCCGCCTCTACTGCTCGGGGGTGGAGAGCTTGGCGGTGGACTTGTTCTTTGCGGCGGCGGTGAATAACTTGGCGCGCTTCGCTCGGAAGAACCTCTCGAAGATTCGCCACCTCTATTATATCCGCCTTGTCTTGTGGACGAACTGCGATTTTCGCGTACTTGATCATTATTCTCATTACTCTGATTTGTTCGTTGAACTTCATTTCTTTTTGATGAATTATCATTAGTTTGGTTATTGCTATCATCACGCTGTCGTGGTTGTTGGACTTCATAATTTCCACGCGAAGTACGTCCGGTTGTAACTCGTTCTGAAGCCCCACGTGAAGACGACGACTTATTACGATCTGATCTTATCGCGCCTGCAGTTCCGGGTGAAGGTGCGGCGCCAGCGCTTCGAGATATTCCAGCATCACGCGTAGTTGAGATTTGACTATCGTTCGACGGGGAAACTGAACGACTTGTTCTAACATTATCATATTCACCTCTTACATTCCCTCCTCTTTGATAACCTGAGTTACGCGTTATATAGGAACGAGTACCGTAATTATACCAACCCGGTGAAGAGTAATAAGCGTAACCAGGAGAATAATACCAATAATTCCAACGATACCAGTGATAAGAATATGGATAATATACTGGTCCCCAATACCAAGGATCCCACCAATATGAGTATGTCGGATAAACACATCCGTAATCCCACGCCCAATAGGAACGCCACGTTGGATAATAGTACGTAAATCCGATGCTTGTTCGTGGTTGCCAATCATCGTAATAATCTGAACGGTTATCATTCTCGTAATCACTTATAGTTTTTTCTTCCATTTGATAGGATGAATCTTCTTCTCTCGTCGAAGCGATTTGAGTGTAACATCCTTGAAAAAGTATTGCTAATATACTTATTACAAAAATTGCAATTAATATTGATTTCAATGTTTTCATAACTGACCTCTTATATTTGACGCTTTATAGATACTCAAGTATCCTGCCAACAAATTTACACAATAGGCGCTTGAATTCAGCTTTTTTTTGCCATTTTCAAGCTTTTTTCTTTATAACAAATAATCTTTGTCCACATTACTAATCATTAATGTCCACTGAGCTAAACATATAATTAAAGCGGTTTAGAAATGCCCAATATAATCTAATTGCAAAGTTCTATTTCCAACTTTCACATTTTCCTGATTTTTAACAATGTTCTTTAAATCAAATCCAACAACAAGCCCTTTGCCCCACGACCATCTAAAAGCAAAGTTGAGATATCCTTTTCCTTTGCCCATTGAATTTCCGTGATTGTCATTAGTAGCAAAATCATATTCAAAAATAATTGAAATATCTTTACCTAATGATTTTTCCAAACCAAGATACGCGCTCAAGTCTTTATCGCCATCATCTATTTCCATTGATCTATTAACACCTGCGTGAACGCTTAGGTTTCCCATAAAAGCGTAATTCTTGCTGGCGACTGCATAAACTCCCGGTGATTTGATAGTATATCTATTCAATCCACTTTTAATATACGGTTCTTTACCTTGCGAATCGAACCCAATTGCAAGTGCAGGGATTACCGATCCCTCGTTCATCAGCCGAAGTTTTGCGTTTACACCGGGCATTGGATTCATAAGAATTTCCTTATGGCCTATAATTTCTGTTCCGCCATAATTAATCCCGAATGTAAATGGTTCGAATATTCCCACCGAAATGCCGATTAATACTCCACCATTTTGAAAAAAATTAGACGTAACCGAATATGAGCCATATTTCAACAATCCGGCGGTCGGTTTATCAACAAGCATTAGCGGCTCACTTGTCGCCCCTTCGCCGACATAACTTTGAGCAAATATAAAATTGCTTGTTAATATTACTATGATTAGAACTAAAAATATTTTTTTCACTTTGCTCTCCTTAATAAATTTACAAATCGTCTTCACCAAAAATTCTTTTTACATTATCAGGCAATTTTTTTCTTGTTTCGTTTTGTTCATCATTTCTAAGTTTAGCTTGAGTTTGCTTCGATTCTTTTTTTATTATTCGGAACCCTTCTTCGAACGGAATATCATTATTTAGTAAGGTATTATCAACTTTTTGTTTATGTGAGAACTTGAGAATCGGGGCAGGCGAGGATTCTTGATCCTTCTCAAAATCATTAACGCTTAATAATTTTCTTAACATCCTATCGCTTTCGACAGCTAATTCCTCTTCCGAATACGTAAGCAAGTTCCCTTCCCGCACATAAAATTCCCCGTTCACCATTACTTCACTAATGAATTTAGACGATATCGATAGTAAAATGGATTCGAGCATATTCTGATAATTGCCGAGCGTCAATAAACTACATACGCTAAAATCAGATAAATTTATGAAAACGAAATCAGCTTTTTTTCCAACTTCGATCGTCCCAATTTCAGATTGAAGCCCGAGCGCATTAGCTCCATTACTTGTCAACAATGCCAACAACTCGTAAGCATTTTCTAATGACAATCCGAGCGATTTTAAAATTGTTACATAAGCTTGAAAAATTTCAATCGGGTTAGAAACGCCCCAATCGCTTCCTATAGCAATGGGAACTTTCCTTCTTATTAATTCTCCATACAAGGGCAAATCAGTCTCTTTATTAAGTATAGCTAAAGGTGATAGCACTAAATATTTTCCAGATTTTGACACCACATCCCAATCTGCCTCATCATTTATAATCAGATGAAGCAATTGTACAGGATAGTCAAAAAGATGGTAATCGGAATACAACTGCGTGATTGATTTGTTAAAATTCTTTTTGATAATATCATTCGCGCGTTTTGTTTGACCTAAATGCAAGATTATCGGATAATGAAATTCATTTGCTATGCGTATTGTTGATTGAAGATTATAGACAGTCAGATTCTCTTCATCCGCAATAACTACAGCAAATTTGATGTTCGGCAAATTTAATTTGCGAGCGGCTTCGATTTGATCTCCATTGTGCAAACCAATATAACCCTTTATGCACGTCTGCTGCATTGCCTCGACAGCGGCTTGAAAGGAATGTTCATGATTATCGCTGCCAAATTCTGCTAATGTAGTTATGCCCGATTTTAAAGCCGAATAATATGACAACCGATAGATAGATAAAAAATCGTCGTAAGTTGCTTCGCTTTGCAAAAATTTTAACGCTCTATCAATTTGTGGATTTTTATTCCACTTCGCCATCGGTTGATTAGCCGTAAGGTACCGCAAAATAAATGATTCGCCTGTATGGTGCGCATCAATAAAACCGGGAACAATAATTTTTCCTTTTGCATCAATAATTTCTGCCGAAGGATATAATGCTTTTAATACGGGAGCTGGTTTAGTAACATCTGTAATAAATCCATTCTGAACAAGAATAGTAATTTGACCAGCTCGGTTCTGTCGATCTCCGGTAAAAACAATTCCATTTTCAATTATTTTAGTCGATCCAAACACGCTCATACATCCAATTTACGCCAATTTGTGTTCTCTTTTTTATCTTCCAAAATATAACCAATTGATTTTAACCCATCACGAATAAAATCTGATAGCGGCCATAATTTTTGTTTTCTTACTTCTTCGCGCACTTTGACGATTAGTTTCATTAATTCATTTTCGGTTTTTGCATCGCTTGTTGAAGATGGAAGATGTTCTGGAATTATTCCAAGAACTTTTCCACCATAATCCATGAACAACCGATCAATCTGATTTAATGCGTCAATGTTAATCTTTTGATCGGTGTTCAACATTTGATTGATTTCACGAATTAAATCGAACATAACTCCAATAGCAAGTGGTGCGTTAAAATCATCGTCCATTGCCTCGATAAAACGCTTTTTATATGGGGTCAGATCGAACATTACCCCTTCTTTGCGTCCTTCGCTATTTGCTTGTTGTAATTCTAAACGAAGATTACGCATAAAATAAATTAATTTTTCATACCCGCTCTTTGCCGCTTGCAAAGCTTCATCGCTAAAATCTAATGTACTTCTATAATGACTTTGCATAATAAAGAAACGAATAACAAGCGGGTCGTATTTGGTAAATGAGTCTTTTAGCGTAACAAAATTCCCAAGCGACTTCGACATTTTTTTACCATTTACAGTTACAAGATTATTATGAACCCAATACTTTACAAAAGGTTTGCCAGTTGCAGCTTCGCTTTGAGCAATTTCGCACTCGTGGTGCGGAAATTGGTTGTCCATTCCACCGCCATGTATGTCGATCGTCTCGCCGAGATATTTCATCGACATTGCCGAACACTCAATATGCCAACCGGGAAAACCTTCGCCCCAAGGACTTTGCCATCTCATAATATGCTCTGGCTCAGCTTTTTTCCATAATGCAAAATCAGCAGGGTGTCTTTTTTCTGAACGTAATTCCACGCGCGTCCCTTCTACTGCTTCTTCTAAGTTTCTGCCTGAAAGTATTCCATAAGCTTTAAATTTTTGGACATCGTAATAGACCGAACCATTTACTTCATATGCAAAACCATCCGACAAAAGTTTTTTTATTATTTCTATTTGTTCGGTAATGTGGCCAGAAGCACGGGGAGAAATATCTGGACGCAGAATATTAAGTTTATCCATATCTTCAAAGTAACTACGCGTAATGGTTTCTGCTATTTGCATAGGATGGATTTTTTCGATTTTAGATTGCTTCAACATCCTATCTTCGCCATCATCAAGCAAATGTCCAACATCTGTTATATTTTGAATATATAATACTTTATAGCCAAGATAATGTAAGTAGCGAACTATTACATCGAACGAGACGTAACTTTTTCCATGCCCGATATGCGAATGACTGTAGACTGTAGGTCCACAAACATATATTCCAACCAATCCCGCATGTATCGGTTTGAATTCTTCTTTTCGACGTGTAAGTGTATTGTAAATATTAAGACTCATTAATTTTCCAGTCTCTATTTAGCATTTATTAATTCTTTTGCGCCGCTTAAGCTTACATCGGTAACTTCTTCGCCGCTTAAGAGTTTTGCAACTTCGTGAATTCTTTCATCCTCTTTTAGCTTTCGTATTACAGAGGAAGTTCTTGTCTTCGTTTCAATTTTCTCAACTACGTAATGATTATTGGCGTAGCCTGCAATTTGGGGCAAATGCGTTATAGCAATTATTTGATGAAATTGCGATAAACTTTTTAGACTTTTTCCAACTGCCTGCGCAATACGGCCGCTTATGCCTACATCTATCTCGTCAAAAACCAACAGCGGCAATCGGTCTGCTTTGGCAAGTATTGTTTTTAATGCAAGCATTATACGCGAAACTTCGCCACCTGAAGCAACTTTGACTAATGGTTTAAGATCTTCGCCAACATTTGTCGATAAATAAAATTCGACAAAATCAATTCCATTTAAAGTTGTTTCATAGAAATCTTTGCCAAGCTTTACATAAGCATTTTCAGAGTTGCCATCCGATTTTTCAAAAATGCGATTATCAATTCTAACGTCAAATTGTGCGTTTGCTATTCCTAATTTTGTCAGGTCTGCGCAAACCGCATTGCTGATTTTTACAACAAGTTCGCGCCGTTTTGATGAAAGTCTTTGCGCACGCGCCGAACAATTCTTTCGTTCAATTTCAATTTGTTCTTTTAATTTATTTATTTCAGCATCGAAATTTTGAGCCATCGAAAATTCTTTCCCAATTTTCTCTCTATAAGCAATTACAGTTTCTAAAGAACCACCATACTTCTTTTTTAGAAGTGTTAATTGGCCCAAACGTTCTCGTATCTCTTCAAGTCGTTCTGGATTAAATTCTATTCTCGAATTGTAACTCTGAATAAATTTAGTCAACTCTGCAACGATTACTGCAGCCGATGCACATTCATTTTTAGGTTCTTCAAACACCCTGTCGATATGAGCAAGGTCTTCCAATTGGTTGCGCGCTTTTACCAGAAGATCATAAACCGATTGACCGCCTGCGTTTTCCCCATCGCTGTTACTTGATTCTCCTTCATAAAGTGATTTATAAAGCAAAGATGTGGCTTCAAAAAGTTTTTCCGAATTTTCTAATATCCGAAGTTCGTTTTCTAATTCCTCTTCTTCACCTTTTTGCGGGTTGACCGCATCAATTTCTTTCATTTGAAATTCATGCAATTCGAGCTTTGCTTTAAGTTCTTTTTCATTATGAGTAAGAGTGCGTAATTCAGAAAACAACTTGGATAACTTTTCGTAAGAATTACGGAATTCTAAAACAATTCCTTCTAAGCCGCCAAATTCGTCGACCAATTGGATGTGAGTTTCAATGCGAAGTAATGATTGATGTTCATGCTGTCCATGCAAATCGACAAGATGATTCCCAATTTGATTCATCAGATTAAGCGTTATTGGAGTATCATTAGCGAAGCATCGAGATTGCCCTTTTATAGAGACTTCGCGCCGTAAAATCAATTCTTTACAATATTCAATTTCGTTCTGATCAAGTATAGAGTTAATACGCTTATTGCCTGCAATTTCAAAGATTCCCTCTATAATAGCTTTTTCACTTCCTTTACGAACTATATCCGTGTTAGCACGTTCTCCTAATATTAAACTCAGCGCGTCAATAATAATTGATTTGCCAGCGCCAGTTTCGCCGGTAATTATATTCAAGCCATTCTCGAATTCAATTTCTATGGATTCGATTAAAGCATAATTCCGGATTGATAAGAATTTTAGCATAATTATAAAACAAATGTAAGAAAAAAAGATGGATTTTCAATGATATAAAGTATAGATGACTTTGGATTAGCAATAAGTTTTTCTTGATTGCTCTTAATTCAGCGGCAAATTTTCTGTTCCAAGGTCAAAGAAACGAATTTCGGGCACATCTCCAATAATTCCATGATAATAAGCGTAGTGCATAAATTCCGAAAGACTCGCCTCCTCTTTTTCATTGAAATCATAGTTAAAAGCTGAAAGGTATTCAGATACATTTTTTATGGATAATTTTTTTTGATTTGCTATTGCGATTGCAATTTGTTCCTTTAATTTCAATCCCTCTTTTTTTGCTTCAAACAACGCTGATGCTTCATTGCCTATTAATTCTTCTTCACGTCCAACCCAAAATCCGTAAATATAAGGTAAATTTGTTAAATCGTTCCATTCTTCAACAAGGTCTAAAATAAATATTCCTTGCTGGGAATAATCTTTAGGGAACGGATTAATTAACAATGCGGCGTCCGTTTTTTCAAGCATCGTATTAATATCAGGAAGCATTGGAATGAATTGAATATTTTGATGTCCAAACTGATTTCTATATTTTTCTTTAAGAATAATATTTGCCAAGATAACTTCAGAAGTATAGCTGATATCAAATGCAATGCGTTCTAAATTCCGTTTATTTTCTTTTATAAAAAGCTGAATAGTATTGGTAGGGGTACTTGAGGAAGCGCAAATATTTGGAACTATGCAATATTCTCCGCCGTGTCGCGCATAATCAATAGGCGACAAAAAAGCGCTCCGAATTTCATCAGAGCGCTTAGAAAATTTTAAAGCATTTTTTGCAGGGATATCTTCAATTAACTCAAATGGAGAGTCAGGTTTATCCAATCCGAATATAAGCGGTTTTAAATATACAGCATCCGATACTGCAAGCCGCGATTTCATTAGGCATGTGTCTTTTGCGCAACCGCTTTAGTGGCAAGGTCTCGAACATAATAAATTTTTGCCCGCCGCGTTCTTCCTTCTTTGACCTTCTCAATTTTAGCAATACGCGGGGAATGGAGTGGAAAAATGCGTTCTACTCCAACTCCATCTGAAATTTTACGGACCCTAAACGTTGTATTGATGCCGGTTCCACGTTGTCCCATCACAATACCTTGAAATTCTTGTATTCGTTCTTTATCGCCCTCTTTAACTTTTACGTGAACATTTACAATATCACCGGATTTGAATTTCGGTATATCGGTTCGCAGTTGTGCCGCTTCTACAAGCTTAATTTTATCCATTTTATAACTCCGTTAAATCGATTAATCAATTATTTCATATTCTTAAATTACATGTTTCTCATAAATTTTTTTGTTCTGCGCTCGCGTTGTTCCTGCTTCCATTTTTCTATTTCTTGATGATTTCCGGAAAGCAAGACTTCCGGCGCTTTCAATCCTCTATATTCAGCAGGCCTTGTATATTCCGGACAACCTAACAATCCGTTCTGGAATGAATCTGTAAGAGCAGATTCACCGTCGTTCAGGACGCCGGGAATGAGTCTTACTAAAGCGTCCACTACAACAGCCGCGGCTAATTCGCCGCCTGTTAAAACATACTCGCCTATTGAAAGTTCGCGGGTTACTAATTTTTCTCGCACCCGATTGTCAATTCCTTTATAATGCCCGCAAAGAAGCATTAAATTACTTTTTAACGACAATTCTATTGCAATTTTTTGATTGAACAATTGGGCATCAGCTGTCAGAAAAATTACTTCGTCATAATTACGTTGCTTTTGCAACGCTTCTACACATTCAAAGAACGGTTCTGGTTTTAGCACCATCCCAGCGCCGCCGCCAAACGGCGTATCATCAATTGTTTTATGTTTATCATGCGCATAAGCGCGCAGATCGTGCACAAATATTTCTACTTTTTTTTTATCCTGCGCTCGTTTTAAAATACTTTCCTGCAGGGGGCTTTCTAATAATTTTGGCAACCCTGTTATAATATCAATACGCATTATGTAAGCAATCCTTCTATTGCATTTATTGTAACGCGTTTGATTTTTAAATCAACGTGCTTTATAATTTCTTTTACAGCAGGAATTAATATCTCCTTGCCATTACTATCGATTACCCACACATCATTTGTAGAAAGTGAAAATACGTCTTTTATAAAACCAACTCGCATCTGCGTCTCTGTGATTACTTCGCATCCTATCACATCGTGTATAAAATAACTGCCTTTTTTCAGTTGAATAATTTTTTCTTCTGAAGTGAATATAAATTGGTTTAGAATTTTTTCTGCCTCATTTGCAGAATTTACATTCTCTATCTGAGCAATTATTTTATTGGTTTCTATGCTTTCTACAAAAATACTTTTTTTTTCAGTTGTCTTACTATCTTTTCCTATCCATACCGAATCAAGTTGGGTAAAACGTTGAATATCATCAGCAAACGGAAGAATTTTAACTTTTCCTTTTATTCCAATCGGCTTTAGAATTTTACCGATTGCTATTAAATTCATAACTTCCCCACTTAATAGCGGGCAGAAAAATTTTTAACCTATAATATCTAAAACAGCTCGTTTACCTTCCTTTGCTGAAATCGCTTTCAATAGTACACGCAGAGCAGACGCCGTTTGTCCGCGCTTACCAATTACTTTGCCAATATCTCCTTCTGCTACCTTAAGTTTGAAGACGTGTTTATTTTCTTTTTCTTCATACTCGATAGTAACATTTTCTGGATGATCCACAAGATTTTTTACTACAAATTCCAAGAATTCTTTCATCGCTCTACCTCCGGAATATTAATTGGTTGATTCGCTGTTTTTTTGTTAATTATTTTCATCAAAATATTATTTCTACTAAAACTTTTCAGATACTTGTTACTGCAAATCAATTTAAAAACGCCTGATTAAGCAGAAGCTTGTTCTTGAGTTTGTGCTGCCGCTTTTTTCTTTTTCTCAGAGCGCCGCGCTTTCTTATCCGATTCGCGCTTCTGTTTGTCTGCTTGTTGCATTTGCCAGCGTTCAATAACGCTTTTTATAATAGACTCATCTTTACCTTGTCGTTTTAGCGTCCACATCAGCCAAAATCCTGTCCGCCTTAACAATGAACGAACCGTATCAGTTGGCTGTGCGCCCTTTTTTAACCAATACTCTATACGCGATTCTTTTAACATCAAAGCAATTGGGTTAGTATGAGGATTATACTGACCTAATGCTTCAAGATATCTGCCATCGCGAGGGGAACGACTATCCGCAGCAACAAGTTTATATATCGGATGTTGCTTTTTTCCTTCTCTTCGCAGTCGAATTTTTACCAATTTTTCACTCCTGTAATATTTGTCTGTTGTTAATAGTTATTCAATTAATTAAAAGGAAATTGCAGGTTTCGCATTGCGTGCCGCATATTTCCCTTGCTAAACTTCTTCATCATTTTATTCATTTCTTCAAATTGCTTCAATAATTTATTCACATCTTGAACAGTAGCCCCGCTACCCTTTGCTATTCGTCTTCTTCTGTTTCCATTAATTATGGAAGGCCGGGAACGCTCTTCAAGAGTCATAGATTGTATTATCGCTTCAACTCGAACAAGACTTTTATCATCGATGTTTGTGTTTGCAGGAAGCTTGTTCATACCCGGGATCATTCCAACGACTTGGCTTAATGGCCCCATTTTTTTTATTTCCCTAAGCTGAGCGAGAAAATCATCGAATGTGAATTGAGCTTTACGCAGTTTTTGTTCAAGTTCAATTGCTTTTTCTTCGTCAAAATTCTGCTGGGCTTTTTCAACCAATGTTATAATATCGCCCATACCAAGAATGCGTGAAGCAATGCGATCCGGATAAAACGGTTCTAAGGCATCAAGTTTTTCGCCGATGCTTATATATTTAATCGGTTTATGAATAACCGCTCTGATTGAAAGTGCCGCTCCTCCACGGCTGTCGCCATCAAGTTTAGTTAATACTACACCATCAAAATTTAATCGATCGTGAAAAGCTTTTGCCGCGTTTACTGCGTCTTGTCCAGTCATAGAATCCACAACAAAAAGTATTTCGTGCGGATTAACTTTTTTGCGTATTGATTCTACTTCTCTCATCATTTCTTCATCAACGTGAAGTCGGCCTGCCGTATCGATTATGATTGTATCGCGAATATTTTTCCTTGCATGTTCGACTGAACTATCTGCTATTGTAACAGCATCCGAACCCCGTCGCGTGAAGACTGGAATTTCTATCTGTTTGCCCAATAATTCTAATTGATCGATAGCCGCAGGTCTGTAAATATCAGCCGCTACAAGTAGAGGCAAACGCCCTTTACTTTTTAGTTGATTTGCTAATTTTGCCGCAAAAGTTGTTTTTCCAGAGCCCTGTAAGCCGGCGACTAAAATAATTGTCGGCGGATTTTGCGCTATTGCGATATCTGACTTATTTTCCCCCAATAATTTTATCATCTCATCATTAATAATTTTTATGATTAGCTGACCGGGAGTAATACTTTTAAGCACTTCTTGACCAATCGCGCGCTTTTGCACATCGTCTATAAATTGTTTTACAACTTTATAGTTAACATCAGCATCTAACAAAGCACGGCGTACCTCACGCAACGAATCTTCAATATTCTGAAGCGTAATTTTTCCTTGTCCGCGAAGCTTTTTAAAAGCTAATTCTAATTTTTGAGTAAGATTTTCAAACATCGCATTTTCTATCAATAGTAAAACAAAACTTCCGTTTTCTCAGCGGTTATATCCGAGAACTCCGGAAGTTCTTAAATTGCGCTGAATATTTTAGCATTATACTATTCCGACAGGATTCAGTACGCCTGTCTACAAGTTTTTACTCTCTCCACTCACATTAAGTGGATTATAAGTTAGTATAAAAATAGTTAAAAATGTGAAGGCAATCAAGATATTATTTAAGGTTGGAATTAAAGTTTATCGCTCTTAAATATAGTAACCTTTTGTAGAATAAAGCGAGAACTTTTAGATTTCAATATTACCCAAGTATACGAGAAACTTCTTGTAGGGTAGTAATGCCCGCCAATGCTTTTCTAACTGCATCTTGTCGAATTGCTTGAAATCCGTAATTTGAAGCTTCTTCGCGCATACTTAGGATTGATTCTTTCCGAAAAATCATATCTCGAAGCGCTGGGCTAATCGTTACTATTTCGCAAATAGCAGTTCTTCCTTTATAACCGCTTCCCATACAATTTGGACAACCTCTTCCACGGAAAAGTCTTAAATCTGAAGACTCCATAGGAGCACCGACGATTTGCAACTCTTCAGGTGAAAGTTGATATTCTTCACGACAGTTCGGACAAATTTTACGGATTAATAACTGATAGACAATACCCACAACAGTGGAAGCCAGCCAGTAAGCCGGAACACCGAGGTTGAATAATCTATGAATTGCTCCAATAGCATCGTCGGCAAGCATTGTACTGAGAACAAGATTACCTGTTAACGCCGCTTCGGCGGCAACTACGCCAGTTTCTGCATCTCGTATTTCACCAATCATTATAATGTTTGGATTTTGTCGTAATATTGCTCTAAGCGCATCTATAAAATTAAACGATTTATCCGAAGGCAGATGCACTTGACTTGCATAAGGAAGACGATACTCTACGGGGTCTTCAACTGTAATTACGCATTTTTCCGGAGTTTGCACATGATTTACCGCGGCGTATACTGTGGTAGATTTTCCGCTTCCAGATGGACCTGTAACTAAAAACAAACCTCTTGGGCTTCGTAATAATTGTCTTAATCGATCAAGATTCTCCTTACTAAAGCCAAGTTCATCTATTCTTGAAATACTTGTTGACTTATGTAAAATTCTTACAAGACATCTTTCGCCTGCAAGCACAGGAATAACGTTGACACGAAAATCAAATTGTGAATTGTTATAAACTGCTGAGTATCGTCCCTCTTGCGGTTTCTTTTTTTCAAATTGGTTCAAAGTAGCTCGTGTTTTCATAATGCTTACAATCGGATCGTTCATATCCGGTGTAAGCGATACTAAGCGTTTCAATGTTCCTTCATGTCCGAGCCTTATCTGAAGTTCGCCTTCAATCGGTTCAATATGTATATCGGTTGCATTTGCTTGAATAGCTCTCAGCATTATTTCTTCCACAATTTGATCAGCCGTCGGTAATTTACCAATTCGAAATAAATCGCGAATTTTATCTTTCGATAAATTTTTTACGTCGAGTTGTTCTAATGCGATGCGTTGGAAAGTTTGCATCGGTTGACCCGCTTGGCGTTGTGAAACAGGTGGTTGTTGTGATACTGCCATAACTTATCTCCAAAGAAGTGACAGCTTATTTACTTTATTGAAAATACAATATTTTTTTAAAAGTCTCTATAACAGAGCAACTTTTTAGCTATTTAAAAAGGGGGCTTTTAATATAAATTTTAGCTTGCCTTTTTAAGCGCCTCTGCTCCGCTTACAACCTCGAGCAATTCTTTTGTAATGCTTGCTTGCCGAGCTTTATTGTACGATAGCGTCAAGTTACTTATTAAATCTTTTGCATTTTCAGTGGCGTTATTCATTGCTGTCATTCGGGCGCCTTCTTCGGCAGTACTGGATTCGAGCAAAATTCGCCACATTTGAAAATTAAGATGTTTTGGTAAAAGATCATCTAATATATATTGACTAGACGGCTCGTAAATATAATCTATTTGAGATAAATCTGTGCGACTTTCCGATTTCAATATCTGCTCGGGTAAAATCGGCAGGATTTGTTCTACAACGATCCGCTGCTGGATGACAGATTTAAATTCGTTGTAAATTATCTCAACTTTATCATAATCATTATTTATAAATCCGGCGACTATTTGCTGGACAATAGATTTAGCTTGGTTAAAATTCAAATTTCCAAAAATCCCTACATGCTTTGTGTGTATTGGGAAATTCTTTTTCTGGAAAAAATCTGTACATTTTTTTCCAATCGTAACAATACGAACCCCGTAATTTTCTGCATTTAGACTCGAGTAGTTTTTTTTGATATGCTCAACTGCCTCCTTTGCTACATTGCTGTTGAATCCGCCGCACAAACCACGATCACCTGATATAACCACCAGTAATACGCGTTTAACATCTCTTTTAATAAGTAATGGATGAGCGCTTATATCAATCTTAGCCACAAATCTTTTTAATATTTCATCTAATTTACGGGCATAGGGGCGAATAGCAATCAATGTATCTTGAGCGCGGCGGAATTTTGCTGCGGCAACCATTTTCATGGCTTTTGTAATTTTTTGAGTGCTTTTAACGCTCAAAATGCGACGTCGAATTTCTCTTAATGTAGCCAAAGTTTATTTAATAGCTTGTTTATACTTTTTTACGAATTCTTTTGTTATTTCATGAAGATTTGTTTCTGTCTCTTTAGCTAAATCTTTAGTTTGAGCAATTGTAAGAAGTATATCTGAATGCTTTGCTTCTATCATCTCAAGAAATTGCTCTTCAAATTTTCTTACATGCTCTATCGGCAATTCATCTAAGTAACCATTCGTGCCTGCAAAAATACTGACTATTTGTTTTTCTACCGGCATCGGCACATATTGACCTTGTTTTAATAATTCCACTAGACGCGCTCCGCGTCTTAACGCTTGTTGTGTTGTTTTATCCAAATCTGAACCAAATTTTGCAAAGGCTTCTAGCTCTCGATATTGTGCAAGGTCTAATCTCAATCGCCCAGCTACTTTTTTCATGGCTTTTATTTGCGCATTTCCGCCTACACGGGATACTGAAATGCCAACATTAATTGCCGGGCGCACTCCGGCATTGAATAAATTCGGCTCTAAATAAATTTGTCCATCAGTAATCGAAATAACATTTGTCGGAATATATGCAGATACATCGCCGGCTTGTGTTTCGATAATTGGCAAAGCTGTTAAACTTCCTCCTCCAAATTCATCGCTCAATTTTGAAGCTCTCTCCAACAATCGTGAGTGAAGATAAAATACATCTCCGGGGTATGCTTCTCGACCCGGCGGCCTGCGTAAAAGCAGTGACATTTGTCGATACGCTTGTGCGTGTTTAGAAAGATCATCGTAAATTACAAGCGCATCTTTGCCTGCATCACGAAAATACTCTCCTAAAGTTGCTCCAGCGTATGGAGCAATAAATTGCATTGGCGCTGAATCGCTTGCCGATGCTAGGATTACAGTTGTATAATCCATTGCATTATTTTCTTCAAGCATTGCTACTACTTGAGCAACAGTAGATCCTTTTTGACCTATTGCCACGTAAATACAAAAAACAGGTTTTATTCCTTCTTTTTTGGCTTTTTCGGTATGAGTATATTTTTGATTGATAATGGTGTCAATCGCAATTGCTGTTTTACCAGTTTGCCTGTCACCAATAATTAATTCTCGCTGACCGCGCCCTATAGGTATCATTCCATCAACCGGCTTTAGACCTGTTTGCAGCGGTTCTTTTACAGGATTACGCGCAATTACTCCCAATGCTTTTCTTTCTAAGGGTAAAAATTGGGTCGCTTTTATCGGTCCCTTACCATCTAATGGTTGCCCTAATGGCGTCATTACTCTTCCGAGCATTTGTTCGCCAACAGCCATCGATGCGACGCGTTTTGTCCGCTTTACTATATCGCCTTCTTTTATTTGAGTAGTATCGCCAAAAACTACGCATCCGATATTGTCCTCTTCGAGG
Source organism: Ignavibacteriales bacterium (assembly GCA_037446575.1). Taxonomy (GTDB): domain Bacteria; phylum Bacteroidota; class Ignavibacteria; order UBA10030; family UBA10030; genus JBBIII01. The sequence goes on from JBBIII010000005.1 coordinate 63,528, forward strand.
TTTAACGCCATGCCATAAACATCACCAGGGAATTCTACTAATTCACTTGCCATCACTTGTTTAAGTCCATAGACCCGAGCAATTCCATCGCCTACTTGTAATACTGTGCCAACATCATAGATGTCAACTTCTTTTTTAAACCCAGAAAGTTGTTCTCTTAATATTGCCGATACTTCATCTGGTCTCACTTCTGCCATTTTTTACTTACTCACTTCCAATACAATTTATTAAATGAATAAATCGATTTTTTTATATAGATTTTTGTCAGACTTCAACTTCTTCTGCTAACCTCTGTTTTAATAATTGAAGTTGCCTTTTTACACTTGCATCGTACATTGTATCGCCTATACGCGCAACAAACCCGCCTATCAATTCCTTTTCAACTTCTGCTTCAATTCGTACTTTCTTTTTCGAATATTCCTCGAATTGATTCTTAAATTCATTTATTTGTTGCTCTGTAAGCCCAACTGCAGATTTCACATGCAAACTTATATATCCTAACTTTTCATCCTGCAATTTAAAGAAACAGTCAATAATATCCAGAAGCAAATCCTCTCTTTGTTTCTCTGTAATTAGCAATAGAAACTGGAGCGTAATAGGCGCAATTTTATTACTGAAAAGCGACTTGAATACCTCTTTCTTTTTATCCTTCTTAATTACAGGGCTTTTCAAAAACAATTTGAATTCGTTAGAGCTGTTAATTAACTCCTTAATAGCTGTTAGATTATTGCCTACATCGTTAAGGATTTTAGCTTCTTCAGCGGCAATCATCAAAGCTTCTGCATATCGATTTGCGACTCGTGAGTTACTCATACACTAATTCTTAGGAAGCTGATTAATAACTTTGTCAATTAATTTCTTTTGCTTGTTTTCATCCAATGTTTCTTCAAGAATTTTTTCAGTCGCCTGAATTGCTAAATCGGCTATTTCATTGCGCAACTGCTTTTTTGCCGATTCAATATTACGTTGAATTTCTTCTTTTGCCTGTTTAAGTTCTTGCTCCGATTGCAGTTTGGCTTTAGAAACGATTTCATCTTTTAATTTTTCAGCTAATAATTTGCCGTCTCTGATTATTTTTTGATATTCTTCTTCAGCTCGAGCGATGTTTTTTTCATTCTGCTTTATTAATTCTGCAGTTTCCTCACGCGCCCGCTCTGCTTCATCCAACGCACTACGGATTTTATCTTCACGCTCTTTTAACATCGATAAGATAGGTTTCCATGCGTATTTACTTAGAATAATCATAAGTAAAACAAATGTAATTATAGTCCAGACAATAAGTCCGGGATTTATTTCAAACATTTAAATACATCCTATGTAATTACTTGAATGCAAGTATAATACAAATAGCTAAAGCAAAAAAGGTTGCGCCTTCGATAAGAGCTGCGGCAATCAACATTGATGTTCTTACTTCCGATGCTATTTCGGGTTGCCTTCCGCTTGCATCCATAGCGGCTGCGGCAAGTTTACCAATTCCGAATGCTGCGCCAAGCACTACAAGCCCCGCTCCAAATCCCGCGGCTAAATATGCAATTGCTATTGAGTCCATTTTATTCTTTCTCCTAAATTATTTATTGTTAATGATACTGTTTATAATCATATAAATTTAATGTGTATTTTCTTCATGCTTCGCAGTTGATTTCATACCCAAACCCATAAATAAAGCCGTTAACATTGTAAAAACGTATGCCTGCAGAAAAGCAACAAATATCTCTAATAAGTAAATAGCAACAACAAACATTACAGGTATGGGAGCAATAACGAATGACTTAAACACAAATATTAAACCAAGAAGCGATAAAATAACAATATGTCCGCCTGTCATGTTTGCAAAAAGACGCATACACAATGCAAATGGCTTTGTGAAGAGCCCTAAAATCTCTATTGGAATCATAATTGGCCAAAGCAGCCAATGAACGCCCCCGGTAAGATGTTGTAGATAATGCTTAACACCCTGCGCGCGAATTGCAGAATATTGAATCATAATAAACGCTATGATAGCAAGCCCTGCAGTAACCATAATATTACCGGTAGCTGTTGAACCGAACGGAATAAGCCCGCAAAGATTCATAAATAAAATATAGAAAAACGTTGTAATCAGATATGGCACATATTTTATACCCGAATGCCCCATATTAGCAATGGCTATTTCATCTCTAATAAAAACTACGAATACTTCGATAAAATTTAGTAACCCGCTTGGAGTTGAGGATTTGCGCGCTTTACGCGCCGCATAAATACCAATAATTAATAATAAAAAAGCGCATAATAGTAAAAAGAAAACATGTTTTGTTGGCGATAAGTCTAACAATATATTTCCAATTTTTATCGGCTCAAATTTCGGCAAATCGAGATAACCGAATGGTGTTTCGATATATTTTGAATCTTTGATATGATCGAGCAAATGAACAAAATCAAATTGACCGCCGTGATCTGTTGCGGCGTTATGATGTATATTTTCTACTGCCATAGCAGACGCTTTTTGAGTAGAATCTGATATAATAGAATTTTCAAACATCATTCTTTTTCATTCTATTGTTTTGTCGATACTCTTTTTTGAAGATAAAATATTTCTAAAACTAAATTCATAACATAGAAAAACAACAACGACAACATCAAAGAAGCCGAATGGAAATGATAAAATCGAATCAGAATTAAAAGAACGCCCCACATCAACAACAACCTAATAACCATTCCGCCAAGCACAAATTTTAGAAAAGTGGTATGAGACCTTTTAAATGAGATTTCGATAGCAAGATAGCCAAGCAATAAATTTGTTAAGCTCATTATCCCGCCGGCAATTATACTTTTAATCACTTCCATTGTAGCAAACTCGGAAACAGGATAATACGTAAGAAGCGCCGCGGCGGCAAAACACAAAAAAACTAAACGTAAAAAAGGCCAATCTACTTTCAAAAAAATTACCTATTCAATCTTTCTTTTCTTTTTTTACTATTGATGACACAGTTTTAAAAAATTTTATAAATCCGCCAACGCTACCAAGAAGCACGCCTATCAACTTTCCGATCGGTTCAATCTCAAATTGCTTATCTACCCAATGACCAATAAGAAAAAATAGAACAACAGTTGCCGCAAGTTGAAACCCTAACGTAAGGAAAGGCGCATAATCTCTATAAAAATTTTGCGCTTTTTTTGTTTTCCTAACAGCGGATAACTCATCTGGAGATTTAGAACTCATCTATCGTTCAGCTCTCCAATTCATTGATTAATGTTTCACTTCATAAGCTGGAGCTTTTTCCGTCATCGAGACCCTTCCATCGAAAATTGCTCCTTCATCGATAATAAGCCGCGTTGCGCGCACATCACCGCGAACAACCGACTTGCCTTCGAATACTATCTTTTCAGATGCATTTATTGCGCCGCGTACTTTACCGCCAACTGTAACATTTTTGGCTGTTACATTACCTTCAATTTCTCCTGTAACACCCACCGCCAACGATTCGCTCGCAATTACTTCGCCAACTAATTTACCATCGATACGCACACTGCCCTGACTTCTAATCTTCCCTTCAACAACAGTTCCTGCGCCCACGAGGTTCATTTCTTTAATAGGATCTATTTTATTTGTCACAAGGCACCTCAAAAATAATAATTTATCATATATAATGATGGGTCTACAGAGACGCCATCTTTCCAAACTTCAAAATGTAAATGCGGGCCCGAACTAATAATTCCTGAATTACCAAGCGTTGCAATAGGTTCACCTCTATATACAACAGCCCCAGCAGATTTCAACAACGATTGATTATGCTTATAGAATGTCAAAAAACCATTTGCATGCGATAATATTACCATAAATCCATAATCATATGTCCAACCAGAATAAATTACGCTTCCATCTGCCGCCGCTTTGATAACACTGCCAACTTTACCTGCAATGTCCAAGCCAAAATGATTTTTTGTTGGTTCAAAACCACGCGTAATATATCCATCTACGGGAAGAATGGCAGGAAACGATACTGGAACCCGATTACTCTTTTCATAGTTCACTTGCCGCACAACGCCCCCACTTTGGTTAATCCCAAATAATCGAGAGGTCTGGGACTCATTCTTAGTTGATTGGTATAAATTCTTTTCTGTTTCAGATACTTTTGGAAGAATTTTTGAATCACTTGAATCATTGAAACTAACGCTTTCTCCTAATGCTTGCCTTAATTTTATATTATAAGCCCTTAATTCAACAAGATTTTCCATCATTCTCATCATTTTACTATTTATCGAAATCAATTCCTTGGAGTATTTATTTTCAAGTCTTGGGTTAGATAAGGGTAACAAATCACCGACTGGAGTATATGAAAAAGCCAATAATACAACGACTGCCGAAACGATTGCAAAAAGAGACAGAATAACAATTACTTGCCATAAAGCAAGCCGAAAATTTTTAGCTTTGCTGGCGTCTTCATCGGGTATTAAGATTACCGAATAACCTTTTTTCTTTGTTATATGATGGTTGTCTCTGCTCAATATTCAACCTGAATATATTTTTTTGAAATAAAGTATAGCAAAAAATAGACTGAAAATCAAAAATAATCATCATCTTGACTTAGGAGGCGATTTTCTGTACCTTAATATTGTTGTTGGTGAAGCTGTAATAAAAATTTTCGCTCGCCAACTTAAAAGTATCTCAAAATTAGGATAGGATATTATATGGCAAAATCGAAATTTATTATGCATTACTGTGCATACTGCCATCGAGATACAAAAATGGAATTTGTGGGCAAACATCCATCGGATAACAATGATGCTGATGTTGTTAAAAGCTGGTACCGGTGTACAAAGTGTAAGCATAGCGCTCTTTTAAAAATATCTCTTGCAAATCAATCTCCAAAAGTAAATGCTATAATAGAGCGAAAAGATTGTACAGAATATTCGAAAGATAAAATTTTCACAGTTGGAGAACCAATATATTATCCAGACTGGGATGATGTTGGGAAGGTAATAAGAAAAGATAAAATGTCGAACGGAACAAATTCTATAGTTGTAGCTTTTGAAAAATTAGGCGAACGCAAGTTGCTAGAAAATGTTATTATTGATTCAGATGAATCAATGCAAAATAAAAGTGTATAAAATATCTTTAATAAAGGAGGTGATTTCTTGGTCGGCATTATAATAGGTGATAATGAACCGATTGATCGCGCAATACGACGCTTTAAGAAAAAATACGAGCGATCCGGTATTCTAAAAGAAGTAAAGAAGCGGTCATTTTTCACTAAACCTTCGGTCAAGAAGAGAATGAAATTAGCAAAAGCTATTCGACGTTCTCAACGTGCGGCAATGGAAGAAATGTGATTTTTTCTTTTGGTGTGAGTAGCCCCTTCAAATTTAATTTTGAAGGGGCTTTTTTTTTACTTCTTATCAATAATAGGTTCTTCGCGCTGTAGAGCAACTTCTATTAAATGCTGAGTAGTTTGAAAATCGGCAGAACGTTGAGAATGAACCACGACCCAGCGGTTATCTATTCGCTCTAAAACATAAGTAGTGGGCAAATACTCGTCCATTAGAATGCCATTTAGCGTATAAGTTTGCCTAAGTATAAAGAAAGCATACGCCCCATTTCCATATACTTTTACTTTCACTCTCTCTAATCTATTTTCATAATCCCTTATTAACGGCAAGGCATTTCTAATACGAGTTTTTGTCGTATCTATCGGTTCGCTCAAGCCCCAATAAGTTACATAATAAACATCTTTAGCAAAAAAATGATTAATTAAACTATCTGTATTAATTGGCGCTCCGTTATATGCTTGTTTCAGAGTATTATGATAATCAAAAATTCCTTTTTCGATAAATGCAATATCTTCATCGGCAACGTCTCCATTTGAACCGCACGAGCATAGAAAAATCAAAGCAACAAAAGGTAATATTTTCATAATGACCTCGCTTATTGATAAATATGATAATTTCTACCGATAAAAATTGCGTTCCCAGGCATGTTTTTTTAATTCTGTCATCATAAATTCACTTAATTTCACTCCATCAGAAACCTTACAATTCGCCTCAACGTTTGCCACCGTACGCATACCCGGAATTACAGTCGAGACCGCCAGATGCTGTAAGCAGAAACGAAGCGCAAGCTCAGACAATGTATTGATTTCATCTCCTAATAAGTTTTTCAACTTTTCTGTTCTTTCAAAAATTTGTTGTTTTCTATCATCACGAAAATATCTGTTGCGGAAATCGCCTTCTGGAAAAATAGACTGCGGATTAATTTTTCCTGTCAAACCGCCTTCATCGAGTGGCACGCGAACAATTACTCCAATATCCATCTTTTGACAAAGCGGAAAAAGATTTTTTTCGGGAGATTGATCAAAAATATTGTAAATAACTTGAATTGAATCGACTAAACCTGTTTCTGCAAGTTTTAAAGCATTATCCGGCTGATGGTCATTAATTGAAACGCCGAAGAAACGAATTTTTCCATCTTCTTTCAATTTAGCAATTGCATCCTGCCATTCTTTCTCCGTTGCCCAACTATCATCCCATACATGAAACTGTTGAATATCAATTGTATCTGTTCTTAAGTTACTTAAACTAGTTTCCGTGGATTTAATGATATAGTCGTAAGGAAACGCATCGCGCAAAGGTGTTCCCAGACGCGCGGGCCACTTACCGTTTTTTGGCGGAATTTTAGATGCCACATAAATTTTTTCGCTCCTCTTTTTTAATACTCCGCCAACCAAACTTTCTGAATGCCCATCTCCATATATTAAAGCGGTATCGACAAAATTTACTCCTAAATCGAATGCACGATATAAAGCTTGGATAGAATCAGCATCTTTTGACCCTTGCCACATTGCGCCGCCAATTCCCCATGCCCCATATCCAATTTCTGAAATTAAAAGTTCGGTTTTGCCAAATCTTCTATATTCCATTTTATTCCTCTGCAATTAATTGCTTGTAAATTTTTTCCATTTTTCCTCAAGCTCGTCTTTGCTATGCTTCGGAAAAAACTTGTTGTGCAATTGTATTAATTGTTTCATGCTCAAAGAATCCAATTCTTCGTCATCCTTATCTCGCTTTGCTGACATCACAAAAAAAGCGCGTTCTTCAGCATTCATCTTGGTAATTTTTTGTTTAAGCTGTTGAACCATTTTACGCTGTTCTACAGAAGTCATTTTGCCATCTCGCCTGCATTTTCTTGTTTGTGTTTAATAGTAATAAGAAGTCCGCCGCCGCCAAGCAATATCATTAAAATTGATTGCACCATTAATTTATAACTTACCGCTTCGCCTGAAATGGAGTTGTAGAAAAATGCAATCCCTGTTAATAAAAGACAAATATAAATAACAAACATAACCCGCCGCGCCAACATGTTTGTTTTTGGTGTGTTGACAGCAAAAAATCGATTGTATATTAACAATCCTGATACAGCTACAATTCCAAGAATCGCAAATAATATCCAAAACTCATGAATGTTTCCTTCGATTCCTGTTTTACCAATTAACGGCTTAAGCTTTGCTTCGTACAACATACCGCCTAAATTTGAACCAATCAAACTTCCGATAACTCCATAAAGTGAAGCATATCCCATATATACAGCTTTTTTATCTACCGGAGCAATGAGACCTACATAGCTTAAATATTTTGGATGCGCTGTCATTTCGCCAATTGAAAAAATAACTATTCCTGCTATAAATATCCACACTGTATTTGCATAAGCTAAGCAAAGAAAACCAGCAGAACCTATTATCATACCGGTTATCATAGTTGGCAAAGGTTTAATTTTTTGGACAACTTTACTAACAACAACTTGCAATAATATAATTGTGCCGGCATTAAGAACTGTTACATGTTCGACATCGAAGGTTATTGGAATCCCCAATGAAGAAAAGAATGTATTGATTGGAGTTTTATCTATAAAATCCCGCAAGAACCACAATACAGAACCGAAATTCTGAAAATACAAAATCCAAAAACCCGAGTAAAGTATTAGCATAAGCATAAATCTAGAATCGCCTAACACAAGCGCGGCTCCGGCAAGCACTTCTTTAAAAGTCTTTTTGTTGTTTTTCCTAGGCGGATCACGGTAAATAAAAACGGTTGGTATTAACATTATCAAACAATAAAGTGAAGAAGCTATAAAAACATAGCTCCAAGAAAATCCTTTCAAGTAGCTAACTACAAGCGGAGCAAGGAATGCGCCTAAGTTAATCATCCAATAAAAAATTCCGAAACCAAAGCCGGAATTTTGCTCAGTTGTTGTCCGGGCAATTGTACCCGAAATAATCGGTTTGAAAAGGCCAGCTCCTGTTGCAAGCACTAGTAAGCTGACAAAAACAGTCCCATAAGTACTCATATTTCCAGTTGAATAATAACCTATAGCTAATAAAGAAAATGCAACCATAAGCATTCTTCTGTAACCGTACCTATCAGCCAGAGCGCCGCCCAGAATTGGAGCAACATAAACCAATGCATAAATTATGCTTTGAAGAAATCCTACCGATTGCTCCGAAAATCCAAGTCCCCCTTGTGCAATAGAATTTGTAAGATAAATAGCAAGAACAGAATTCATCCCATAATAAGCGGCGCGTTCGAATAATTCCATAATATTTGCCACCCAAAAAACTTTTGGGAATGATTTTAAAATAGATTGTGAAGGCGTTGTAGTCATATTATTTTTTCTTTCCTTTCGCTATGTTTATTGACTTTTAGGAGACTGTGTTATTTATTTAGAAAATTTTTGTAGATGATTTTTCTCACCTTTCATAGTCCATTTTTTTAAGAAAGCAAAAACCTTTTCTTTATCATATCCTTTTATAGGTTTATCTTTTGAGTACTCAAGCGCTTCTGTATTCTGTGAATGCAAAAGCTTGCCATCTGTATCTAAGATAAAAAGATGTGGATAACCGACAACTTTCGGATATTTCGACAATACTTCTTTATTTTCATTCTCCTTACTAACATTTATTTTTACAACCACATAGTGTTTATAAAGATATTCTTTAAGATGGTTGTTTTTAATAAAGAGACTATCGAGCCGATGGCACCAACTGCACCACTCGCCACCAACATCTAAAAGTATTCGTTTATTATTTTTTTTCGATTCAATTATTGCATTTTCAATATCTTTTTTTGCATCGCGAGTAGGATCAAACTTTTGAGAACGATAAAACGAGCGGCTTTTTGAATCATCTACATTGCCTTCGAGAGACGGCTGATGTAAAAACTGCATTACAAAAATACTTAATATCAAAATATTCATTGAATTGAATTAAAGAAATGAATTAAAAGGCGTGAACAAATAGAAACCCTTTTTATGATTGTATAAAAAGTATGAATTTCTCTGATTGTAGTGCCGAGAGCGGGACTCGAACCCGCACGTCCTTGTCAGGACACAGGATTTTAAGTCCTGTGCGTCTACCAATTCCGCCATCCCGGCATTATGGTAATTTGTAACTTATATTTAAATATATATACAAACATTAAGTTACCTATGTTGAGGCGCCGAGCGGATTCGAACCGCTGCATAAAGGTTTTGCAGACCTCTCCCTTACCACTTGGGTACGGCGCCTTAGAATTCTAAGATTGAAGATTTATGATTTTACTAATCTTCTGTTAATTCAAAGAACAAAAACCCCACTGCTTATAAGTATTTTCTGAAGTGGGGCAAGCATGTAGTCTCTCATATTTTTTTGAGCGGGAAACGGGGCTCGAACCCGCGACATCAACCTTGGCAAGGTTGCACTCTACCAACTGAGTTATTCCCGCAAATACTGAATAAATATACCAAAAACGTTTTCACTCTGCAAGTTTTTTTTAAATGAAATTATTATGCAATATATATTCAAAAAAAATATAACAGTTGAACGAACATATATGCTTTTATTTTAATGTGTGCTGTGTATTCAACACGAAAGTTTATTATATTGCTCGCAATAATTTTCAACATATTTTTTAAAAAAGGATTTTTATGAACATTGAATCTATATTGCGCGGTTTAATCGGTATTTTCGTATTAATAGGGATTGCATTTCTTTTTTCAAACAATAAACGGCAAGTAAATTGGCGACTTGTTGCAATCGGTCTCTGTATTCAATTGGTATTTGCAATTTTCATTATTCATCACGAATTGCTGCGCTCATGGTTTTTTGCACTCGGTTGGCCTAAAGATATTGTTGATTGGCTTGGCGGCGTAGTTGTTAATTTGCTCAAATTCACTACTAAAGGTTCGGAATTTGTTTTAGGTCGGCTCGCTTTCAATTCGGGTCCAGAAAGTTTAGGATTCTTTTTTGCATTTCAAGTTCTGCCTACTATTATATTTATTTCCTGCCTTACATCAATACTATATTATTTGGGAATTCTGCAAACGATAGTGAAAGGGATGGCTTGGATTATGGCAAAATTGCTCGGAACAAGTGGAGCTGAGTCTTTATCAAACACCGCGAACATTTTCGTGGGGCAGACTGAAGCGCCGCTTTTAATAAAGCCATACATCGCAAAAATGACTCAATCTGAATTGCATACAATTATGGTGGGCGGTATGGCTACAATTGCCGGCGGTGTAATGGCAAGTTACATACAAATGCTCGGCCATTCATTCGCCGAGGCGCATAACATTCCTTTATACGAAGCTCAATTGAAATTCGCGGTTCAATTATTAGCGGCAAGCGTTATGGCAGCGCCTGCCTCGTTAGTTATTTCAAAAATTCTATTTCCAGAAACCGGCGTACCGGAAACAAAAGGAACCGTTCGCTTGAAAGTGGAAAAGAACGCATCTAACGTAATTGAGGCGGCGGCAACCGGAGCTGGAGATGGACTTAAACTTGCTTTGAATGTTGCCGGAATGTTGCTTGCATTTATTGCATTGATAGCGCTATTGAATTATTTACTTCAAGCTTTTGGAAATATTATCGGTATAAACGAGTACTTAACATCTAATTTTGGACAACCCCTTTCTATGCAACTCGTGTTCGGATTGATACTGCAATTTGTTGGCGCGGCTATTGGAGTTCCTTGGAGCGATGCATTCCGTTTCGGAAGTCTTATTGGCACTAAAGTAGTCCTTAATGAATTTGTAGCTTACTTAGATCTCGCCTCTTTATTAAAGGCAAATCTATTAACAGATAAAGGAACTTTAATGGCAACTTATGCGCTTTGTGGATTTGCCAATTTCTCGTCAATCGCAATTCTCATCGGAGGAATCGGTTCTATGGCGCCGGAACGAAAGAAAGATATTTCAGCATTAGGATTGCGCGCAGTCCTCGGCGGAACATTAGCGACTTTAATGACTGCTACTATTGCAGGACTGCTAATCGGTGGATAGAAATCAAAGGTATTTATAATGATTCGCTCAATTATTATCTGGATCACAACGGGATTACTAATTCCTATTTGGTTTCTTATCATGCTTATTGTAAGAATCTTTGATGCTGATCCGGTTCATTACTATACAGGTTATTTTTTTAGAAAGTTAGGTAATATTTTAGTTTTAATAAATCCAGCTTGGAAATTAGAAATTATGGGTGAAGAAATAACCAACCCCAGATTACCCTACGTAGTAGTATGCAATCATCAATCTATGGTAGACATACCATTAATTAGTAATTTACCATGGGAGATGAAATGGATGGCAAAAAAAGAATTATTTAAGATTCCGATTATCGGTTGGATGATGAAATTAGCTGGTGATATCTGCGTAGATAGAAAGAATCCACGTAGCGGAGCAAAAGCATTTCTACAAGCGCTGGATATTTTAAAACAACAATGTTCGATAATGATTTTTCCAGAAGGAACCCGGACAATAGATGGACGCGTGAGTTCATTTACGGATGGAGCATTTTACCTTGCAATAAAGGCGAAAGTCAACATCCTTCCACTCGTTATAGATGGAAGTCGAAATTGCATTCCAAAAAATAGTTGGAAATTTGGAAGCCCCTCTAAAATATTCTTAAAGGTTTTACCTCCTATTGAAACGGCTCAGTTGACAATTAATGATATTGTGCAACTAAAAGAAAATGTGCGCAAGGCAATAATAAAACAAATAGCAGAGTGGCGTTCAGTTAGTATTGATGAAGTGGATGGGTTATTCGCCTCCTCTTCTTTGTCTAAATTAATCCGATAATTATATCTATAAATACTCTTTTGATTATGAAAGTTTTTTATCTTAACAATCCTGCAGCCGGACATAATAACGGGAAAAAACTTTACCCGTCTATTTTGGAAGCTCTGAAAAAACGAGGAATTGAATTTGACACAGTTCAAACAGAATTTGCAGGACATGGAATTACGATTGTCAGCAGTATTGATTTTAAAAAATACGACGCTATTTTAATCTCAGGAGGAGATGGAACTTTATTTGAAGCCCTCAATGGCTACTTCGCAAACAAATCAGCGAAACGGATACCATTTGGCATTATTCCAATTGGACGAGGAAACGCTTTAGCGCGCGATCTAAACCTTTTCCCTGAAAAATGGGAGGAAGCTTTAGATACAATTAAATTCGGATACACAAAAAAAATTGACGTCGGAACATTCACCTCAAGCGGAAAGGTGTTCTATTTCATCAACATACTCGGGTTTGGATTTGTAACCGACATTGCGTCAACTGCTTATAAACTCCGAATATTCGGTGATTTATCGTATATTCTTGGCGTTTTCTATCAAACCATAAATTTAAAATCATATCAGCTTACATTGGAAGCTGATGGTAAAATTTACGAGAGAGAAAATGTCTTTGTTGAGATTTCAAATTCTCGATATACGGGAAAAGATTTTTTAATGGCGCCCTCAGCAAAAATAGATGATGGATTTTTAGATGTAACGCTATTGAATAAACTTAATCGCAGAAGAGTGCTCCAATGTCTCCCAAAGATTTTTACAGGAACACATGGGACGATGAAAGAAGTTGAAATATTCCAAGCAAAGCATTTGATTATCAATACAAGTTCGCCTAAACGCTTAACACCCGATGGACAATTGTTAGGAACAACGCCAATAGAAGTAAAATGCCTGCCCAAAGCTTTGGAGGTTTTTTTCAATGCTTAAAATAAAAAAGCCGACTTCATTTAGAAATCGGCTTTAATATGTGGGCCCTGTAGGGCTCGAACCTACGACCCGCAGATTATGAGTCTGCTGCTCTAACCAACTGAGCTAAGGGCCCTTAAAACAATACAAATTTATTAAAAATGTGGCCCAAATGCAAAATCAATTTTGCATTCGTCTGTTTAATAAAAAAATATTTTGTTTGGTTTGCGCATGAACAGGATTTAACTGAAGAACTCTTTCATAATACTTTAATGCAGAAAAATAACACCGCTTCATTTCTAACAATACGCCGAGTTGAAATAGAACTTCTTCATCATTCGGATATAGTTTTGATATATTAATCAATTCATCTATAGCGTATTCAGTAAGATTCATGGCAAGATATGTCTTTACTATCTCCATTCGCATCTGTTTTTGTTTTTTTATTGCCTGTGAATAATTTAAAGAATCGTAGTAATTCAAAATGCGGTATGTGTTTTTTATATAATTATTTTCGGGGATAGTCGTTAGCGCAATTTTTATTCTATTACGCACTTGAACTGTATCGTCCATTAACAATGGAAATAATACAGAGTAGATGTTTGCGCTTTTTAAAGATGAATCTGAAGAAAGCGATTTTTCCAACATCTTCACGGCTTGTTTCTGATACCCGAGAGCCCAATAATTGCCGGCGATATTATTATACAATTCAGCTTTTTTATTCAAAGATATATTCTCGTTAACTTCTTTTAACAATGAAATATTTTTACGATGAAACCATACTTGCTGAAGAAAAAATCCAGCTTGCGGCATTGAACGAAATCCATCAAATATAATATCGGCAGTATCTAACTCGCCTATAAATTCTTTTGCCACCGCAATGTTGTACCTTACAATCGGAAAATCATCGTACTCATAAGAAATTTTTTTCAATATTGCTTTAGCTCGCAATGGTTCGATTTCAATAATTTGTATTGCTTCTCTATATTGAGAACGAACGCTCGAATCCAATTCCGCTGTTCTCTTTGCTTCGGCAGAATAATCTCTTTGCTTAACCTCATACACTTCAATATCTCCAACCGAATAAACAAGATTGAAATCATAATTTTTCGATTGAACCAATAAATTCTCATACTCGCTAATTTGCAGGCACCATTTTACAGCAACCAAATATCTCACATTATAATCACGCAACCTTTTATCCAGCGCAACTGTAGAGCTTCGCGGATTGCTTAATAATACTTTCCGCCCCTTAAGCCATAATGCAAGCTCTTTTCGACTTATCACAACATCCGAACTATCTGAGTTTTCCATTATCCACTGCGCGGCAAGTTGAAATGGCTTAGTAAATGTTTCTGAGTAAATTTTTTGCAGTTTAATTTTTTGATATAACTCTTCGAATGATTTTGAATACTGCCAATTATTTGTAATTGTTGCTTGTAATAGATTCAAATTAATGCAAACCAAATAAAGCAACAATGCAACTATTGCATATCGAATAGCGCGATAATTTACGCTGGCACGCCATTCTTTAATAGTAAATTTTATGCCGTGTAGAAATAGATACAAAATTATTACTGCGATTGGCAATAAAAACCGAATATCGTTAACAGGATAAACTAAAATGACGACGCAATAAAAACCGACGAACAAACCGATTGATAATAGCAATGGAGATTTTCTTAGGATCCAAACGCCTAAAGCCGTAAAAACTGAAGTTATTGCTGTAACAATCCAATAATTCGGCGCAAATATTTTTTGAACAACCTCAATGAATTTTCCGATATTTGACGCGCTTAAATATGAATAAGACTGCTCATTTGAAAGAAAAATTAATTTACCAACATGTTTTAAATAGACGGTGAAATTTACTCGAATTCGCTCTAACATCTCTTGCATTAGATTTGCGTCTGCTGTTGTATAAATATTTTGAATGAATATTTGAGAGTTGCGGAATGGCGGATTTTCAAAACCGGCTACAATTATCTCGTTGCGTAAAAACCATAATCCATAAAAAATTACCGGCGTGAAAAAGAAAAATAACGCTCTGCGATATTGTTTTTTCCAGATGAAAAATAATACGGCAGATATTAGCAGAGTTAAACCGATCTCGCGCATCAGAATACCAATGGTAAGAACCGAGATAAGCGCGAAATCAATTTTGCGAGTAGCATTTCGTTCCAATATTTGCGCTGTGAAATAGAAAAACAAAACAAGGCAAAGCACAAATGGGACATCAGATAACATTTGAGTTGAATAAACAAATATCATAGGATTAAGCGCAAGCAACAAAGCTCCTAACAGCGCGTATTTTTCGCCAACGCTTCGCTTTAGCAAAAGAAAAAAAGCAATCAACAACGCACAACCAATAATTAGTGTTGTCGCTTTTGCGGCAATAACACTAAACGGAAATAATAGCGCAGATGGAACTAAAAGTAAAGAATAGAACGGCGCATGAATTACATAGCGAGTAGCTTCTGGTTCTGTAGCGTCTATAAATCCTTGAAATTTTGCCAACGAATTTGCCCATATCAAATAACGAGCGCTATCCGGCGTGTAGATAATCATATTATTAAGTAAAGGAATGCCTAATAAAAAAAACAATACACATATCAACAAAATCCCACCGTATTTTTTAAAAGGAATTGATAATCTAAACATTTATCTACCTTAACAATCGAAAATCATTTATCGGTTCATTTACTCATACATTCTTAGACTCAATAACTCATAAACTTCAACTTCAAGTTCACAATTTCTGGATAATTACCGCTTCGCATTGGTGGCCCCCAAGTTCCAACTCCGCTCGAAATATAAAAATGCGTTCGTTCGATTTGCTTATAACCCCAGCTTACATCATAAACAGCTTTTGCAATGTAATTTAGGGGCCAAAGCTGACCGTTATGTGTATGACCAGAAAGTTGTAGGTCTATTCCATTTTCAATCGCATCTGTTAATCTATGCGGCTGGTGATCCATCATAATTATGGGCAGAGATTTATCCACATCTTTAATAAGATCGCTAAGCTGTTTGCGTTGTCTTCCGTTAAATTGCCTTATGCTAATATCTTCTCTTCCAACTAAGATAAACGCATCTGCAATTTTTACGGCAGAATCTCTTACCATTACAACGCCATTATCGGATAAATATTTACATGATTCTTCCACGCCCCCTATGTATTCATGGTTTCCAGTAATTCCATAAACGCCGTATTTTGATTTTATAGTCGTTAGCGTTTCGCCTAAATTCTGTCTGATTACTGGCTCTACATCTTCATCCAACAAATCACCGGCAAATAGAACAACATCTGGTTCTAACGAATTAATCTTTTCTACTATTCTTATAAAATGGCTGTTACAAACGATCGTTCCAAGATGAACATCTGAAAGCATTACAACATTTAGCTCTTTCAGAGCAGATTTTTTGTGAATATGTAAATCAATTGTTTTAATACGCGGGAACATAGCATTGATGCGAGAACCAATTACAATTAGTCCTACGATTATTATTGATCCGATTAAAAGAATTTGTTTTACGTTTTGATAATTTCGTTTTATCATATCGGGGAAGAATGGAACAACGAAATTTGCCAATCGGAAAATATCTATTAATAAACATATAAGAAGAAAATAGACTAACGCTCCCAACCAAAACGATCCAATCCACAAAAGAATATCTGTAAATATTGAAAGCGCTATACGCTCTAGAAAGCGAGCAATAAAATACGATAGCGCAATAAACCAAAATATCCATGTGAACCATGTGCGAAGAGGAGATGATTGTGGAATTGCGCTCACTCCGCGAATATAGATATATGTGTTAATTAATCCATATACTATGAAAACAATTGCCAAAAAAATTAGGAAAGTTTGCATTCGTGTCATAAATATTCCAACATTATTAAAAAAATTTATTCGGATGAATTTAAATTATTATTCCACAAGTACTTATTTGTTTCTGAAACTATTACATTGCTCAGCAATAATAGCGAAATAAGGTTCGGTATTGCCATTAATCCATTAGCAATATCGGCAAAGGACCAAACAATCGGCAACGAAACGACGGAACCAATCAATACAGCTATTACCCAAATATATCTGTAAGGTTTTACGGCAAAGCTTCCAAAAAGATACTCTGCCGCTTTCTCTCCGTAATAAGACCAGCCAAGTATAGTGGAAAAAACAAAAGTCAATAATCCCACGGCTAAAATAGTTGAGCCGACAATTGGCAATTCGGAAAACGCGGCTTTAGTTAGAACAGCTCCGCTGTATCCATTAATCCATTCACCGGAATTTACTAATACAATTCCGGTAAGAGCGCATACTACAACAGTATCCCAGAA
The DNA here is from genome assembly GCA_037446575.1 of Ignavibacteriales bacterium. Lineage (GTDB taxonomy): Bacteria > Bacteroidota > Ignavibacteria > UBA10030 > UBA10030 > JBBIII01. Next base: position 80,854 of record JBBIII010000005.1, read on the forward strand.
AGTACCTGTAGAAGAGACCAACGCTTGCCTAACCGGATTTTTAGTTTGAGCCGCAGCGGCAACGATTGGCGCACTGCCAAGTCCAGACTCGTTTGAAAATAAACCGCGCGCTACGCCGTAACGAATTGCCTCCCTCATTCCCGCGCCAAGGAATCCGCCAATAACTGCATGCCCAGTGAAAGCGCTTGTAAAAATTATATCTATTGCATTTGGGATTGTTGAATAATTCATAACAAGTAAAACTAAACAACCGAAGATATAAAACAAAGCCATAAACGGCACAAGTCTTTCGCAAACTTTTGCAATCGATTTGATGCCGCCGATAATTACGATTGCGGTCAAAATCGTTAACATAATACCTGTAATCCAAGGCGAGATGTTGAATGTCTCCTGCATCATAATTGAGATAGAGTTAGCTTGCACCATATTTCCGATTCCAAAAGCGGCAATAGCTGTTAAAGCGGCGAATAATATTCCCAACCATTTTGCATTCATTCCTCTTTCAAGAACATACATAGGACCGCCCGCCATCAAGCCCTCTTTTGTTGTAACGCGATACTTTACAGACAATACTGCCTCGCCATACTTTGTGGCAATTCCAAAAACGCCAGTTAACCACATCCAAAGAACGGCGCCGGGACCACCAGCCGCAACTGCTGTTGCAACTCCAACAATATTGCCTGTGCCAATAGTAGCGGCAAGCGCGGTTGTCAATGCTCCAAATTGACTCACGTCTCCTGCGCCTTCACGCTCACGCGAAAATGAAATCTTAATTGCCCTGCCGATAAACCTTTGAATAAATTTTAATCTGAATGTTAAAAAAATATGCGTTCCCACAAGTAGCGCAATTAGAGGCCACCCCCAAATGAAATCGCTTACTTGACCAAGCGCGGATTCAACTTCTTTCATAAAATCTCCATTGACAAATCCAACCCATTAAACTATTTTCTTGCACAGAATAGAATAATAGAACTGAAAATTCAAGATGTTGTGTTATTTATATTGAATATTGTAAGTATAATCCATAGAATATGTATGATTTTAACATCAGATGAAAGGATTATGAAGGTGGAAGAATTTATGAAAGCGGCAATTGAAGAGGCAAAAATTAGTCTGCAAGAAGGGGGAATTCCAATTGGCGCTGTATTAGTGCGCGATGGCAAAATAATTGGTCGTGGACATAACAGACGCGTCCAAAATAACGACCCGCTTGCGCATGCTGAAATTGAGTGCATTCGAAATGCAGGAAGGATTGGTTCGTACGCCGGGACTATTCTCTTTACAACGCTTTTTCCGTGTTATCTTTGTTCGGGAGCATTAGCGCAATTCGGAATTGAAAAAGTTTATATTGGCGAGTCGCGCACTTTTCGCGGCGACGAACAATTTCTTACAGATCACTGGGTAGAATTTCACGATTGGGATATGGACGAGTGCATAGAAATGATGGAAGAGTTCATCAAGAATAATCCAAATTTATGGAAAGAAGACATTGGAAGACTTTGAATAGAGATAGTAAATACAGATTATGATAAGTCAATTGCGAATTCATATTGAATTAACAAGCGATAATTGAATACTAATTACATATAGACAGAGAACAGCAAGAGAATAAAATGGAAGAGAAAAACAAAAAATTTATGAGAGAAGCGATAAATCTCTCAATCGAAAATGTCGCATCAGGCAAAGGCGGTCCGTTTGCCGCTATTGTAGTAAAAGATGGAAAAATAATAGCGCAAGGAACAAACACAGTTACTTCTACTAACGATCCGACCGCTCATGCAGAAATTGTGGCAATACGCAAGGCGTGCAAAGTTCTCGGCGCATTTCAATTAGATGGATGCGAAATCTACACATCTTGCGAACCCTGTCCAATGTGTTTAGGAGCTATTTATTGGGCGCGACCTGCAAAAATTTATTTTGGCAATACAAAAGAAGACGCGGCAAGTATTGATTTTGACGATTCGTTTATATATGACGAAATCAATAAACCCCTCCAACTACGTCGAATTCCTATGGTACAATTATTGAAAGATGAAGCTATAATTGCTTTCAATAATTGGAAAAACATGGAAGATAAAATCCGTTATTAAAAAGTATCATTAAAAGAAACACCCTTTTGCGAATCAATAAAATACTTTGATATCGCCGGTACTTATTGTTGAGATTTTATCATAAAGTGAATTTTTTACTAAATGTAAATTAACTAAGGAGCTAAAATGGAGCAAGCGACTATCTCAGGCATAATCCGCGATAGAATTCCCATCACCACAAAAATATCTTATGGACTTGGAACGAGTCTCGATATGTGGGGCTTGTGGCTGTATCCAGCAGTCGCATTTGCAGTTTTCAATATTTATCTCGGCGTTGAACCTTGGCTTGTCGGTTTAGCTTTAACACTCATTAGAATTTATGATGCAATTGCCGATCCAATAGCCGGATGGATTTCTGACAATTTCCGCTCTAAAATCGGACGTAGGCGACCTTTCATACTAATTGCAGGCGTTTTAAGCGGATTGATTCTACCAGCGTTGTTTTTGGTTTCTCCTGATTGGTCTGATTCTACATTTCTTGGGCTTTCTATTATTTTCTGGTATATGATTGTTTCATCTTTAATTTATATCCCAATAATTTCTTTTTTTACTGTCCCATACAATAGTCTCGGCGCAGAAATGACTCCCGATTATAACGAGAGAACATCCGTTATGACTTACCGTGGTTCTATGCAAAAAATATTTGAGGTTGGAAATTTCTATGCGTTAAGGTTCACAAATCTATCGTGGTTTCTACTTCCTGACAACGCTGGTAAGAACACATTATTAGGGATGCAAGTTTATACTTCAATTTTAGGATTGTTAATGGCTGTTTTTGCTATCACAATTTTCTTCCGAGTGAAAGAACGCTATTACGAGAAAGTCGTTGTGAAAACCAAAGAAAGAATTTCATTAAAAAGCTCTTACTATGAAACGCTTAAATGCAAACCTTTCAGATTAATGATGGGAGTAGGGGGTTCTTTCATAATGGGAACGAGTATGGTAGGAGCGCTCGGTTACTACGCAACTGTATATTATGTGTGCGGCGGCAACACAATTGAAGGAGATAATTGGAATTTTTGGATGGGGCTTGCATTTATGTTAGGCGGATTTTTAGGCGCTCCAACGCTTGGAACTATCGCCCACAAAACTGAAAAGAAAACGGCTGTAATTATAGCTGGGCTTATTGGAATAATAGGATATGGAGGTTCCTGGTTTCTCTACACTCCGTTTATTCCTTGGTTGCAAACTATTTCCTCAGGATTAATGGGTTTAGCATCAGCCGGAATTTGGATGTTGCATAGTTCTATTGGCGCCGACATAATTGACTATGATGAACTAAATATGGGCATAAGGCGGGAAGGTTCTTTTACAGCTTGCGGTTCTTACATTCTCAAGCTTGGCAATTCGCTTGGTTATTTTATTTCTGGATCAATATTAAGCTTGACAGGTTTTAACGCTTCGTCAAGCGCGCAATCGCCCGATACAATTTTTTGGATACGCGCCGCACTTGCAGGAATACCATTAACCGGATTATTAGTTGCAATATTTTTTGTGTCAAAACTCGATCTCAATAAAAAACAATGCGAAGAAATCCGACTAAAACTCGAAGAACGAAGAGGTAAGGTTTAGCGAAGCAAAGTAACCTTCAATTATTTTTCCTAAAAAGATGTAAGATAATTTTCTATACTTTGGAGGGTTACTAAAAAAAAGCAGATGTCGAGGTTGACTAAAAAGTTGTCATACCCGCGAAGGCGGGAATCTCATTTGTCGTTTTCAAGTAAGATTCCCAATTAACCTAAAACAGAAAGTAGGAAAATTATACAATTCTTTTTCTTGCTCTGAAATAATTCTTCACCTTTTCTTCAGCAAGCTCAAAAACTATATAGAGCACAGGTATTACTACTAAAGTTAAAACTGTAGTAGCTGTCAATCCGCCTATTACAGCTCTTGCAAGCGGAGCCCAAGTTTCTGAACCTTCACCAAGCCCAATCGCCAAAGGAACCATTCCAAGTATAGTTGTTGATGCAGTCATAAGCACAGGTCGCATTCTGACTTTACAACTAAACTCGACAGCTTCGTACAATTCCAGTCCTTTACGCCGTTGCTGATTAATGTAATCAACTAAAACAATACCGTTGTTTACAGAAATACCTACGAGCATTACTATTCCCACAAGAGCCATAACGCTTATTGAAGTGCCTGTTATCGCCAAAAAAATAAATACTCCAATTATTGAAAGAGGGACTGTGAACATAATAATTAACGGATCTACGAACGACTCAAATTGCGACGCCATTATCATATAAACCAGCAATATTGCCGCAAGGAAAGCCAATCCTAAATAGTAAAACGCTTCCTGCTGATCTTCAGCAGTGCCGCCAAGAACTATCTGGTATTCAGATGGAATAGGAGTGTCGGCTATTATCTTTTTAATTTCTTTAACTGCAGTAGATAAATCTATGCCCGATAAACCACATCCAACCGATATAAATCTGCTCTGATTTTCTCGGAATATGGTTGGACTCGATTGTGCTTCTGTGATATTCGCAATATCCTTCAGTCTTATTCTTCCGCCTGTAGGCAACGCAATCTCAATTTGCTCCAATGATTCTTTTTTGTTTCTGTAGTCTTTTGAAAATTGAACGCGAATATCATATTCATCGCCAAATTCTCGAAAACGAGACGCAACCTTGCCCTGTATTGCCGTTGAAATATTTGCAGCGACTTGCAAAGAAGATAAATTATAATGATTTAACAAATCTTTATTTAGATGAACTTGCAACTCAGGAGTGGTTTCTTTAATATTTAACGAAATATCAACAAGCCCTTTTATTTTTTCCATTTTTGATTTTAGTTCATTTGCAATTACTTTTGCTCCGGCAACGTTAAACCCTATTACTTTTACCTCTATATCTTTTTCTGTAGAAAAAGTCGCATTTTCCATAAAAGTGTACGTTACTCCCGGCATCTTATCCAATTTTTCCCTTAATTTATCCTGTATTTCAAATTGGGATGTCTTCCTTTTATTTTTGGGCGTCAATTTTATCAAAATCTCAATTGTGCTCGATGTGGTCCCAAATGCTCCCCAACCTTCCCTTTCTCCATAAAATATTGCAACAGATTCATAATCGCCATCATTTAATGTCTCTTTGAAAATATCTTCAATTCTGTAAGCGTACATTCGTGTTTGTTCAATTGGCGTCCCCGATGGAGATTCCATTATGACGTTTATTATTCCTTGATCAGTTTTTGGCATGAATTCGCCGCCCAACAAACCCGCTAATCCAACCGAAAGAACGAAAAGTATTGATACAGAAATTAGTATTATCTTTTTATGATAAAGAGTCCAATGAAGAATTTTACTATATTTGAAAGCTAATTTATCTAACCATCCGCCTACAACATCTTTGTATTTCTCTAATTTATTGTGCTTCTTCCTATTCTCAATTTTAAGAATATTTGCAGATAACAACGGCACAAATGTTAACGCCACTACCAACGATACAACTAAACTAAACGTTATAGTTAAAACCATATCTTTAAACAATTGCCCGGTTATGTTGGGAACAAATAGAACTGGCACAAACACTGCAATTGTTGTAAGCGTAGAAGCTGTTATCGCCATACCAATTTCTTGAGCGCCGATTTCTGCAGACTCAACCAGATTTTTATTCATTTCTCTGTGCCGGTAGATATTTTCGAGAGTTACTATTGAGTTATCTACTAACATACCAATTGCAAGCGCAAGTCCCGCCATCGAAATAATATTTAATGTAACATTCGCCGCAAACATAACGGCAAATGTCGCAATTACGGATAGCGGTATCGAAATTCCCATAATAATGCTACCCCGAAAATTCCTAAGAAAGAAATAGATTACAATGAATGTCAGGAAGAATGCAATTAACGCAGTGTTTTGTAAATTTCTTACCGACTTCAAAATAAAATCCGCTTGGTCCCATAACGAAATAAATTGCGTTCCTTGCGGCAAATGAGAAATTATTTCTGGTATTGCTTCTTTAACTTTTCTACTAGTTAAAATAGTATTGGCGTCGGATTGTTTCATAAGCACAAGCATAACGCCTTCGCCAAAGTCGGCTCTTACTTCATTTGTGTTTTCCTTGTATCCATCCTCGACAATCGCCACATCTTTTATATATATAGGAATTCCCTTTTTATGAATTAGAACGGTTTTTTTAATCTGCTCCACCGATGAATATTCACTAAATACGCGAAGATTATAGTTTCTGCCCTTAGTCTGAATTGTGCCGGATGGTAAAAGTCCGCCGCCATATTGAATCGCCTGTACGACATCATTAGGAGATAGATCGTACGAAGCAAGTAAAACCGGATTAATATTCACATTTATCTGCCGTTGCTGTCCCCCCATTGTCTGAACGGAAGCTACACCGTCAATTCTTTCCAATAACGGCTCAATTTTTTCTTCTGCAAGTCTTCTCAATTCAGCCGGACCCAGATAGGGCGAACTTACATTAAAATAACTTATCGGCATCATTGAAGGATCAAACACAAACACAATTGGCGAGCTAGCATCCGTAGGTAAGAAATCTCTGATATAGTCCAAGTTCTTCCTGATGTCATTTTCCGCCTTATCCATGTCGGTCCCATAATTAAACTCAAGCATCACAATCGAGTTGCCCTTTGATGATTGCGAATTGACTTTCTTTATGTTTTTAACTGATGACACCGCCTCTTCTATTGGTCTGGTTATTAAATTCTCAATATCTTCTGGACCAACGCCCGAATAACTTGTTATAACGCCGGCAAACGGAAAAGTTATATTCGGGAAAAAATCAATTTTCAACTGCGAAAGTGAAAATAAACTGAAAAAGATTACCACCGAATATATCATTATTAATGTAATCTGTCTTTTAAGTGAAAACTTCGCGATAAACATAATAGTAAATTCCCTTATTCAGTTACAATAACAGTTTGACCAACCTTAACAATATTCTGACCAATAATTATTACCGAATCGCCGGTTTTAATTCCAGAAGTAATCTCGACTCGTCCTTCATCTGCAATCCCTGTTTTTACTTCTATCATTTTGGCTTTATTATTTTCGATTACATATAAGAAGTGTTTTTTTAACGTACTTTGGAGCCCGGTCGTTCTGTCAATTTTTATTTCGGTCTGCGGGATTAAAGCGACTTCGGGAATAACTAAGCAATCGGGATGTTGCTGTATTTCAATATAATACTCACCGAACATACCAGACTTAATATTTTCATCTTTGGAGAGGAATACAATTTCAACTTCTACAGATTTTGTAACCTGATCTACAGCAATGTTAATTCTACTAACCTTGCCAAAGTATTCTTTATCTTTAATAATTGGAAATTTTATCAGCGCTCTTTGCCCCGCTTTGACTGAATTGACATCTTCTCCTGTTATGTGGACCTTCGCCTTCATCTTGGTGGGCGAAATCACCTGAACCACCGATTGCCCCATGTTGATAGTTTGGTTCTTTTCTACATAAACAGCGGCGACTATACCATTAAATGGCGCTTTAATGAAACTATTTTCGTATTGATCTTTTGCTTGTTCATATAACGATTTAGCCTGATCTAATGTATTATCAGCAGTTTCTTTTGCAAGTTTTGCTTTTTCGAATTGTTGTGGGCTTATTGCATTTTCTCCATAAAGCTTAACCATTCTCTCAAAATCTATTGCCGTTAGTTTTGATTGCAATTCAGCAGACTTCAAAGAAGCGGCGGCAATCTCCATCCCTTGTTTAAGAATGTCATTCTTTTGCTCTACAAGAATTTGGTCTTCCATAACAGATTGACCCGGTGTTACATATATCGCCTTCACGCGTTCGGTAATTCTGCTGTAAAGTATTACATCCTCATCTGCCTCAACTGTGCCTGTTGCACGAATATACTTTGAAATTGATTCGGACTTAACTTTAAATATTTTTACAGGGACCTCTTTTCCATTGTTCTCTTCGCTTTTTTGTGCGCATCCTAATAGGAATAAAATAGAAACCATCGAAACCAATATTTTATTGCTCATCTTATCCTCAAAAATTATTTCCATATTTTATCTATTAACCCAACTGATTTTAATAACGTCAACTGACTTACGTTATATTTATAAATTCCTTGTAGGTAATTAATTTTACTTTGTGAATATAGCAATTGCGCATTTAAAACATCCAACTGATTACTTATGCCCTGCGAATAGAGCAAATTTGATATTCTAAGACTCTCTCTATACTGCTCTAATGCATCTTTTAGACTCTGTAAATTCTTAGATGCTTCTAAGTAACCGTAATAATTTTGTTCAATGTCTAATTCGGTCCCAACCCGCGCTTGTTTAATCAGTAAATCCATTTGCTCGCTTTTAACCTTTGCTATTTGATAATCGAGCGCGCGCCTTCCGCCTTCAAATAACGGCCATGAGACTGATAGCGTTATTGTTTTTGACCTTATATAATCCGACCAAGTTACTTTTGAGTTGTCCATCGGCGCCATATGATCTACACTTGCAGAAATTGCTATTGTAGGCGCAAACCGGCTAAGCGCTATCCTTTCTCCGCCAATAGCCGCCTCTCTCTGAAATTCAAATGCTTTGATATCTTTTCGATTCTCCATCGAAAGCAATTTATAATCATCTAAAGAAATATTAGTGTGTTCGCCCAGAAAGTCTTTTATCTCTAATTTATCTACTACTACAAGAGAATCTGTAAGCGGAATATTTAGCAATCCTTTTAATCTTTGAATAGATAATCTTCTGTTCGATACAGCCGATTCCATTAAAGGCAAAGTTGATGAGTACTGCGCTTTTGCTCTTTGCAGATCCAACTCCGTCGCTGTTCCTGCATCGTAAAATTTTTGAACTTGACCCAAATTTTGTTTTGCTACAGTTACTGCTTCTTCTGCAGATTTTGCCAATTCATCAGATAATATTATTGCGTAATATGCCTGCAAACTATTAAGGACTGTTTCTTCCTCTTTACCTTTAAGTTCTTCTGTTAGAGATTTCTTTATGTTACTTTGAATACCATAATTAAACCACCTACTACCTCCTGCAAAAATCGGAAGCGAAAGATTAAGCGAATGCTGAAAAGTATATGGCGTTCCAACCACAAATCTTTGCCCCATGAAGACAAAAACCGGAAGTTCCACGCTTCTCTGTATTATTCCCTGATAACCTATTGATGGTAAAAAATAAGATAAGGACTTCCATGTTTCTATGCTCTGAACATCGTAGTCTAACATTTTTGATTTTAGTGAAAGATTTTCTTTTAATGATATTTCAATAACATTATTCCACGATAAATAAACAACTTTATTATTCTGCCCCGATAAATTATTTGACGTCAGCATCAATAAGCCGAAACAAATTATTAAATTTATCAGATTATATTTAATCATCGAAATTCCTTTTTCTTGTCAATTTAATTTCGCAATAATTTTCTTTATTATAGGATATAACTCTATGTTTACACAGTTTAATTCGGTAAAAGACTTATTTTCTTCGGTGAACATATCATGATATTGCAACGAGCAATATCAATTCCTAAAAATTATTCTGGCATTATTAATCTTTTACTTCTTTATAAAAATTATCCCAGAGCGTAATCATTTCATGTTCAATATTATTATAATTGCCGTTCATCAAAACATACAACGCAATTCCATCGTTTGAGTAAATGAACATCCTCGCCAACTGTTCGTCAGACATTGAAGAAGAATATTCTCCTTTTTCCCGACCGATCTTTACAATTTTTGTCCACGCATTTAATTCTTTTTTTTGAGCTTCCATCAACTTTTTGCGAAAACCAGGAAAATGTTTTAGAGCGTCAAATATTAACGTAAAATAATTTATACTTGCTTCTGTTTTTTTATAATCAATGTAGTCTTTATAGCTGTTTATTAGTTTCTGAACCGCCTTTGCGTAATCATGATAAAAAGACCATAACGAATCGTGACTTAACTTGCTGTAATCAATAAACGACTTTTCAAAAAAGAATACATTAATTACTTCAATGAAGAGTTGTTCTTTGCTCGCGAAGTAATGATAAAAAGCCCCTTTTGATAAACCTGTGGCTTCGATTAATTCATTCAAAGTAACTTCTTTATAACTTTTTCTTAAAAATAAACTGAATGCAGTTTGTAAAATTCGTTCACGTGTATCACTCATAATTTTTTTTCGCAATTAATAAAATATTTACATACCGACCGTTCGGTATGTAAATATACACGATAATACTAAAAAAACAAATAGTTTAAA
>JBBIII010000006.1:0-44489 GCA_037446575.1 Ignavibacteriales bacterium
TGGCATTATTAAATGTTTACTTTTCATATTACTCACCAGTTATATTATTTTTTATATCTTCTAGACTTTGAAAGCCGCCTAATGATTTCTATATTATAAAAAAATATTTTAAACTTTCCTAAAATGTTTCGACTATAAAGCCACTGAATTTGGCTTTAAACCTATACCAGCAAGAACTACTCCATTACCCTCAACTTTTATTGCTTAGGAAGCAGCCATTATTCTTTAAGAGTTAATTCAAATTTTATTAATCTATTTGCAGTGTCATCCCTATGCATCAAGGATAAACTCGCCCCTTTTACTGACAACGTATATTCACCGGCTAGTAAAAAATCTCCCAACCTACTGTCAAGCACATGTATTGTTGTATCTGTAAATATTATAATTGAATTATCTATAGTATATGTACCCGCACCCGACATCAAATGATTCGATTGTATAGGGAGGCAAGTATAAGATATAGAAGTGAATGTTAGTTGAGCAATACCAGTGTCGGTCGCAATACTAGATAGATATTCAAACGTTCCGGAGTAAACCCCTGGAGTAATTGATGTAGACACTGTAATCTCACTTGATTTCTCTTTACAACTAAATAATAAAAGAATACAAATGTATGGGATACAATAGTATTTCATATGTCCCTCCTTCTTTTGATGGCTACCTAACTTTTAGGATTTTATCCGCATTTGAGAAAAATACCAAACGGAAATATCTTTTAGACAAGTGGAGATAAAATTCAGTTGAACTAAACTGCTGAACAACATTTTCTTTATATGGGTAATGAATCATAGCCCTCAGTCGCTTGTTAACCAATAAGACTGTACAATCGTAACAAAAAAATATTATAAAGGAAAGAGTCATTTAATAATAATCCAAAACTTTGTCGGGTTGAGCTAATATTTGTGTAGTATTCTCAGCAAGGACATCACAAACCCTAGGGCAAATCTTGCACTTCAGTCCGGTAGTGCGAGTTACAAGATCACTGAAAAAACTAACCGCTTTTAATGTCTTAATCTTTCCTTTTTTTGTCTATTTTCTTCATTTCTCTGTCATTTTGTGCCATTGTTTCACTTTCAAACTGCTCCGCATATATGTAAATAGGCTTTGCATAGTTGCATTTGTTTGCCGCCTAAAGTTGTCAGACACTTTCTGAACTATGGCTTATGCAAGTGTCAGGCATCTACAAATTATGTAAGTCGACTTGCTGAGTCGACCTTAATGGTAGTCGAAACCTTCAGGTTTCGTCCTTAGTTCATAAACGAAGACTAAAGTCTTCGCCTACCAAGTTTCAATTTTTACTTTGCGTTACTTGGTGTGCTTTGTGGTTACTGCTTAAAGATGTTAGACTCATAAATAATCGTCCGATCAGGGTATCGGACACTACAATTTTTCCTTTGCGCTCCTCTGTGTGCTCTGTGGTTTACCGAATGGAGATGTCAGACACTTACAAATGAAAACATAAGGAAGTGTCAGACATCTTTCTTAAAAACATTAGGAGCAACCGCTTGTACTTCCACATTCGAGACATTTATAGCACGAGCCGCTTCGAATCATAATACTTCCGCATTCATGGCAAGGGGGTGCATCAGCTTGAGTTTGAAATACAACTTTTTCATTTCTCTCTAACACAGACGCCGCTTTTACCGCAGCTGCGTTAAGGATGGAAATAGGTTTCTTCGCAGTTTCTGCAGAAACCTGAATTCCGCTCATGTTATCATCCTCACCTTTATCTTCAATTAAAAACTTTTTTCCAAGCCATCGGAAAATATAATCGCTTACAGATTTTGCAATCGGGATATCAGGGTTGTTTGTAAAACCGGATGGCTCATATCGCGCGTGACTGAATTTATCAACTAATACTTTTAAAGGAACGCCGTATTGCAGTGCAATTGAAATTGAAGTTGCAAGAGAATCCATCAATCCGGAAATTGTTGAACCTTCCTTTGACATTGTAATGAATAATTCACCGGGGTGTCCATCTTCAAACATACCTACAGTTATATAACCTTCATGTCCGGCAATACTAAATTTGTGTGTAATAGATTGGCGTTCATCCGGTAATCTTCGGCGTGCTGGTTTAGATATTACTTGTAATTTTTCCTGTTTCTTATCAATTGATGTACTTAAAGGTTGCGTGCGCTTACATCCATCGCGATAAACTGCAATTGCTTTAAGTCCTAAATTCCATGCTTCAATATACGCCTGAGAAATATCTTCTGGTGTTACATCATTAGGCATATTTACAGTCTTAGAAATTGCGCCGGAAATAAACGGCTGAACCGCGGCCATCATCCTAATGTGTCCCATATAATGAATAGATCGTTTTCCATTTGATGGTTTAAATGCACAATCAAAAATTGGCAAATGTTCTTCCTTTAGATGTGGAGCGCCTTCAATAGTTTCGTTCTTGTCGATATATGCTATAATGTGTTCAATTTGTTCACTGTCATAATTTAGCTTTGTCAATGCTTCCTTAACCGTTTGATTCACGATTTTCATAAATCCGCCGCCGCTCATCTTTTTATATTTTACCAGCGCAATATCCGGTTCAACACCTGTAGTATCACAATCCATCATAAAGCCAATCGTACCGGTTGGAGCCAAGACTGTGGTTTGTGCGTTACGGATTCCGTACTGTTTGCCAAGTTCAACTACATCTTGCCATACTTTGTATTGTGCTTCCCATAAGTCAGTGTTGATATAGCTCTGATTAATTTTTTCCGCATGAATTCCATGTTTTATCATTACATTGAGCATTGGCTCTCGATTAGTTTCATAACCAGCAAATGGACCCATAACAGATGAAATTATTGCTGATTGTTTATATGCCTCACCACTCATTAGTGATGTAATTGCAGCGGCAAGTGTACGTCCTTCTTCACTATCATAAGCAAGTCCACGCGACATTAATAAAGCTCCAAGATTCGCATAACCAATTCCTAATGGACGAAAATCGTGGCTATTTCTTGTGATTGCCGGCGTTGGATAGCACGAGTTATCGACAGAAATTTCCATCGCTGTGATTGTAACTTGGATTGCTCTTTTAAATGCTTCAACGTTAAAGCTGTCATCGGCACGACGAAACTTCATAAGATTAAGCGATGCAAGATTACATGCGCTATCATCTAAAAACATATATTCACTGCATGGATTTGATGAATGAATAGGCGCTGTTTTAGAACAAGTATGCCAACTGTTGATTGTAGAATGAAATTGAATTCCTGGGTCCCCGCAAGCCCATGCCGCATTAGCAATTTGTTTCATCAGATCGCGTGCACGGAACTTTTCAACAGGCACTCCGCCTTTTACTGCTTTTGTCCACCAGTCTTTATCTTCTAACACAGCCTTCATTAGCTCATCTGTAACTCGAACAGAGTGGTTTGCATTCTGATAAAAAATAGAATCATAAGCGCCACCAGGCACATTGAATCCTCCGTCATATCCTGCTTCTATTAATGCCCAAGCTTTCTTTTCTTCTTCAGCTTTGCAATTAATAAATTGAATTATATCTGGATGATCGGCATTAAGAATTACCATCTTTGCCGCTCTTCGTGTTTTACCTCCAGACTTTATTACGCCTGCAAATGCGTCATATCCCTTCATAAAAGAAACCGGTCCAGAAGCCGTACCTCCTCCTGTAATTCGTTCCTTTGAAGAACGCAGCGTTGAAAGATTAGAACCTGTTCCTGATCCAAATTTAAATAGCATACCTTCTGTTTTTGCTAAGTTCAAGATCGAATCCATATTATCTTGCACTGAGTTGATAAAACATGCAGAACATTGCGGCTTTTCTTCGATACCAACATTAAACCAAACAGGACTATTAAATGACATCATCTGATGCAAGAGTAAATAAGTAAGTTCTATATAAAAAATATTTGCATCTTCTTGAGATGCAAAATATCCATCTTTTAGACCCCACTTATAATACGTTCGCGCAACACGATCAATTAATTGCTTTATACTCTTTTCACGTTCCGGTGTATCCATTTGCCCATAAAAATATTTTGATACTACCACATTTGTTGCCGCTATTGACCAAGATTTTGGCGCTTCTACATCCTTTTGTTCAAATATTTTTTCTCCACGATCGTTAGTGATTGCCGCAGAGCGTAATTCCCATTCAACTTCATCAAACGGATGAATCCCCTCTTTGGTATAATATCTTTTAAAACGAAGACCTTGTTTTTTAAATGTCGATTTTGCTATCTTGGATTCAAAATTAACTTTGGTGGAACTAAAATCCTGCATCGTCATCTCCTTATTTAGCATTTTATGCTAGAAAATATTTTTTAATAATAAACATCATCGACATCATATGATGTTTTGAATATCGATTATTAAATTTCAAGAAAACAAAAAAACGAATGGTTGTTGCGTTGCCTTTCCTTTTTTTATGCTTCGCAACTGGCTGTAAATATATGTGGTTACAGCAGCTTTGTCAAGTTAAATTTTAGGCGGTATTTTTTTTATTTTTTACACTAAAAATTCACTTGACACAAAAAATAAATTTGCTGATTGGCACAATTAAAAAATTTTGTTTGTGATTTGAGTCTGTTTTAAATAAGCGTAGTTAGCAACCGACGGAAAAGAACTTTTTATAGTAGCCGGAAAAAATTGCAACGTATTTATCTTAAAGGTATAACGCGCACAACTTTTCTTTGTACTACTCGATCCGGCACTATCCAAGCATCTCTATAACCGCTTTCTATAAACTCCGGTAATCTTTGATTTGCTTCGTACCGGTTCGCAAAATCGCCCACTCTTATTTTATAAACAGGGGCATCGTACACCATATAAACAGAATCACTAAAAAACTTTTCGATTGCAACACTTTTTGCTCTTACTGCTTCATCAACATTTGACGATGAAAAGACTTGAATACGAAAACCTTGGATCACCTCTTCTACAATTGTCGTGCTATCCGGAGGAATTTCAATCGTTCCTTCCTTTTTTTTCGCTTCAATATGCGATCTCTGCACAATATCAACTTCGTCGTCATAATCTGATGGATTTAGCGTTGCCTCGTATGAAGAAAGCGGTAGTTTTTTTCCCTTCTGATTTTCTTCCTGCGCATCTTTTTTATCTGTATCTTGAGTATCATTTAAAAAAGATTTTGTTGAAGAACAACCAATAAAGATAAAAAAACAAACAACAGAAATAATTGCTGTTAACAGAATAATCTTCATGGAATATAATTTATCCAACATTGATAATAATCGGTCGGGTAAAGCCGCTTTAGCGTATCTCGTAATGAAAAAGCGTCCTTTCGTTCTTCGTATCTACCCACACTTACGCGATATATGTTCGCTTTTTCTAAATAATTATTAAATACAGGTTGATATGTAAAACGTTCCTTTGCTTTTTTATGCGCTTGTAAAGCGTTAGACATTTGTGCAAAAGCTCCAATCTGAACTGTATAAAAAGGATTTTCGGGAATCTCAATTTGTATTAGATTCGCAATATTTTTTTTCTTAGTAACCATCGATGCGCGAATCGTATCCTGTTTCGATTTAAATTTTGGCGGAATGCGTTCTTGTTTTTGTCCACCAAAGTTTTCTGCATCTATTTTTTGCGTTGTATCGGTAATAATTTTACGTTCTACAAACCTTCTAGTGGTATCAACAGGTTTGACCGTATGAACGGGTGATCTTGCTCTATCCCCCGCTCCTGTTTCTTCTGAAGAAACACAATTAATATTCTGCAGACAAAAACCAAATGCTAAAAGAATAATTGTGAGAAAACGTGAACTCACCAATTTACTTTCTAATATGTTGATGGAGAATCTGCTTTTTCACCGGTTACAATTTTAACGCTAGCGCTGGCGCCGATTCTATTAGCGCCGCTTGCGATTAACTCCAAAGCTTGTTCTTGCGTACGAACACCGCCAGATGCTTTTACTCCCATTTCTGAGCCCACAATTTTCCGCATTAAAGCTATATCGCTTGCAGTTGCGCCGCCTTTTACAAATCCAGTTGATGTTTTTACAAAATCTGCCCCGCTCTTTTTAGCTATTTCACAAACTTTAATCTTTTCTTCGTCAGTCAACAATCCTGTCTCAATTATTACTTTCACTAAAACATTATGTTTGCGCGCAATCGTAACGACCCCAATAATATCTTTTTCAACAAAATCGTATTCGCCAGATTTCAACATTCCGATATTTATAACCATATCAACTTCATTTGCGCCATCTAGTATTGCCTGATCTGTTTCAAATAATTTCGTTAAGCTTGATGTAGCTCCCAATGGGAAGCCAATTACTGTGCATACTTTTACATTGGAACCAGAGAGAAGTTGAGCGCACAATTTTACATAAGTTGGATTAATACAAACACTAGCAAATTGATAATGCTTTGCTTCTAAACAAAGTTTTTCGATTTCTTGTTTTGTGGCGTCTGGCTTTAGTAATGTATGATCAATTATTCGCGCTAATTTTCTATCGAAATTTTTATCTAAACCAATACTTGTTGAACCAAAATCTGCTCCGCCTTGAACAATACTTTGGCATCCATTTTTTGTATTGGTGTTAGCATCAGTTACTTGTTCTGATTTTTGAGAAGCGGTTTGTTTATCCATGTTATTAATACTGTCGTTTTTCTTAACAACTGAAAGAAGCCAAATTAGATTAATGCGTCGTTATTTGTTGCGTTTGCAATTTTTATATCCTCGATAAATTAACGAGGTTCTTTCTAACATAATTAATATACGAGAAATCTTTTGAGTTACAAATATTGCATTCTGTTTTATTCAAATCTTTCACCAACTTCAATTGAATATCCTCTAAGAAATTCTTCAACACCTAATTTTTTCTTCCCTTCTTGTTGAATTTCCAAAATTGAGATTGCGCCTTCTGATGTTCCAATATGAAGTGCGTTATTCGTTCGTAATATTACTTCTCCAGGTAAATTAATCGAAGATTCTAAAATATTACTTCTATGGATCTTAATAATTTTACCACTATGAACTGTCCAAGAAGACGGATAGGGAGAAAGCCCTCTGATAAAGTTATGGATTTGTCTTGCTGGTTTATTCCATTCGATTCGGCAATCGTCTTTAAAAATTTTTGGCGCTGGAGTTGCTAAAGAATCATCCTGCATTCGCGGCTGAGCTTTGCCGAGTTCTATTAAGCGGACAGTCTGCACTACTATATCTGCTCCGGCATCGGAAAGCTTCTTGTATAATTCGCCCGCATTTTCATCCGAGTCAATTTCTACGCGGGCTTGCAAAATTATCGATCCGGTATCTACTTTTTCCTGAAGAAAAAATGTAGTAACACCTGTTTCCGTTTCCCCATTAATTATAGCCCAATTAATTGGCGCGGCGCCACGATATTTTGGCAAAAGAGAAGCGTGCAAATTAAATGAACCGTATTTTGGAATTGTGAAAATTTCTTTTGGCAAAATTCTAAATGCAACTATCACTATGAGATCAGAGTTTAGCGCGTGTATCTCGTTAATAAATTTTTGATCTCTTAAACTATCGGGCTGAAGAATAGGCAATTGATGTTGTAGAGCAAATTCTTTTATCGGTGTAAAAGAAACATGCTGGCCTCGACCGCGCGGTTTGTCGGGTGTTGTTACAACTGCGGCAATTTCGTATGAGTGTTCAATTAAAATTCGCAAACTTGGTATTGCAAATTCTGGTGTACCCATAAATATAATCCGCATTACTCACTCCTCAGAAGCAGTTATTACCGGATATTCAGGTTTCATTTCTCCCTTTCTTATTTTTCTAAGTTTCGGAAGAAGCAAACTTCTCTTAGCTTTATTTATTCGATCGACAAATAGTACACCATTCAGATGATCAAGCTCGTGCAATATAACACGGGCGAGCAGTCCATCTGCATGAATTTCTTGTTCGTTGAATTCAGAGTCTCGATAACGAACATGGATCTTTTCTGCACGCTCGACATCACCACGAACATCAGGAAGACTTAAACAACCCTCTTGCATTGTCCATTTTTCTTCTTCTGCAAGAATTTCCGGATTTATCAGAACAATTTTTCTCGGAAGATCAGGCGAGGTCGGATGTGCATCGTCTTCTTTTTCACCTTCTGCATTATGTTCATCGACATCAGTAATATCAACAGTTATGATGCGGTGAAGATTTCCGACCTGTGTTGCAGCCAATCCGAGTCCGTTTGCTTTGTGCATAGTCTCGAACATATCGATTATTAATTTCACGATCGAATCATCCAGCGAGTCTACCGGTTTTGCAGTTTTCTTAAGAACTTTAGTGCCAAAAAGATATATTGGAAGAACGGTCATTTAAACACTTTCGAATTGATTAACTTTCAATCTAAAATTATTCTTCGCGCACTTTCATAACGTTTCGAATAATAAGAACTTTGTAATGATGAAATCGTAACACCGAGTGAAACGCTGGCATGCGCAAACAAATCATCGCCCAAATAAATTCCGACATGCGAAGCGCTTTCTCCGGTTGTGTTAAAGAAAATCAAATCACCGAATTTCAATTGGTTAAAATCGACAGCTTTACCTATCTTCGATTGTTCGGCGCTCGAGCGCGGAAGTTGAACACCGATAGAATTCTTATAGACAGTCATTGTATAACCTGAGCAATCCATTCCAGTCATGCTGATCCCGCCATTTACATAAGCAACTCCCATATACTTAGATATTTCACGCATCATTTTACTTTGATCTAACGGTTTAATAGCCGGATTTTTTTCTTTTTTAAAATCTCGTTCGCCGCTTGCTATTCGTTCAACTTCTTTCGGTTCGACTTTCTTGTCGTTTTCTTTCATCTCCTCTTCAGCTTCTTTTGAAGAAAACCGAGGCCCGGGCTTGGACTTTGTTTCGGTAGAAGATTTTTTTCGTTCGCTTCCTCCAAACCTCGGAGACGACCCGCCGCATCCGTCAAAAATAAGGATTGCGAAAACGAATCCCGTAACAATTACAATATTTACTTTTTTTAAAAAGCGAATCATACTTTTTATAACAAAGCCCCGCAAAGACGGGGCTTGCTAATAAAATTTTTCTATATGGTTTTATGCATCTTCTTATCCAAGATATGCACGTAATGCTTTACTGCGCGATGCATGTCGAAGGCGCCGAATTGCCTTTTCTTTTATTTGCCGCACCCTCTCTCGCGTAAGATTAAATTTTTCTCCAATCTCTTCCAAAGTAAGCGAATGTTCTGAATCTAACCCAAAGTATAATTTTATAACTTGCGCTTCTCGTTCGCTTAATGTTGCTAAAGCTCGCTTTACTTCATCTTTCAACGATTGCTCTAACAATCCGGAATCTGGAGTAGGTTGGCGATTATCTTGAATAACATCGAGCAGACGATTGTCTTCGCCCTGAGCAAATGGCGCATCCATAGATAAGTGCCTGCCGGATATTTTTAGAGTGTCCGAAACCTCGAACAACGACATGTCTAACTCTTCTGCAAGTTCGCTTGCGCTTGGTTCGCGTTCAAATTCCTGCTCGAGCGTGCTGAATGCTTTTCCGATTTTATTTAACGCGCCAACGCGGTTAAGCGGCAACCGAACAATACGCGATTGTTCTGCCAATGCCTGCAATATCGATTGACGAATCCACCATACTGCGTACGAGATAAATTTAAAACCTCTTGTTTCGTCAAATCTTTTTGCCGCTTTTATAAGTCCAAGATTTCCTTCATTTATCAAATCGCCGAGCGATAGACCTTGATTCTGATATTGTTTGGCAACGCTTACGACAAAACGTAAATTGGCTTTTGTTAATTTTTCTAATGCTTTTTGATCTCCCTTTTTAATACGTCTTGCAAGTTCTATTTCCTCTTGAGGCACTAATAAATCGACCTTGCCAATCTCTTGCAAATATTTATCTAAAGATTGGCTTTCTCTGTTTGTATATTGTTTGCTTATTTTTACCATCTATTTACCTAAATTCATTTATTAATTTTTTCGTCTTTTATTTAAACACTAAAAAAGGCATATAAAGTTCATTTCCTATTCATCTATTCTATTTCAAATCATTCTATACTTGCGCTTACGGGGTTTTTTTCCATCGGCGGTGTAATAATAGATCAGAAGTTTATTCAAATCATGTGCCGAACAGAACCCCGTCCACCTAATCATAATAACAGCATCAAACACATATTTTACAATATCGACACCTATAACGAATGAATCCTTTGAATTTGGAAAAAGGCCGATATGTTTTACAATTTGTAACGTCATTGCGTTAATTCTTTATTCGAAAGTAAAATCGTGTTTATCGCTTTTCCACGAATATCTAACCGACTGATTATTAGACTAAAAGAAACTTATATTGTTTCCATAGCAAACTACATAATTTCTGTTAAGAAGCTATGACCTGCCAATAATTTAGTTTTAGGTATTTCAAAAAATTCTGCTATCGTTTTACCTACATCTGCAAAAGTGCTTCGTATCCCAAGATTAATGTTCTTTTTACCGGAAATCGAATAACACAATAAAGGAACATATTCTCGCGTATGATCTGTGCTTTGGTCTGTCGGATCATTGCCATGATCTGCTGTTAAAATCAATAAGTCTCCATTTTCTATGCATTGTTGAATTTGAGGTAGTTTCTCATCAAACTCTTCAAGCGATTTTGCATATCCTATGGTGTCCTGTCGATGTCCATAAAGCATATCAAAATCGATAAGATTTGCTATTATCAAACCATCTTTGGTTGAGTTGGAAAACTTAATAATTTCATCAATACCATCAGCGTTTGATTTGATATGAATTTTTTCTTTCAGTCCACGTCCGCAAAAGAGATCATCAATTTTCCCGATACCTATAGTAGGTATTCCTACTTCGTACAAACAATCTAAGATTGTTAACGATGGCGGTTCTACGGCGTAGTCTTTTCTATTTGTTGTACGAACAAAAGAACCGCTTACACCTATAAATGGGCGTGCAATTACACGACCTACCGAATGCTCATCAATTACTACTTGTTCTCGTGTCTTTTTGCAAATCTCATAAAGGCGCTCTAAAGAAATTACTTCTTCATGCGCTGCAATTTGAAAAACCGAATCGCCAGAAGTGTACACGATTGGGTAGCCAGTCCGAAGATGTTCATCGCCTAATTCTTTTATAATCTCTGTACCCGATGCTGGTTTGTTGCCTAAGTATCCTTTGCAACCTGTAACATCTAAAAATTTCTTTAGCAGATTTTCGGGAAAACCGTTCGGATACAAAGGAAAGGCGCGTTGAGTAATAATTCCGGCAATTTCCCAATGCCCGGTTGTACTGTCTTTTCCTTTGGACCCCTCGGCAAGCTTACCAAAGCATCCAAGTGCATTCTCGATTTTGGGAACACCGTGTATGTGAGAAATATTACCTAATCCTAAATTTGCTAAATTTGGCAAATTTAATCCGCCAACTTCACGAGCTATATTAGCAATTGTATTTGTTCCCCTATCGCCGTATTCGGCGGCATCGGGCATTTCACCAATGCCAACGCTATCAAGTATAACGAGTATAAGTTTATTGTTTTTCAATGCTATTAGAAATTGGTATAATAGAGTTTCGAATATAAATTCTTTACCCTAAAAACTCCTTTTCATTGCATTTACAAATTTGAACTCGTTGTCTATTAAATCGGAAAGAGCTATGCGCCGAGCGTACGGATTGCACATAGAGCGTCGGGGTTTTGACCGTGCCGCACTTTGGGCATTTTATTCCTTTTTCTTGACCAGCTTTTTTTGCTTTTTCAGCGAAATCAGTTTGTTTTGCCATTTAAATCTCCAAAAAATATCAGTTACTAAAAATAAATTAATATATTCTAATAATATTGCCGCCTGCTTCGATAGCTTTGCGTAATACTCGGTCGGCATTTTCTAACAAATTCACGTCAGTAGCGTCTTCCATCGCTCCGGCTACGCCAACGCTTATTGTTACTGAAAAACTTTTATTATCGATGTTAATAATGTTGCTTGCAACATTTTTACGAATTTTTTCCGCCCATAAAGATGCTTCATTGGATGTTGTATTCACAAGAAGCACTACAAAGCAATTAAAATCGAACCTGCCTAAAACATCGTAATGCCGGGTAGAAATCTTAATCAGCCGTCCTACATTTTGAAGGATGAAATCGAACGCTTCTCTTCCATATCTTTTAATGTGCTCTTCCATCCGGTCAATTGAAATCATAACTATTGATAATTCATTCGAAAAATCATTTGCACGCTGTACTTCTTCTTGAAGCCGCGCCATAAAGCTTTTACGCGTAAGGACGCCGGTCGTTTCGTCTAACGAAACATAGTTATTCATTATTTCCGTCAAACTTAAAATCTCCAAAGCCCAAGAAGCTGTTTCGGTAAGCTTTCTTACTAATTTTATATCTGGCTCGGAATAGGTTTTGGCGTCTTTACTTTCTACAAGCAATGCACCATAACATCTGCTTAAAGAATTAAGAGGCACTATTAATAATGCCCCCTTTGAATCGCATCTTTCAGCTTGATAAAACCGAGGCGATGTTATGCTCGCAATATCATCAATTATCTTTGGCACGCCTGTCTGTATAACACTTGCAACCATACTTTGCTGTGCGTCTAATTCTGAATGTAACGGCACATAAGAATCATTCATCCGATTCATCAGATAGTGCACTATCCAAGATTTTTTATTGTCATCAAATAGAACTACTACAATATAATCCCAAGGAAGCAATCTCGAAACTTCTTCCGCTAATGAACGTGAAATCGAATGAGTGCTAAAATCTATACTCAAATGTTCACGTATTCGATCTATCGACCTAAGGGCTTCAGAATCTAATAATAAATCATATTTAGCAGTATAACTTCTTATTAATGTGGAAATTAACTTTGCTATTTGAGCCAACGATACTATCGTTTCATTTCCATAAGCATCAGTCTCTAAACAATCCAATAAAAGAACAGCCATCGGCTCATAAACCGTTGCCCCATCATAGAAAATCGGCACACCCACAAAAGTTTTTATAGATTCAGTTGATGTATAATACGGAATCATTTCGTTTTGACTTAAAGCATTAACATAGTTCACAATTTGCGGTTTGCCATTAATCGCAATTTGGCTTACCAAATCTGAAGATAATGGAAACCGCTTATGAGACATAAACTTTTCCGAATCAGTTACATAGTTTTCTAGCACTAATTGCTGTTTTTCTTTATTAATCCAAAATAAACAAACTGTATGGGCAAAATGCACATCTTTAACAACATTCAGCACGCGCTTTATTAACACATTGAATTCAACCCGTGGTCCTCCTTCGTTACTTTTTCCTTCGTTCGGAGACTCAATGAATTCATTTATATCGAATGTTGTTGTTACAGATTTTTCAGGCATCTTTAGGTTAGTTTTAATTCTCTCTTCATTATTTAATTTTGCAAGTTTATCTTTAGTTTCATCTACAAATTTTATTTGATACTGTTCATCTGAAGCTTGAAAATCATCGAAGACAAGTTTTTTCACTTTTACATTTTGCTCCTCTTCATTTTTAGAAGCGTGAACACTTCTTACATAAGTCGAACTTGCCGCATGTTTTACCAGTTTTACGATTACGAATGAAATTAGAACTCCCGATGTTAAAAATAACACCGTTTTTAATAATGAACCCGCAACAAACACTCCCCCTAAAAATGATACGACGCCCCCCAATACTATCAATTCCTCCGTAATTTTTACGGACTTCAAGGCAGAATAGATCGCATTGAACTTTTGGGCGTCTGTCATTTATTTAGAGAGTCCTATGTTTGCCCTCAAATTACACTAAATTTACCTGTTTTGTGCTGTAAAGTCAACCACTTAACATATATTTTTTTAGCATTGTAAATAATCACTTTGAAAACCGGCAACCACAAAAAAATTTGCAATTGAAACAATGAATTTTTATTACATTTATTCATAATTTCTATTGGATAACTTCATTACTTGCAGGATTATTTATTTTTGCATAACTTTTTTCTGCAAAGGAAACTAATTTAACCCCCTTTCAAAAAAGGACTATGAAAGCAGTAATAATGGCAGGTGGATTTGGAACGCGATTGCGTCCATTAACTACCAATATTCCAAAACCAATGGTTCCAATGGTCAACAGACCTATGATGGAATACATTGTTGAACTACTTAAAACTCATGGTATAAAAGATATTGTGTCCACACTATTTTACCAACCAGATAGTATAATGGCACATTTTGGAGATGGCAGTAAGTTCGGCATTAAAATGCAATACCTTAAAGCGGAAGCAGATTACGGAACAGCGGGAAGCGTAAGGAATGCAAAAGATTTTTTAGATGAGAAGTTTATAATAATAAGCGGCGACGTTTTAACTGATTTTGATTTGACATCTGCAATTAAATTCCACAAAGAAAAAAAAGCATTAGCTACAATATTATTAACAAGAGTGCCAAATCCATTACAATTTGGCGTAGTATTAACTAAAGAAGATGGTAAAATTAATCGTTTTTTAGAAAAACCTACATGGGGCGAAGTGTTTAGCGATACTATCAATACAGGCATCTATATACTTGAACCCGAAGTTTTAGATTTAATTCCAGAGAAAAAAGAATTCGACTTTAGCAAAAATCTTTTTCCGCTATTACTAGAACGAAATTTAGGATTATACGGTTATATTGCCGAGGGATATTGGAAAGACATCGGTAGTTTAAATGAATATCAAGATGCACATATAGATTCCCTATTAGGAGATGTAAAAATTAGAATTTCAGGCGAACGAAGAGGGTCGCTGATAATAGGCGAAGGATCAATTATTGAAACTGAAGACCGGAATTTAACAGGTACAAGTGTTATAGGTAAGAATTGCCATATATACAGCGGAGCGGTGATAAGCAACTCTGTAATCGGGGATAATTGCGAAGTATTCCCAGGCGCGGTAATACGTAATTCTGTAATTTGGAAAAATTCGAAAATTGGAGCACGCTCGGAGCTTTCACTTGATGTAGTCTGTTCTAACTGCATCATTAACGATGATGTTGTTATTATGGAAAATGTATTTATCAGCGACTCATGCAAAGTTGGACGCGGCAGTAAGCTTCTATCAAATATAAAAATATGGCCCGAAAAAACAATTGAAGAACGTTCTATAGTTACCCGAAGTCTTGTATGGGAAGATAGATGGTTGCGAGAACTTTTTACAGATGCGCGCGTAACCGGACTTTCAAATATAGAAATCAATCCCGAGTTTGGAGCAAAACTAGGCGCAACATTTGGCGCATTGGTGGGAGCCGGCTCTTCGGTTGTAACAAGCCGAGATTTCGACAATGTCTCCAGAATGATAAACAGAGCCATTATGACCGGGTTGATGTCGGCGGGCGCTAATTGTATAGATTTACGAGCGACCTCAATTCCTATAGTAAGGCATGAACTTCGAACAGGAAAAGAACGAGGCGGAATCCATGTCCGCAAATCTCCCTTCGATAGAAATAGTACTGATATAATTTTCTTCGACGCACAAGGGAAAGATTTGCCATCAAACAAAACAAAATCAATGGATAGACTCTTTTTTGGCGAAGATTTTAACAGAGCGCATCATGAACAAGTCGGTTCTATCTCATTCCCCGAACGCACAACGGAAAGTTATGTTCAGCGTTTTTTAGAAACTTTAGATACAAAGACTATTCAGCCCTCCAAACTTAAATTAGTAATAGACTATTCAAACGGTATTGCATCTACAATATTCCCAAATATTTTGGGTAACTTAGAAATACAAGTTGTTGCATTAAATGCATACTTAGACAACAAAAAAATCACGAAGACAGTGGAAAGTTTCGAAAATTCGTTAAGAGAACTTGCTTATGTCGTAACTTCATTAAAATATGATGTCGGTTGTTTATTCGATGCTGGCGCAGAGAAAATATTTATTATAGATGAAAATGGTCGTTTGATTGACAGCGATAGATTATTAACATTAATGTTAAAATTCTATGCTATGTCTAATCCTGACTTGCGAAAATTCGCTGTGCCAATTTCTGCAAGCGGCGAAGTTGATATGATTGCGAAAGAGTTTAACCTGCAAGCAATAAAGACTCGCGACAGCCACCTTGCGCTTATGGAAGCGGCGTCGGATAAAGAATTGAGATTTGTTGGCGGCACGAAGGGCGGATTTATTTTTAATGAATTCTTATTTGCTTCAGATGGTATGTATTCGATAGCAAAGCTATTAGAATGTATAGCCAAGACAAATAAAAGAATTGGAGAGTTAGATAGAGAGACACCTCGCCTTAAATTTATAAAGAAAAATGTTTCGTGCCCTTGGCATGTGAAAGGAAAGGTCTTAAGAAAATTAACCGAACATTCGGAAAATATTCCACGGCAACTTATCGAAGGAATAAAATTATATCCTAACGGATTTGATGGAACAACATCAATTATGCTGAATCCAGATAGAGCTAGACCTGTATTTCATATTAACGCAGAGTCGGAAAGCACAACGACAGCAGAAAAATTATGCAACGAATATGAACTTCTAATAAATCAATGGATAGAACCGTAGCAGAATCAAAAATGAAAATTTATTTGTTTTTTGAAAAAAAATACTGCAATCTTATGTAGTAAAATCATATTTGAAAAAGTATGATTAAGCGAATTACATTTGGAGGATGGAATGAAGGTTGTTGAAATATTAAACAAATCAGTTGTTCAAACTAAACTTCCGGGCAATACAAAGGAAGAAATTATAAATGCAATGATAGAGCTTGCCGCGACACAAAAACAAGTAGTTAATAAAGAAAAAATGCGGACAGCAATTTTTGAACGTGAAAAAATTATGTCTACTGGTGTAGGTTCTGGGTTTGCAATCCCTCACGGCAAAACAGACGCAGTAAGCGATATTGTTGCCGCATTTGCAGTTACAGCACAACCTATCGATTATCAGTCTTTAGATGATCAACCAGTACGGCTTATTTTTTTACTTGTTGGACGCGACAACATGGTCGGCCCACATATTAAGCTATTGAGCAGAATTTCGCGTTTAATGAATAAAGAAGAATTCCGCAATCAACTTCTCGAAGCCGAAACATCTGAAGATATTTTAGAAATCTTTAAGCAGGAAGAGGCAAATATTATTGAAGCATGAAGCATTTCAATGTGAATTATCTAACGCATTTAATCATCTCCATAGCAAAAATAGTTGCACCGCCGAAAGGACTTTAATTTGAAATTCCGATCAATTAAAGGCGTAAAAGACATTCTTCCAGATGAAATTAGCAGTTGGCAAAATGTTGAATCGGTAATTAGACGCGTTATGAGCTATTTCAACTACTGCGAGATTCGCACACCTATCTTTGAACAGACCAAACTGTTTTCTCGGAGCATCGGAGAACTTACAGATATAGTCAGTAAAGAGATGTACACATTCATTGACAGAAGCGAAGAAAGCATAACGCTCCGCCCTGAAGGCACGGCGGCGGCAATTCGAGCATATATTCAAAATAATCTAAGCGAGGTCTCTCCACTTACAAAAATTTATTACATTGGCCCTATGTTTCGCCAAGAGAGACCGCAAGCCGGAAGACTACGGCAGTTTCATCAATTCGGCGCCGAAGCCCTCGGCGGTTCTTCTCCCCAGCTTGATGTCGAAATGATGGCAATACCATTAGAAATTTACAAACAATTTGGCATCGATCAGTTCACATTGAAAATCAATTCAGTCGGCTGTGAAAAATGCAGACCGCAATATAAAAAAATTCTACAAACAGAATTACAAAAAATAATTGATAAATTATCAGGGGATAGTAAAAACCGGGTTAGTCAGAATCCATTACGAGTATTAGATTCGAAAGATGAAAATGATCAGAAGCTGACATCTGCAATGCCGTTAATGATTGATCATTTGTGCGATACTTGCGCGGTTCATTTTGCTTCGGTTCGTTCCCTGCTCGATGCGCTTGATATCGACTATGAAATTAATGGAAGATTGGTGCGTGGTTTGGACTATTACACAAAAACTGCTTTTGAAATTACAAGCGTTGCTCTCGGTTCACAAGACGCATTAGCAGGCGGCGGCAGATACGATTTGCTTGTTGAAGAATTAGGCGGCTCGCCCACGCCCGGCGTAGGTTTTGCCTCCGGCATTGAACGATTATTGATGGTTCTTGAAAAATTAAATAAGAAATCATTTAAGTCGGAACCCCCTTTGCTTTATTTGGTTGGATTAAACGAAACCGCTCGTATATGGGCATTTATTAAAGCAAATGACCTTCGCCGAAAAGGGATAATAACAGAGGTCGATTATTTAGGACGCAGTGTCAAATCTCAAATGCGCGAAGCAAACCGATTAGAAGCAAAGTATGTTATTGTTATTGGCGAAGATGAGTTGAACCAAAAAAAAGCTAAAATCAAAAACATGAGAACTGGCGAAGAAAGAGATGTGTCATTGGACAATATCTTAATTCCGACTTCTAATGAGAGCTAAACAAAAACGCGATCCCATCTATACGCTTAATATTTTTCATCATTACGATGAAAAAACAAAAAGAAATGTTATAGTTTTTCTCGTCCAAACAACAAAGATATTTGTCAGCTTTAGATATGAAATATTATTAGAAGACGAGATTAAAGAGCGCGCAATTATTCTAAAAATCACGGGCTTGCATGCTCCAGAATTACTATTGCCTAAAACAGGACCCGCGCAAGCAAGACGCGATTATCAAAACTTAATGGGTGAATTTAACCTTACTGTAATAAAGCAAGATAAAACAAGAAACGAATTTTTAATTCAAATTACACAAGATAACATTGAGGTAAAGAAGAAACCAAAAATACCGTTTATACTTGTTTCAAATGAACCGGTAGAATTATCGTAGTTAATTAGAACTTTTTGCATTTAACAATTGACTTTCGATACAAACAATTAATACTTAAATATAAAACATATCATTAAAACTTATGTGCCCACGACTTTTTCAAATTGGACCTTTTACAATCTACGGTTATGGCTTAATGCTTGCACTTGGTTTTATAGTTGGCAGTTATTTATTGAGCAGTGAGTTCAAACGCCGAAAACTTGAGCCAAGTATTGCAAATAACATAGTCATAATAGCGTTAATCAGCGGTATAATTGGAGCAAAAATACTATTCATAATAGAAAATTGGAGAGCTTTTGTAATAGACCCATTCGATTTGATATTCAATCCAGGCGGATTAACTTTTTACGGCGGATTTATACTAGCGGCTTTTTCAGTATATATATATGGTAAAATTAAGGATATCAAATTTCTTACTATAGGCGATGCAATTGCTCCAGCTTTAATGCTTGGCTACGGAATTGCACGCATTGGCTGCCACTTAGCAGGCGATGGCGATTACGGATTTCCGACTACTTTGCCATGGGGAACAGATTATTCAAAAGGAACTTATCCCCCCTCCCTCGCCTTCAGAGATTTCCCGGAAATCACAAGTAAATTTCCAGATGGCATTGTTCCAAATAATATTCCTTGTCATCCCACCCCTATTTATGAATTTATTATTTGCGCCTTAATGTTTTTGTATCTATGGAAAATAAGGAAGCGTACTGCACCGACCGGTAAATTGTTTATGATTTACTTGATACTATCAGGGTTAGAAAGATTTTCGATAGAATTTATACGAATCAATACGAGAATTTTTTTGGGACTAACAGAAGCACAAATAATTGCTATTATATTGATTCTAATTGGCACAGTAGGTTTATTGAAACTGCAAAAAGCAACAAAAGTATCGCTAAATAATCAAGATGGATAATTTTATTTTCGGGAAACAACCGGTTCTCGAAGCGCTTAAATCACGTCAGCAAGTTGAATTGATATATATTGTACATGGCGCTTCGGGCAACAACATCGAACAGATAAAAAAGCTTGCGTTTAATTTTTCTATTCCTACAAAAGAAATTAGCAAAGCGCGCTTAACTGAATTAGCAGGGAATAAACAAACGCAAGGTATTATAGCAGTAATTAGAAATTATCGCTATGCCGATGTAGAAGAAATACTTGCAAAAGCAAAACAGAAAAACGAACCGCCATTTATACTAATTTTAGATGAAATTGAAGATCCGCATAACTTAGGCGCATTAATACGCACTGCTGAATGTGCCGGCGCGCATGGAGTTATAATTCCGTTGCACAAGTCCGCTTCCATTAATTCTACTGTAATAAAAACTTCTGCCGGCGCAACCGCGCATATACTAATTGCGCAAGTAATAAATATTGCATCGTTAATAGACGAGTTGAAAAGAAATGGCGTCTGGATTGTTGGGACAGAAATGAAAAGCGAAAAGCTTTATTACGAACACGACTACAAAGGTCCGCTTGGTATTGTAGTTGGAAATGAAGGAAAAGGCATTCGCCGCTTAGTAAAAGATAAGTGCGATTTTTTGGTAAGGATACCGATGCGGGGAAAAATTGAATCGCTCAACGCCTCGGTAGCAGGCGCGTTAGTTATGTTTGAAGCTGCAAAATGCAGACAGAAAAAATGATTTGATTTCAGGAACGCCCCAAAAAACTTCACCACACATTTCTTGTACAACCTTTATTCCTCTCAAACCGAACTTGGGAACGATAACTTGTTTCTAAAATAAACGTATGTAAATTTAATATCGCAATGCGATGGAAACTTGAACATATATTGAACAAAGAAGGGGGTGGAATTCTTTTTGAAGATGACTATCTACTTGCGATAAATAAACCGGCAAATTTACTTGCTGTGCCGGATAGATTCGTTAGAGAGAAACTCAATTTATATGATCTACTCAAAGAGACATTTGGTTCCATCTATATTGTTCATAGAATTGATAAAGAAACCAGTGGAGTAATATTATTTGCAAAAACGCCGGAAACTCATGCGTTTTTAAATAATGCATTTGAGCAAAGACAGGTCGAAAAAATATACTATGCAATAATAAGTGGGAACCCAAAAAATTCTACAGGAAAAATTGACCTACCTATATCAGTCGATAACTATGATTTAAAGAAAATGAAAATAGATATAGTAATTGGAAAGGAATCAGTTACAGAATATAAAACGATTGAACAGTTCGATGGGTATGCATTGATTGAAGCGAAACCTCTTTCGGGACGTACGCATCAGATACGCATACATCTGAGCGCAATTGGACTACCGATACTTGCCGATCCGCTGTATGGCATTGGAAACAGATTCTATCTTTCGGAAATTAAACATAACTATCGAAAAAGGGGGGAAGAAAAGCCGCTGTTAGAAAGAACCGCATTACATGCATACTCCACAAAATTTATACATCCAATAATGCAAAAAAAAATAATTGTGGAAGCAAAGATACCAAAGGATTTTGATGCCGTTTTGAAAGCTCTAAGGAAATATAAACCGGGAGACAACTACTAATTTAATTAATCGTAAGTCCAAATAACGATAAAGGAAAATTCGTATCGATTTTTGTCCACGTAGCGCCTCCGTTGTTAGTTCTTAAAATCACTCCCCCGGCTCCAACTATTATACCCCTCTTATCGTCGAAAAATTGGATAGAGCGTAAGTCTAACGTAATATTGCTTCTTATAATATTCCAATTTTCTCCGCCGTTCTGTGTGCGTAAAATTAAACCCTCTGCTCCTACAACTATTCCATTTGAATTATCGAAAAAGTGAGAATCAAATAATTCCTTAGATGTGCCGGAAGATTGTATTTTCCATGTTATCCCATTATCTAATGAGCGTAATATTATTCCATCTGCGCCAAATACTAAGTATACAGAGTTTTGAAGCATCATAGCCGAATTTAACCAACTTGATGTACCACTATTCTGCTGAACCCAAGTATTTCCTGAGTTTGTAGTAATGAGTATTGTTCCCATAGCTCCGACTGCAATTCCTGTTTTACTATCCAAAAATTCAATATGGCGCAAATGACTCATAACTACAGATGTAATTCTTGACCACGTAATCCCTCCGTTTGATGTTCTAAGCATTACACCATATTCACCTACTGCAAATCCTGAATCGATAGTTGTAAAAAAAGATTTTAATATTGGTCGAGTTATTGTACTTATTTGTGATAACCAAGTTAGACCAGCATCAGTTGAGCGCAAAATTGTTCCCCCATTTCCAACAGCAACAATTATCTGTGGACTAAGCGCCTTAACAGACATTAACGCATTATCTGTTTTTACAGTAATTTTACTCCAAGTTTCTCCGAAATTCTTAGATTGAATAACAATTCCATTAGCTCCTACAGCAGTAGCAATATTGCTTTTCTTAAATTGGAATGGACTGCTTGTTACAGCAACGCTCGGAACAGGGGGCTTTTCTATTGTGATAGCCGCATTATTCCAACTGACTGCGCCATCAGTAGAATAAATAATTGTCTGTCTTTCTCCAACAGCGATTCCAATTTTTGAATTAATAAATGCCGTCGCAAGAAGTGTAGTGCGAAACACATTTGCCTGACGTTGCCAATTTGTCCCTCTTGAACTTGATGTAAGCGTATTTCCTAAATTTCCAACAGCTATTGAAAAATCTCCAGCGGGAAACGAAACACTGAAAAGCGCTTGCATAATGCCGCTCGGCTCCAATGTCCAATTTACTCCTCCATTTGTAGTACTAAGAATTGTTCCATTTTCACCAACAATAATACCATTATAGGGTCCGTTAAACGACACAGAGTAGAAATTATATGGAATAAATGAAGACGATAGATTTGTCCAATTTACGCCTCCATTTGTAGTTCGCAAAATTGTTCCTCTATCTCCAACAACAACGCCCAACGAATTATTAATGAAACTAGAATTGTTTAGCGAAAGACTTACACCGCTTGGTTGTATTCTCCAGGTTTTTCCGCTATCGATTGAGCGAAAGATTACGCCAAAATCTCCCGTAATAATACCAAATGAAGCGCCGCTAAAATGAATTGAGCGAAATGTCATTATGGTATCAACTATTTCCGTACTCCAGGTTTTTCCGCCATCAATTGTTTTAAGAATAATTCCTTTATCGCCAACCGCAAAACCCTTTGAAGCGTTTATAAAATCCACACCGAACAACGAAGTCTTTATATTATTAACTTGTGGATTGACTATCCATTTAGCGCCTCTATCTGTCGAATAAGCTATTGTTCCGTTATCGCCAACTGCAAAAGCTTTATTCGGATCGGCATAAGTGACCGCTCTAAAAGAAGACTCTTCAAGCGATACCTTTTGAGACAAGGCTATGTCTAATTCAATGTTCCAAATCGAAACAATAATTACAAATAAAATAGTTTTGCTCAATGGTTTCATATTTTTTCGCCGAATTCAAGTTGAGAAAGATTAATGGATTTACTTTTAGATGGTTTCCCAAAATGAGCAAACGCCAAGCCAGTTGCTTCGCGCCCTCGAGCCGTACGTTTTAAAAATCCTTCTTGTATAAGATAAGGTTCATATACTTCTTCTAAAGTTCCTGCCTCTTCTCCAACAACAACCGCAAGCGTTCCAATTCCAACTGGTCCGCCATTATATTTATCTATAATGGCGTGCAAAATTCTTTTATCCATTTCATCAAACCCGTGCTCATCTACCTCTAATGCTTTAAGAGCGAAGACTGCAACTTCTTTTGTTATTACGCCACGATAATGAGAAAGTCTCGCATCTGCTTGCGCAAAATCGCGACATCGCCTTAAAAGCCGATTTGCTATCCGAGGCGTTCCACGAGATCTTTTTGCAATTTCTAATATAGCATCTTGTTCAATTGCGATTGATAGAATTACAGCTGAACGATTAAGTATTCGTTCTAATTGATTATGATCATAGTAATCGAGCCGGTTAGATATTCCAAAACGCGAGCGTAACGGCGAACTAAGCAACCCAGCACGCGTAGTTGCACCAACAAGCGTGAATGGCTGAACGTTTAACTGAATTGTCTTAGCTCCTGGTCCGCTATCAATTACTATATCTACACGAAAATCTTCCATTGCAGAATAAAGAAATTCTTCAATCTTTGCAGGCACGCGGTGAATTTCATCTATAAATAATACTTCATATTTTTCGAGCGATGTAAGTATTCCGGCAAGATCGCCTGGTTTTTCGAGAGCCGGACCTGATGTCATTTTTATTCCTTTGCCCATTTCATTGGAAATTATATGCGCAAGTGTCGTCTTCCCAAGTCCGGGCGGGCCCGTGAGTAAAACGTGGTCAAGAGCTTCATTTCGTTGACAAGCCGCAGTTATAAATACATTCAAATTTTCTACAATTTTTTCTTGTCCAACAAATTCAGTTAAAATTTTTGGGCGTAATGTCTGGTCGAAGTCGATTTCGTCCTCTTGACGTTCAGGTCGTATTAAATCATCCTGCCTCATATCAGCAAAATTATGAAGAACCATAGAGAATTGCAATAAGAATCTAATTTTTTGCGCTTTTTTATTTCTACTTGATGTTTATCTGTTTAAGCGCTCGCTTAATTAGCTCTTCTAAGGTAAGTTTTACGCTCTGCGCCTCCTTTATGACAAGCCGTATAGACTTTTCCGCCAATTGTTGGTTATATCCGAGCGATATTAACGCTTGAAGCGCTTCATTACGGATTTCAGGAGTCGTTGCTCCATTTTGCTCTTCAGTCTCCTCAAGAGACTTCGCTACTTTATCTCGTAATTCTAAAACCAACCTTTCGGCTGTCTTCCTCCCAATGCCTGGAACGGTAGTTAATGCGCTAATATTTCCATTCACTATATTTGTTTTAAGTTCTGCTACATTCATGCCAGATAATATGCTTTGAGCTATTTTCGGTCCAATGCCAGATATCGATATTAAAAGTTTAAATAATCTCCGCTCTTCTTCAGTATAGAAGCCGTACAATTGCAATACATCTTCTCTTACATGCAAATACGTAAGAAGAGTTATATTCGAGTTTAATTCGCCTATTTTTTCAAATGTTGAGATTGGAATGCTTACGTTATAGCCGATACCGTTGACTTCGATAAGAAGTTCCGTCGGATTTTTAATTTTCAGAATACCGCTAATCGATGCAATCATTTTTTCCTGCTCACTATTCTTTCTGGATGAGAATATACAAAATCTGACCAACTACGATGCTTTTTTGATGTTGATTTGAATTTATGTTTGGAGGTCGACTTTCCCCCAATTATGCGAAATGAATGACATAACGCAACTGCTAATGCGTCTGTAGAATCAAAGTATTTGGGAATTGAAGATAACTTTAAGTGTGACTTTACCATAAACTGAACTTGATTTTTATTGGCGGCTCCATTGCCAACAACAGCTTTTTTAACTTCGCGGGGAGAGTATTCAGTTGTTGGAATTTGAAAATTTACTGCCGCTAATATTGCAACCCCGCGGGCATGTCCAATTTTTAAAGCTGATTGCGCGTTCTTTCCGTAAAATGCTGTTTCAATTGCAAATTCATCCGGATGGTATTTATTTATTACTTCTATAAGTTTATCATAAATTTTTTTTAGCCGGACAGGCATAAATTCGCGGCTCGAATTCATAATAACATCGTAATCAATAACTGAATAGCGCCCTTTTTCAAAACCGATAACGCCATATCCTGTAATCAATGTGCCTGGGTCTACACCGAGTATTATCATATCGACAAGTCTATTGTAAATTGTATAGGTAAATTAATATAATTAATTTACTAATGTCCACTTCCTATTCTAGCTAATTCTTTTTCATCAATATCGAAATTGGAGTGAAGTTTTTGGACATCATCATGTTCTTCGAGCGCTTCCATTAATTTTAAAAGATTTTCCGCGTCCTTCCCTTCGATCTTAACAATTGTATCGGCAACTAAGTGAATTTCAGCAGATTCAATTTTAATATTTTTCGATTCAATAGCTTGCTTAACTTGTTCAAAACTTTCTGGAGTGCAAATGACGCTATATTCATCATTCTCGATTTTCATGTCATCCGCGCTTGCATCTAAAATTAATGCAAGCAAATCATCTTCAGTTACTGCTGATTTGAGAACATGAATAATTCCGCGTTTATGAAATTGAAAGGCAACAGAACCAGCTGTAGCAATTTTTCCGTGATTACGTTCAAGTATATGCCGAAGGTCTGAAACAGTTCTATTTTTGTTATCCGTAACTGTTTCAATAATTATCGCTACTCCGCCCGGTCCATAAACTTCATAAATTGCATCTTCATAATTTACACCCGGAAGTTCGCCGGTGCCTTTTTGTATCGCCCGCTTGATATTATCTGCAGGCATATTGTTTGCTTTAGCTTTATCTATTGCAAGGCGCAAACGGGCGTTACCGTTCGGATCACCACCCCCCATTTTTGCGGCGATTGTAATTTCTTTTATAATTTGTGTAAAAATTTTTCCGCGCCGCGCATCCGTAACAGCTTTTTTTCGCTTGATTGTTGACCACTTGCTATGACCAGACATAGCTTACTTCCTTTATTTAATATCACGAATTTTTAATTGCGGCACTGTTACGCCCGCATATTCACCTTCGTCTAATGAGAACGCAACATCAACTTTACTGCCGCTTCTAATACGAGCTATTAAATGACCCAGGTTGAAACCAATTGCATCGACAACATGCGTATTGCTTCTTACTTTTAGTCGGAGATGATTTTTGCCAACAATTCGAGGTGTGCCTAAAACTTCAGCATTGCGGGTGGCAAAAATCGGCCGCATATTCTCGGGCCCAAAAGGCGCAAATTGATTTAGAATTCTTACGAACTTTGGAGACAAGTCTGATAATTGCACTTCAGCATCAATCATAAGTTCAGGTGTAAGCAGTTCATCGGTCAGAAGCTCCGATGCCACCTCTTTAAATGCTTCGCGGAACTCATCGAGTTTATCAAGCTCTACTGTTAAACCGGCGGCATATTTATGCCCGCCAAATTGTATTAGTTTATCTTCGCAACGCTTTAGCGCTTCATGTATATTAAAACCCGAAACACTGCGTGCCGATCCTTTTGCCACACCATCTACTGTTGTCAACATTATTGTAGGTCTGTAATAACGCTCGACTAAACGCGATGCAACAATGCCTATTACGCCAGGATGCCATTCTTCTTGATGAAGCACAATAGCAAGATTGTTATCTATGTCCAAGTATTTTTCAACAATTTCCTGCGCTTGCATAAAAGTCTCTTCGTCTATTCTTCGTCTTTCATAATTTTCCGATTCCATAATCCGCGCAATTTGCAACGCACTATCGAAAGAGTCGCTCGCAAGCATCTCTACCGCTCTATTTGCATCTCCAAGTCTGCCGACTGCATTAATGCGCGGAGCAAGTACAAACACTACTTGTCCTGTTGAAATCCCGCCAAGCGTTAAACCGGAAGTCTCTATTAGTGCGCGAATACCCGGCAACGGAAATGTATTTATCAATTCTAACCCTAATTTTACTATAATTCTATTCTCTTCTACAAGTGGAACAATATCAGCCGTCGTCGCCAATGCCGCGTATTGTAAGTAATCGAGCAAATGTTTTTGCGCTTTATCTCCAAGTTTCTGAATAATAATCTCGGTGGATGACAATGCTTGAATTAGCTTAAATGCTACGCCGCAACCGCATAGATATTTGAAAGGATACTTACAATTCGGTTTTAATGTATCGAGTGCCGCCACCGCCTGCGGAAGTTCTTTCCCCGGTTCATGATGGTCGCAAATAATAACATCAATACCCACCGATTGCGCATACTGAACCTGTTGAACAGCAGTTATACCACAATCAACGGCTACTAAAATTGTTCCGCCTAAACTTTTAATCTTATCTATGCCGGCAATCGATATTCCATAACCATCTTTTACCCGATCAGGTATAAAATAACCTACGTCTGCTCCGATGTTTTTAAAAAATTTCCAAAGCATTGCAGTGCTATTAGTGCCGTCAACATCATAATCGCCAAAAATAATAATTCGTTCATTATTCGTAATAGCTTTTATTATTCGAGTTACGGCTAAATCCATTTGATCAAGTAAAAAAGGATCGTAAAGGTCATTTAAACTTGGGCGAAAGTACGAGCGCGCTTTTTCAAAAGTTTCTATTTTTCTACTTACAAGTATTTTAGCAAGTATAGGAGATATCGACAGTTCTTGAGCCAATGTTTTTATTAACGGCTCATTTTCTATCCCTTGTTCTAATTCTTTCCGGAACGTCCAGCGATATTCTTTTATGGGAGACAAATTTTTCCTTTTCGAAATAATAGTAATAGTAGAGAAGAAGCAAACATATAATATGTATTGCTATGTCTAAATCCAGAAGCACAAAGCGGTTTGCCGATAAGCCGAATTCTGTCTAACCTATTATGCCGATTAACAGCAAAATAGATGAGGCAATCATTTCTCTTAGCGACCTACCCATCCTGTCTTTGCTTTTGCAAAATTGAACGTGTAGCTCTTTCTATTCCAGCTAACTGGAATAGAACAGGATTTACATGGTCTTGCACCAAGCGGGGTTTCTCCTGTCCCGAATTAACAATTTGTTAACTCGGGATCGCATAAACGCGACCATCATCATTACTGACGATGCGGTGGTCTCTTACACCACCTTTTCACCTTTTCTTCCGCTTTTTGCGGAGGATGTATTTTTTCTGTGATACTATCCGTTTCGGCAGGATTTTGCCTGCCGAACCCTCGCTTTCTCTGCTTACGCAGGCTCGCAAGGCGCTTTACACTATGGTGTTCGGACTTTCCTCCCCATCCTGTTTTAACAAGATGGAGCGATTGCCTGACTCACCAACTTCTGCTTCTGGATTTTATATCCAGTCTTCTCAACAAACTTTTATCGAATGCGCAGAGCGCTATCGTTCTTTCTATTCAATTAATGGATTCTTCAAATCGATACCGCGATTTGCCAATTCATCTGCTTCTCGGTTTTGTTCACGATCAATATGTTTTATTGTAAATTGAACAGGCAATTCAGCAAGCATCTTTTGAATATTTCTAAATTCTTTTTTAATGCCAACATCCTTAACCTTATACTGTCCATTCAATTGACGAACCATTAATTCACTATCAGAATGTACAATAAGATTATTACAATTGATACTTCTTATAAGTTCTAAACATAATGCCAGCGCTCTATATTCAGCAATATTATTTGTCGCCTTACCAATATAACCATACTGCGATTTAATTAGCTTGCCTTGTTGGTCCTTAATAATTACTCCTATGCCGCTTTCGCCAGGATTCCCTCTAGAAGCCCCGTCTGTATAAGCCAACAGTGTCATAAATTATTTTTTGAGCTTGTTACTATTTCATCAGAAATAAGTATCCGTCCGCATCGTTCGCATGTTATAATTGCAGAGTTCTTGCGCAATTCTAAAATACGCTGAGGTGTAACTCGGTTATAACAACCGCCGCAAGAATTTCTCAGAACCGGTACCACAGCTTTCCCGTCTTTTGCCTTGCGGATTCGTTCATATAATTGTAAATCAGACTTTGAGACTTTAGCCACTATCTTCTCGCGCCGACGCTTTAGTTCTAATTCTTCATCTTCATGTTCTTTGTTCACAGCCGCCAATTCTTTTTTACGACTGGATAATTCGGATTGCAACTTTTCAATTTCTGGCGTAATTTTTTCAATGTCCTCTTTAGAATTTTCAGCTTGACCTTCAAACGAATCCATTTCTTTTTGAAGCTTAGTAATTTTTTCTTGCGAATAATCAATTTCTCGCGCTAATGCATCGTATTGCTTGTTCGTTTTTACCTGAAATTGCTGCGTCTTGTACTTCTCGATTTTTTCCTTTAATGTTATAATATCAATATCCGCTTGATCGCGGCTTAAAATAGATTTCTTCGACGTTTCTTCGAGCTCCTTTTTGCGAGCAAGCTTATTTTTGATTGTCTCGCTCAAATCTGCCACAATTTGAGGCAAATCTCCTTTCATTTCCTGCAGTTCGTCAAGTTCTATATCTATTAATTGTAATGAATAAAATAAACGCAATCGGTTTTCCAACTGTTGCTCCTCTCAATAATCTATTTAATAAAAGTTTGAATCGGGTTCGTTTTATGTTTTGTAATAAATATCGACAGCTCTTCGTTCAGTAATCGAACAGCGTTACGCAATTTGTTTAGCATCGGTTTTAAAATTACCTGTTCTGTTTCCCAATGCCCTGCGTCAATTAATATAATTTCTCCTACAGCGTTATGAAATGTATGGTATTTAATATCCGCAGTTATAAATACATCTGCTTTAGATTTAATCGCTTCGGCTAAAAGTTCGCCGCCGCCCCCACCGCATACAGCCACTTTTTGAACTTTACTTTCAAGATCACCCGTAAATTTTAATGCCTTGCAATCTAAATTTTTGCTTACTGCCTTTAAAAATTTCTTAAGAGGTGTTCGTTTCGGAAGTTCGCCAAGCGCTCCAATGCCAAAATTCGGATTCGGGTTTTCTGCCTTATAAACATCATAAGCAACTTCTTCGTAAGGGTGAACAACTTTCATTGCACTAATTACCGAATCCACTATTGCACGCGGAGAAACCATCTCTATCCTAAATTCTTCTACATCTTCTAATTTTCCTTTTTCTCCTAAAAACGGATTGGAAACATCAGAGCCGCAAAAACTTCCTGAACCTTTCGTTCTAAACGAGCATGAGGAATATTCGCCAATAACCCCAGCGCCTGCGGCGCTCATTGCTTGTATAACGCGTTCAACATGTCCATCCGGAACAAATACGACAATTTTACTTAACGTATCTTTTAATTGTGCAAGAAAACGTACGTTTAATAATCCTAAACAATTCGCAAGCGCAAAACTTACGCCTTCTTTTGTATAATCTAAATTTGTGTGTGCAGAGAAAAGAGATATTTTATGCTCTGCCAGTTTTAACGCAATACTCCCAGTTTTATCTAAACTCGTAATAGCCGATAGCGGTTTATAAAGTAAAGGATGATGGGTTATGATTAATTCGGCATTTACTTTTATCGCCTCGTCAACCACTTGATTAGTAACCTCCAGCGCAAGAAGCGCTTTAGTAACATTACGTTGTATGTCTCCAATTTGCAGACCTACATTGTCTTTATCCCAAGCAACCCATTTTGGGGCCCAATCTTCAAATACTTTTATAATATTTGCTAAACGCATATATACATAAAAAAAGTGTCCCGCTTTTAGAGCGGGACACTTGTAATAACCTTTAAAGTTTTTGTATAAGTTTTTTCGAGATACTTAATTCCTTAATATGGAATATCTCTTTCTGTTTTACATCAATTATCAATTTTTATTACTCTTAATTTTAACTGTTTAAAAATAGTTAAAAAAAGAAATATAATCAAGATTCAATTTTCTCGTTTCCTCCAAAAATATCATGAGCGGTGAATTCTATTTTTTCAAAATTTAAATCACGCAAACGCTTAATTTCGAGGTCTATTTTATTGAAGTTATTCTCAAAAGATTTTGAAATATCTACTGGAATTATATTACGATTATTCCTTGTCAAAAGGTCAAAGCTTATCTTTATAGCCGCTAAAGGATTGTTAAATTCGTGGCATACAGTAACAACTAATTCCCGTATAGCTTGATCCCTATTTTCAGCCATTGATAATCGCTTTTCAACAGCTTGCTTATGCATACGCAAACGTACACTGCCTAAAATAGTCAATATTGCACGTGGTAAATGAGCAGTGTCAAAATCTTTTTTTAATAAAAAATCTTCAACTCCAAGTTTCATCGCTTCAACTGCTAATTTAAAATCTGTAGCATTTGTTAGAAAAATTATAGGAATTTGCCGATCCATTTGGTTTAGCTGAAGGCACAACTCTAAACCATTAGAAGAAGGAAAATAATAATCTGTAATAATAATGTTGATTTTATTGTTGTGATTTATTTCTGAAATAGCGCTTTCAATTGAATCTTTCAATATTACTTCAAAAGTATGTTTTTTATATAACTGAAGCGAGGCTTGAACAGCCTTAGAAAAAAGTGGGTCATCATCTACAACTAAAACGCATACTGGCGTTCTTGTTCTATTGTTATTAGTTAGGTCCATATAGGTATAAAGTATTATTTGTTTTTGAAATATTCAATTATTGGTTGCTTTTCAAAAGTATATTTCCTATAATTTCCAACATAAACAATGTTTTTATTATTAATTATTTACGGTCTGCTTATTTAAGACAGCCATTCCGCAAGGAGATGCGTTATGCCTGCAAAAAATAGAATTCTTGTTATTGATGATGAAGAAGCGCTTCGTACGGTTCTTAGCACAGAGTTAGAAGGTGAAGGATATCAAGTTAATAGCGCCGCCGATGGTCAGGAAGCTATCAACATCTTAACTAACAGCGAATATGACCTGCTTCTGTTAGATATTAAAATGCCAAATATAGACGGCTTTGAAGTTTTAAAATTCGTCAAAGAACGCTCGCCAAATACTAAAGTCGTTATGCTTACAGGTTTTGCCGATTTAAAGAATGCGATTGAATCCAAAAAGCTCGGCGCTGATGACTTCGTAAGCAAACCGTATGACCTTGTCGACCTGTTAACAACAGTCGAAAGAGTTCTTACATCCCCATAATTTAGGCAAGGGAGACTTGCCTCCATGTCAAAAAAACATAGAATTCTTGTTGTTGATGACGAAGAGTCTATTATTTATCTTTTAAAAACCGAACTTGAAGAAATTTCCAAATTCGAAGTTGACACAGCTACGAATGGTTCAGAGGCGATAAATCTTTTCCAATCTAAAAATTACGACATAGCTTTGTTAGACATCAAAATGCCGCGCATTAGCGGTATAGAAGTGCTGAAGCTTATTAAAGAGAACTCTCCTTCTACACAAGTTATAATGTTAACTAATGTTGTAGATGTTAAGACTGCAATTGAAACTACACGACTTGGTGCGTACGACTTTGTTAGCAAACCGTACGAAACCGACGAATTAATCGCAACTGTTAATCGGGCGCTCGAGCACAAACAACTGCTCATCGAAAAAGAAGTAAGTCAATTAGGAAAACCGGTTGAACTAATTGGCGAATCTCAAATCTTTAAAGACGCCATAAATAAAGCTACTAAATTAGCATCGAGTGAGGCTTTTATTTTAATACAAGGTTCAAGCGGCACTGGAAAAGAACTCTTTGCGCGATTGATTCACGAACATAGCAATAGAAAAAATCAACCATTCATCGCTGTCAATTGCGCTGCAATGCCCGACCAATTGTTGGAAAGCGAACTATTTGGCCACGAAAAAGGATCCTTCACAAGCGCAATAAAAACAAAACAAGGACTTGTAGAAGTTGCAGATGGCGGAACGCTTTTTTTAGATGAAGTTGGCGATATTAGTATTACAACACAACCTAAGTTATTACGATTTTTAGAGACAGGCGAATTCAGACGAGTTGGAGGAACAAGCAACAGAAGCGTAGATGTAAGAGTTATCTCTGCAACCAACAAGAATTTAATTGAAGAGGTAAAAGCAGGTCGCTTTCGAGATGATTTATTATATCGACTGAATGTTGTAAGCTTACGTTTGCCCAATTTGAATGAACGCAAGGAAGATATTCCAATACTCGTTGATAATTTTCTATCAAAAAGAACGAAGACTAAACAAATTAGCGCTGATGCACTCCAAGTGTTATGTAATTACCATTGGCCCGGAAATATCCGTGAATTAAAACATGTCATCGAAGGCGCTGTAGCGTTATGTATTAATGATGTAATTGAATCTAAAGACTTATGGATGAATGTAGCTTTAAGCAGTACGCAAGTCCAACCTGCAATCCAATCGATACCAACTTCGACCGAGAAAGAACTTACGATTGAGGAATTAGAAAAACTTCATATAGAACGCACTTTGAAAAATCACCGCTGGAACAGAGTAAAAACTGCCGCCGCATTAGGAATAACGCCAAAAACATTATACCTCAAAATCAAACGTTACAATATACAAGCGCCAAGCTGGAATTCTCCAGAATAATCGTATTTATTCTGAAGCCGTACAATCCAGATGAAGTACACCCGGTTATCAGGCGATTGTTAGAAAAGGACTGATGTAGCGTTCGGAAATTTTTGCAAATGCCAAAAGGCTCTTTTCCATACTCAATTAGAGTTATACGACTTAAGTAAATCCATAAAAAATTACTGATAAATAACTATCTGCCTCCGAAACTTTATTTCTGCATTATCGTATTGATATTCGGGAACAAAACCAATATTCCCTAACCTCCTTCTTGAGGAGCCAGCAATCAATCGCTCGTGGTGGGGTAGATCGAGAAGCTGGCTCTTATATTTTAACCATTTTTTTCCGTTCCTTGCTTTTGCTTCGATTATTCCATAATTTTTTTAGGGAATTAAATAACCTAAAAACTTCAATCCTTCCAAGGATGTATCCTGATAGGTGAATTATTAATATTTCCAAAAACAACAAGAAAGTTTTAACATGTTGGGAAAAAAAATTATAGGTAAAGCAATAACTTACGATGATTTGCTTTTAGTGCCCGCAAAATCGAGTGTTCTACCGCGAGATACAGACCTACGCACTACACTTACAAGGCAAATAGCGCTAAATATTCCAATTCTCAGCGCGGCAATGGATACAGTTACAGAATCAGAAATGGCAGTTGCAATTGCGCGCGAAGGCGGAATAGGAATTCTACATAAAAATATGAGCATAAAAAGCCAAGCCGAAGA
The DNA here is from genome assembly GCA_037446575.1 of Ignavibacteriales bacterium. Classification (GTDB taxonomy): domain Bacteria; phylum Bacteroidota; class Ignavibacteria; order UBA10030; family UBA10030; genus JBBIII01. The sequence goes on from JBBIII010000006.1 coordinate 34,508, forward strand.
AGTTGACCGGGTAAAACGATCAGAAAGCGGGATGATTCAAAATCCTATCACATTAACACCAAATCAAATTGTTGCTGAAGCTATCGAGTTGATGAAAAAATATAGCATCTCAGGCATTCCGATAGTAAATCAGGAAAAACTTGTAGGCATATTAACAAATCGCGATTTACGCTTTCAACCGAATCTCGGACTTCCAATTTCAGAAGTCATGACATCTGCAAATTTAATTACTGCCCCTGTTGGCACTACATTGGAAGAAGCCGAAGTAATTCTGCAAAAACACCGCATCGAGAAACTGCCTGTTGTTGATAAAAATGGAAAACTGAAAGGTTTAATTACTTTTAAAGATATACAAAAGAAAAAAAGGCATCCGAATGCGTGCAAAGACAAACATGGGCGATTGCGCGTAGGCGCCGCTGTTGGCATTACACTCGATACGCTTGACCGTATCTCTGCCCTAGTATCAGCCGGCTTGGATGTGATAGTAATCGATACTGCTCATGGTCATACGCGCGGCGTAATTGAAATGATTAAACGGGTTCGAGCAAAATTCGACATAGAAATAATTGCAGGCAATGTCGCTACAGCCGAAGGAACTAAGGATTTAATCAGAGCCGGAGCCGATGCCGTAAAAGTTGGGATAGGACCCGGTTCTATTTGCACAACTCGCGTTATTGCCGGTGTAGGTGTTCCTCAAGTAACGGCAATTATTGAATGTTCAAAGGTTGCGGCAAAATCAAAAATTCCTATTATAGCCGATGGCGGAATTAAGCAAACCGGTGATATTGCAAAAGCTATTGCCGCAGGCGCCGACTCTGTAATGATTGGAGGTTTGTTCGCCGGTGTAGAAGAAAGTCCAGGCGAAAAAGTTCTGTATGAAGGCAGAAGTTATAAGGTCTACCGCGGAATGGGTTCGCTTGAAGCGATGAAAATTGGAAGCAAGGATCGGTATTTTCAAGATACTGAAGACGATATACAAAAACTTGTGCCCGAAGGTATAGAAGGACGCGTCCCTTTTAAAGGAAATCTTGCTGATACAGTGCACCAAATGATAGGCGGACTACGCGCCGCTATGGGTTATTGTGGATGCCGAACTATTTCCGAAATGAAAAAGAGAGCAAAATTTATGTTAATAACAGAAGCCGGCTTGCGCGAAAGCCATCCGCACAATATCTCTATCACTAAAGAGGCGCCAAATTACCATATCTAAATTTTACGATGATAAATAGACTACTAACTGTAAGAAAAGAAATGGTGAAATTGCGCCTGCAAGCCATGCTTGTAAGTGAATTGAATCATATCCGCTATTTAACGGGCTTTACCGGCTCAAATGCCTTATGTATTATTACTTTAACAAAACAATTCCTCATTACAGATCGACGTTATAGAAATCAAGCCCCTGAAGAGGTGAAGGGTTTTTCTATAATAATAACTGAAAACGCTTTGTTACCCTCAATTTCAGAAAAAAAGTTAATTCCAAAAAACGCCCGCGTCGGATTTGAAAGCGAATATATTTCTGCCGCAAGATTTAAGACATTGAAAAATCTTTTGCCCAAGCGAAATTTTATACCTGCCGATAAAATTATTGAAGAAGTATCGGCAGTAAAAGACGCTTATGAAATTAAATGTATTAACACGGCTGTAGAAATTACAGATAAAGTATTTTTAAAGATTTTATCGTTAATCAAGCCGGGGATTCGTGAATGCGATGTAGCCGCCGAAATAAGCTATTGGCATCGTAAATATGGAGCTGAATGCGATGCATTCGATCCTATTGTGGCAAGCGGATGGCGCGGCGCTTTGCCTCATGCTAGAGCTTCTGAAAAGAAAATTCAAAAAAGAGAAATGGTTGTGATAGATTTTGGATGCAGGTATAAAGGTTACCACAGCGATCTTACGCGTACAGTTTGTATAGGTAACCCCTCTGCCAAAATGAAAAAGATTTACCAAATTGTTCTCGATGCTCAAATAAAAGCTATTGACTCTGCACGTAGTGGAATAAAAGCAAATTTTTTGGATTCAGTTGCGCGCAAACACATAAAGCAAAATGGTTTTGGGAGATATTTTACCCATTCGCTTGGTCACGGACTTGGAATTCATGTGCACGATCCAATAAGACTTTCCCAAAAAAGCAAATCAGTTCTTCAAAGCGGAAATGTAGTTACAATTGAACCGGGTATCTATATATCAGGACTTGGAGGTGTGCGCATTGAAGACGATGTTGTTATCCGTAACAATGGATGTGATGTTTTAACAAAATCTGATAAGAACCTAATTATACTGTAAATGAAAATGGAAGATGGATTTAGAAAAGTTTTGATTATCGCATATTATTTTCCGCCAATGGGATTAAGCGGCGTGCAACGAACGCTTAAATTTGCTAAATACCTACCCAAATATGGATGGAAGCCCACAGTGCTTACGGTAATGCCGGCTGGTTACTACGCTTACGACGACACGTTGCTAAAAGAAGCCGATGACGCAGGTATAAGAATTATAAGAACTAATTCGAGAGATATAAATCATCTCTTTAAAAAACGAGGCATTATAAGAATGCCTTCTGAACGAGTGAGAAAAGTACTGCAATTCTTCGGCGATCTTTTTTTTATACCCGATACTAAGATCGGGTGGAAGTCCATTGCAACAAAAGTCGCTTCAAAATTACTCAAAAAAGAACATTTCGATTTAATTTTCGCCACCGCGCCGCCGCAAACCGATTTTCTTATCGGAGTCAAACTAAAAAAGAAATTTAAAATACCACTTGTTGTAGATTATAGGGACGCATGGTTGGATTTGCCCTTCAAATATTTTCCGACTCCATTACACCGATATCTAAATAAACGGTTGGAAAAAAAAGTTTTAAAAGCCGCCGATAAAGTAATTGTTACACATAGGCAAGTTAAAGAAAAAATTTTAAGAAGATTCCCATTTATTAATTACAATGAGATATTGATCCTTTCGCAAGGTTTCGATCCGGAAGATTTTCAATCTGTATATGCAGAAAAAAAAGTTAAACCTATAAAAATGCGAATTGTTCATTCAGGCACTTTTTATGCCGATAGAAGTCCCCAGGTTTTCTTACACGCACTTGCAAAAGTGCTTAAAGAAAATCCTAAATTACGGGGCAGAATTGAAGTGCGATTTATTGGAAACGCCCGTAATGAAGATATACAGCGCGTTAAGCGCTTGGACTTGCAAAATACTGTCGAATTTACTGGATACTTGTCTCACACAGAATGCGTAAAACAATTAGTATCTGCCGATGTGTTATGGTTCGTTATTGACAACGACTTCCAAACACCGGGGAAATTGTACGAATACTTCGGAGCCCGCAAACCAATATTAGCTTCAATAAACGATGGATATACGAAACAATTGATTCAAGAAAGCCAGTCCGCCGTTTGCGTTCCATTAAAAGATATCTCTTCCCATGAAAAAGCAATTATAGAATTATTCAAAAAATTCGAGCAAAAAAAATTAATACATATTCCGGAATCTTTTGCTCAGCGATTTAACAGAATTGCGCTAACCGGCGAATTAGCAAAACAATTTGAATCATTGATGGATTTGGACGCTTTAGATTCAATTAAAGTAAAGGATAATGCATCGTGAAGATTTTAGTAATCGGCTCAGGCGGAAGAGAACATGCTCTTGTTTGGAAACTACATCAAAGCCCCAAAGTAACGGCAATTTACTGCGCGCCCGGAAATGCGGGGATTGAACAATTAGGCACAAACATACCAATCAAAATTACCGACATAAAGGGATTATTAAAATTTGCTCAGGAAGAAAAAATAGATCTCACGGTTGTTGGCTCTGAACAGCCGCTAGTAGATGGAATAGTTGATATTTTTGAAGAAAATAATTTAAGAATTTTCGGGCCAAATAAATTCGCGGCGCAATTAGAAGGAAGTAAAGTGTTCTCTAAAAACTTCATGGCTCGCAATAATATACCCACTGCAGAATATCAAACATTTACGGCAAATGAATTAGAAAAAGCAAAAGTTTATCTCAAAACTCTCAAAACTCCAATCGTAGTAAAAGCCGATGGATTAGCCGCCGGCAAAGGAGTTTTAATTTGCAATAGTCTTCAAGAAGCTGAATTTGCTTTAGATGAAATAATAATTAATCGCGCTTTCGGCAAAGCTGGGAATCAAGTTGTAATAGAAGAATATCTGGAGGGAGAAGAATCATCTATTTTTGTAATAACCGACGGCGAAAGTTTTTCTATTCTCGCTTCCGCGCAAGACCACAAAAGAATACTCGATAACGACCTGGGTAAAAATACAGGAGGCATGGGAGCTTACGCCCCCGCACCTATTGTAACTATTAAAATTCTAGAAATAGTTACAAATAAAATAATAATACCGACGTTAGATGGCATGAAAAAAGAAGGAAATCCTTATAAAGGATGTCTGTATGTTGGATTAATGATTACATCGGATGAGCCAAAAGTTTTAGAATATAATTGCCGTTTCGGCGATCCCGAAACACAGGTTGTTGTCCCTTTAATCGACGGTGATTTAGCAGAAATATTTTTATCAATCACAGAAAAAAGATTTGACCCGGCCACTGTAAAAATTCACCCTGCCACTGCTGTTTGCGTAGTAATGGCTTCGCAAGGATACCCTGATGAGTATGAAGTTGATAAAAAAATTAGCGGGCTCGAAAACATCAAGTGGGAAGACGGAGCTGTAGTATTCCATGCGGGCACAAGAAAAAAGGGCGAATCTATTATTACTTCAGGCGGTCGAGTCCTTGGAGTTACAGCAATCGGTTTTAAAAATGAGCTTGAACAGACTATAAGAAGCGCTTATAAAGCAGTAGAAAAAATCAGCTTTGACGGAGCTTATTACAGAAGCGACATAGGCAAAAAAGCATTAAAATTCTTCCACTAAAAAAATCTAAGGAATAATTGTGAATATATTAATAACAGGCGGGGCTGGTTTTATTGCCTCGCATATCTCAGACGCATATATTGCGGAAGGTCATAACGTCATTATTGTTGATGATTTATCGAGCGGTATAATTGAAAATGTAAATCCTAAGGCAAAATTTTATGAACTCGATATTCGAAGTGAAAAAATAGAAGAGATATTTCAAAAGGAAAAAATAGATATTGTTAATCATCATGCCGCTCAGATGGACGTGCGGAAATCAGTTGCTGATCCAATGTTTGACGCCTCCGTTAATGTTATCGGCGGTTTAAATATTTTCGAATCTGCTCGGAAAAATGGAGTAAAGAAAATTATATTCTCTTCTACCGGCGGCGCTATATATGGAGAACAAGATTATTTTCCAGCCGATGAAAAACATCCAACTCGTCCGCTTTCTCCATACGGCATTACTAAGCTGTGTACCGAAAAATATCTCTTCTATTACAATGCAGTTTATGGAATAGAAAGCATAATCTTACGTTATGCAAATATATACGGACCACGCCAAAATCCACACGGCGAAGCCGGCGTTATTGCTATCTTTTGCAGTAAAATGTTGAAAGGCGAACAACCTTTTATAAATGGAGATGGAAAACAGACTCGAGATTACACATATGTAAGCGATGTCGTAAAAGCAAATATACTTGCTCTTAATTATGAAGGGTCGAACATATTTAATATAGGCACTGGCATAGAAAGCGATGTAAATAAATTATTTTTTGAATTAAGAAAGAATTTAAACCCAGCTTGTCCCGAAAAACATGCTCCACCAAAAACCGGGGAACAACTGCGAAGCGTAATAAGCTATAAAAAAATAGAGAGCGAATTAGGATGGCATCCTACTATACAATTGGACAAAGGACTAAAACTTACAGCCGAATACTTTAAGAGTGCGTATAAAAAAGCTTTATGATTTCTCTATTTTTTTATTATAATCTTTATTAATATTTATTTAAACTCACTTAATTTATAATATTAGACTATAAGGTTAATAAATGAGACCAATTCATTCTCAAACAGCAAAAACTATTGTAGCTTTCTTATTTATTGCATCAGGAGCGTTAGGTTTAGTCTACCAAATAGTTTGGTTTAAATATATTTCGCTTTTTCTTGGCAATACGACATATGCGCAAACTATCGTACTTGCAACGTTCATGGGGGGACTTGCAATAGGTTATGCATTGTTGGGCTTATTATCTGATCGAATTAAGAATTCACTAGGTTTTTACGCTCTCCTTGAATTCGGCATCGGCGCGTACTGTCTCCTATTTCCAAGTTATCTAAATTTTTTAAAGGAATGGCTTATCTCATTCGTAACTTCACATGATCTTCCTAGCGATGGTTCATTTGTTCTTATACTAAAACTCCTGATAAGTATTTTCTCTTTACTACTTCCAACAATAATGATGGGAGGAACGCTTCCGGTACTCGTAAGATTTTTTACACAATCAATAGAAGAATCTGGAAAAAACATTGCCATACTTTACTTTTTGAATAGTTTCGGGGCTGTTTGCGGCTCGCTTCTGGCTGGATTTTTCATTATCCGAATACTTGGATTAAGTAATACAATTTATATTTCAGCGTATCTAAATATTATCATTGGTATAATTTCCCTCGTAGTTTCAAAACTCAAAATTCAACATATCAGCATCGAACACGACGATTCTACAGAAAATACTTATTCGCACACCGATGTATTATTAGCGATTATTACCGCCGGAATTTCTGGCTTTGCCGCAATGATTTATGAAGTCTCATGGGTTCGATTACTTATACCTATACTGGGCTCTTCTACATATTCCTTTTCTTTAATGCTTGTTGTGTTTATAACTGGAATCTCGATTGGAAGTCTTATCACTTTTTTTCTGTTACACAACAAACGTAATCTTCCCTCATTGCTTGGTTGGTATCAAATATGTATAGCAATATCGATGTTAATTTCTTTGCCCTTATATTCACGGCTTCCCTTTGAATTCTGGAGAGTATCGACTGTTCTCTCGCAAACAGATTCTTCGTATCCAATTTATCTTGCACTTCAGTTTATTTTCTGTTTCTTAATTATGATTCTTCCGACAATATTTCTAGGAATGTCCTTGCCAATTGCCACTCGCATTGCGGCGCGCGGTCTTTCGATTCTCGGCAAATCGGTAGGAACCGTCTTTGCAATCAATACTACAGGCACTGTGGCAGGTTCATTGTTAGCCGGACTTTTATTAATTCCATTCATAGGTGTAAAACATGCGCTTGAAATCGGTATCGTTTGTAATGTATTAGCCGGAATATCAATCTTCGTGTTTTCTAATTCAATAACACGGCAGAAGATGATATTAGGAATTATAGTTGCAATTACTGCCGGAACACTCTATATAATTTTTTCTTCAGACTGGAATAAAGCATCTATGCTTACAGGCGTTTTTCGTAAAATGCATGCAGGTGTTGAATTACCAAAATCTTTCGCTGAATTCAAAAAAAAGATTTTTTACGAAAAAATATTATTTTATAAAGAAGGCTCGTCTGCTACGGTTGGAGTGGTTGAAAATTCTAGGGGGAATGAAGTTCAACAATTATTGATTGTCAACGGAAAAACCGATGCATCTTCCATTGGAGATCTACCAACCCAAATATTATGCGGACAAATTCCTTGTATGATTCATAAGAATCCAAAAAATGTTTTAGTGGTAGGATTAGGAAGCGGAGTATCTGTAGGAAGCATTCTTACTCACAATGTTGAGCGCGTTGACTGCATAGAACTATTACCCGAAGTTGTAGAAGCCTCCGTCCATTTTAATCATGTCAACAATCAGCCGCTTAGCGATCCTCGCACTCAACTATTTATAGACGACGCTCTATCCTATGTAAAACTCACGCCAATGAAATATGATATATTAGTTAACGTGCCGACAAACCCATGGATTGCAGGAGTAGGAAATTTATTCACGGTAGAATTTTATGAAGCATGTAAAAAAATAATGAACGATGACGGCATAATGCTTCAATGGTTTCATTTATACGAAATGACAGACGACCTTTTAAAAATGGTGATACGCACATTTCAATCAAGCTTTCCTCATACATCTTTGTGGCAACCTCATTTTAGCGACGTAATTATCATTGGTTCTTTTTTACCAATAGAAATCGACTACGCGACTATTAAATCGAAGTTTTTAAATAACAAAATTAAAACCGATCTTCAGCGGATCCAAATTCCAGATGCGGCAACTTTCATCTCCTTAGAAATGCTCACAGGCAAATCGGTAAATCTTTATTCCGGTTACGGCGGTCTAAATACAGAGGATAATTCAAGTCTCGAATATAAAGCTCCTGCCGCATTCTTCGTAAATAAAAGTGTAACGGAGTTGTTGAATTACGATGAGCGAATAAAATCTAACATGGTTTCAATTCAGATCAAAAAAGTCTTTGATAATAAACAATTGAGCGATACTGAACTCTTCAATATTGGCTCATTACACACAATTCCAAACAGAGGCAGTATAAATTTTGGATACTCTATATTAAATCAATTATATCAGAAAAAACCAAAAGATAAGAAAACGCTCGAAAAGCTTGCTTCCACATCGGAACGATTGAGAAAATTAGAAGCTTCAATTTTATTCAATAAAAAGTTAATTGAACTCGATTCTTCAAACCTGTCTGCCTTATCACGATATGCATGGCTAACACACATAAACAAACGCAGTGCATCTTCATCATTTGCCCCATTGGACATTAAAGAATCAGAATATTTATTCCGAAAATGTATTAAATATTCAACCGATACTATCGACACATACCGCATCCAATTAGGACATTTGTTCTACGACTCTCAGCAGTACAAAAATGCAATGGATCAGTATGTACGCGCTCTTCAAATTCGGGAAAAACATAATTCTGACCCCTCAATCACAACCGATGCCTTGTTTCTTTTAGTTGCACGAAGCAACTTATTGATAAACAATAAGAGTATGGCTCTTAATTTTGCATTCCAAGCAAATAGATTCAATCCGTCAAATCAAGCTGTTAAAGATTTTATTTATGAGATTCTAATGAAAAGATAAGAACTGGCTAAAGCTTATCGAGTAAATTGACAACAATTGGAGAAACCTAAGCTACAATTTAGCGTATCATAAAACATCCAATGAATTCGTTGTAATATGAAATCTCGCCAATATAGAACTTTTGTACTCCTCTGCATAATTGTCATTTTGTTGCAGAGCAAAGCTAATTCTCAATGCGGAGATGATTCAGAACATACCGACGATGAGCTTACTTGGAATTTTGATGAAGCTGAATCAAAGGGATTTTCATTAGGTAAATTTATTTCAGATGTATTTACACCCCAAATTATTTTAGATACAAAAAGAATTCGTGCTTACGTTCGAGACGAACGTTATCAAATATTACGTCTTAGATGCGGCGATTTACGCGCAACCGACGCAATTTTCCTAAAATCACTTAAATATGCGGAGTATAACATTCCTCGAGCATTGTTTCTTTCTTTAATGGCGGTTCTCGAACATAGAAAAGTTGATTTAAAAATACCAATATTAAAATCACTCGAGGTGCCACTAACTTTTGAAGATGACAGCTCATTTTTAGCGCGTATACAGAACTTACCTAGGCGTATTTTTCCAGATTCACCCAACAATCATAGTGGCGATCGCGATAAACTTCAGCATTTTTTTGCATCCGCTTACTTAACCTACGCCGCCGAAGCGCCACAATTGACAAAAACTGTAGGCGATTTAGTCGAATGGGGAGAAGCCAAATTTGTTGTAGGCGGCGCAGATGATGTGCGAGATAAGCGCGCCAATAAATTAGGCGAGCGTTTTGGCAACGATTTGCTAATCGTTAAAACATTACTTCCTTCGGACTACTTGACTTTTCAATTGGAAGAGCGTAAATAAATGCTATCTTAAAAAATTAATTATATCTTACGATGTATATATTTTGAAAGAATTTGAGAATGAAAACCATCTTAGTTATCGACGATGATAAGTCAATACGCGATTCACTTAAAATGATATTAGAGTACGAGCGTTACGAAG
>JBBIII010000006.1:44589-60863 GCA_037446575.1 Ignavibacteriales bacterium
GATAAGTCAATACGCGATTCACTTAAAATGATATTAGAGTACGAGCGTTACGAAGTAGAATTTGCTGAAAATGGCGAACAAGGATTACATAAGCTCGATCGTATCGAGGTAGACGCTGTTTTGTTGGATGTAAAAATGGCTGGCATGGATGGAATTGAAGTGTTAACAAAAATTCGGACTATAAAAGAAAAACTTCCGATTATAATGATATCCGGACACGGTACAATAGAGACTGCAGTTGAAGCAACAAAGTTGGGAGCGTTTGATTTTCTTCCTAAACCGCTTGATAGAGATAAGTTATTAATAACTTTGCGCAACGCAATTCAGCAAGCAAAGCTTTCGCAAGAATATGAAAAGCTTAAAGAGACTGTAGAAAAAGGAAGAATAATTTTAGGCGAAAGCAAAAAAATAAAGGAGATACACGACATCATTAATCGTGTTGCACCTACAAATGCGCGCATTCTGATTACTGGTGAAAATGGAACCGGTAAAGAATTAATTGCGCGAACAATTCATGCTAAAAGCAACCGCGCCGCTAAACCTTTTATTGAAGTAAATTGCGCCGCTATTCCTTCTGAACTTATTGAATCGGAGTTATTCGGACATGAAAAAGGTTCGTTTACTGGAGCAAGCGCTCAGCGAATTGGCAAGTTTGAGCAAGCAGATGGCGGAACCCTTTTTTTAGATGAAGTCGGCGATATGAGTCTGCAAGCGCAAGCAAAGGTGCTTCGCGCATTAGAGGAAGCAAAGATCGAACGCGTCGGCGGCAATAAACTGATTCCTGTTGATGTGCGTGTTATTGCCGCAACGAATAAAAATTTGACAGATGAAATAAATAAAGGGAGCTTTAGAAATGATTTATTTCATCGCCTAAATGTAATCTCAATCCATGCACCCGCATTACGTGAACACAGGGAGGACATTCCATTACTTGTTCAAGATTTCTTAACAGATGTGTGTAAAAGAAACGGAATGCCTCGAAAAGAAATCTCCGATGAAACGCTTAATGCTTTCATTCAAAAAGATTGGCAAGGGAATGTTAGAGAGTTGCGCAATGCGGTTGAACGGCTCGTTATTCTATCAAGAGGGAATAAAATAGAACCTTCAATATTAGAACCTTTAGGAAATGCTGTAGTAAAACTAAGTAGAGATTCTATTGATTTCAGCGGCACATTTCAGGAATTTAAGGATAGGGCTGAAGCAGAATTTATAAAAAGACAATTAGAAATACATAGATGGAATATAACAAAAGCCGCTGAAGCTATGGATATACAACGCAGTCATCTCTATACTAAAATGAAACGCTATGGCTTAATGAAAGAAGATGAAGAACTGAATGAACAACAATAATTTTTTTACTGCTATACAACATTGATATAAATCGATAATTATATTCATTAATGAATAGCCATTTTGCACTTCATCCCCTGCCCCGCTCTTTTTACCTTGATTCTACAATTCAAGTGGCAAAAAAACTGCTTGGAAAATATTTTGTGCGCCGTTTAGGAAAAAATATTCTAATCGGTAAAATTGTCGAAACCGAAGCTTACTTAAGGAACGATCCAGCATCGCATTCATATAACGGAAGAACAGAACGAAACGATGTTATGTTTTGGGAGGGCGGATATTTGTACGTTTATTTTACTTATGGAATGCACTTTTGCGCAAATGTTGTAACAGGAAAAAAAGGGAAAGGAGAGGCGGCGCTTATTCGATCTATCGAACCAATATCAGGGATCGAAGAAATGGCTAAGAACCGTTTCCCAAATGTAAAATCGATAAATCTCCACAAACTTATTAATTTGACAAATGGACCTGCAAAGTTTTGTCAAGCATTCGGTATAGCGCGAAAAGAAAACGGAATAGATTTACTCGGAAACAAAATTTTTATAGTTGATCTAAACTCCGATAATTGTAAAATCCAGTATAGCAGTTCGCCTAGAATAGGCATTCGCAACGGTAAAGAAAAGAAGTGGCGGTTTTTTATAAAGGGTAACTTGTGGGTATCTAAATGATAATTTTGTCTTGCTTAAATAAAAACAACTTAAATATTAATTTAACTTTTTATTCAAGACTTGTTTTAAGTGCTTGCCTGTATATGATAATTTGCAATTAGCAATTTCTTCAGGCGTTCCCTCAGCTACAATTTTGCCTCCATTATCACCGCCTTCGGGTCCCAAGTCAATTACCCAATCTGAAGTTTTAATTACATCGAGATTATGTTCGATAACTATTACAGAATTTCCCTTGTCAACAAGTCGATTAATTACGCTTAACAACATCTTAATATCTTCAAAATGTAATCCGGTAGTCGGTTCATCTAAAATATAAAGTGTTTTCCCTGTTCCAATTTTTGAAAGCTCCGTAGATAATTTAACACGCTGAGCTTCTCCACCAGAAAGCGTCGTTGCTTGTTGTCCAAGCCGAATATAACCAAGTCCAACATCATGCAAAGTTTGCAAATGCCGCATAATTCGAGGTAACTCGCTGAACAATTCCATAGCTTCATCTACCGTCATGTTGAGAACATCGGCGATTGATTTTCCTTTGTAATGAACTTCAAGCGTTTCTCTATTGTAACGTTTGCCGTTGCAAACATCGCAAAACACATAAACGTCTGGTAAAAAATTCATTTCTATCTTTCGCACGCCGTCTCCTTCGCAGTTATCGCATCTACCTCCTTTCACATTGAAACTATAGCGCCCTGCTTTGTATCCACGAATTTGTGATTCTGGCAATTGTGTGAACAAATCTCTAATTAATGTAAATAAACCGGTGTATGTAGCCGGATTAGAACGAGGCGTTCTTCCGATCGGCGATTGATCAACATCTATCACTTTATCAATATTCTGAATTCCATCAATTGATTTATAAGGGAGCGGCGCTAATTTAGATTTATAAAATTTGCGCGAAAGAATTGGAAATAACGTTTCATTAACCAATGTCGATTTTCCCGAACCACTTACGCCTGTAATGCAGGTAAAAACGCCGAGCGGTATTTTAACTGTGATATCTTGTAGATTGTTGCCGCTTGCTCCTTTAATAATTAGGAAATTATTATTATTGCGTCGGTTTTTGGGTATTTCTATATTTCTCTCGCCTCTAAGATATAAAGCAGTCAATGAATTATGGTTAGTGTTTGGCAATTGATAATTTTGCTTTTGATTCTTTCTTCTCTTCATTTGACTTTTTAATTGAGCGGGAGTTCCAGTAACAACAACTTCTCCTCCATGCTCTCCAGCTTTTGGACCAAGATCAACTATGTAATCTGCGTTTTCTATCATCTCTTTATCATGTTCAACTACAATTACTGTATTACCCAAATCTCGCAATGATTTCAAAGAATCAATTAATTTTATATTATCGCGCTGATGTAATCCAATACTTGGCTCATCGAGAATATAGAGGGCTCCAACAAGCTGAGTTCCAATTTGAGTGGCAAGGCGTATGCGCTGACCTTCCCCGCCGGAAAGTGTGCGCGCCGGACGATCGAGCGTAAGATAGTTCAGTCCGACATTCAGTAAAAAAGTTAAACGCTGTTTTATTTCCTTTAATATCTGACTTGCAATTTCGTTTTGGCGATCTGTCAAGTTTAATTTTTCAAAATATTCTTTGCACTTATCAATTGGCATTTTAACAATATCTAAAATATTGGATTGAGCGCCTGTCAACGCATCTTCCAATCGAATTGCCATACTTTCCTTTTTTAGTCGTCCGCCATTGCATAAATCGCATGGCTGTGCAGTCATAAAAGATTCGACCCATTCCCGTACATTATTTGAAGACGTGTCGTTATACCACCGATCGAGCATTTTAAGCAGTCCTTCGTATCTGTGCTTGTAAATATGCACACGTCCGTTTCCGTGGTGATATTCAATTTCTAACTTTTCTCCTTGCGACCCATATAAAAGAACATTGCGCCCTTCTTTAGAAACATTTTTTAACGGTGTGTCAAAATCAAAATTATTTTTTTTTGCCACTGCTCGTATTTGGCTAAACATCCATGTCGAGCGTGGTTTTCCCAAAGGCGCTAAACCTTCTTGATTTATCGAAAGATTTTCATCCGGAATAATTAAGCGCATATCGAACGACCGTAATTCACCAATTCCTTCGCATTTTGGGCAATAGCCGGCGGGCGTATTAAATGAAAACGAATTCGGCGCCGGTTCTTCGTAACTAATGCCGCATTCGTAACAAGCCGACATTTGACTAAAAAGCTGATCTTTAATTCCATCGTTAACTATTAAAATACCATCGCCATATCTCAACGCCAATTCCACAGAATCCGCAATTCGAGATCGTAATCCGTTTTTCACAACTAACCGGTCAACAACAATTTCAATCGTATGGATTTTATACCGGTCAAGCTTCATGCCTTTTTCAATTATCCTTATTTCTCCGTTCACACGAACTCTTAAAAATCCATCCTTTAGAATATTCTCAAACAATTCTCTATAATGCCCTTTTCTCCCTTTAACAATAGGAGCAAGTATCTGTAACTTTGTGTTAATCGGATAACCAAGAATTGAATTAATAATTTGATCAACAGATTGTCTTTGAACACTGTTTCCGCATTTATAGCAAAATTGCGTTCCAATCCGCGCAAATAACAAACGAAGGTAATCATAAATTTCAGTTACAGTTCCGACAGTTGAGCGAGGATTTGCGCTGATAGTTTTTTGTTCAATTGAAATTGACGGGCTTAGACCTTCAATTAAATCGACATCCGGGCGTTCCATTACATCAAGAAATTGACGGGCGTAAGCCGATAGACTTTCTACATAACGTCTCTGCCCCTCTGCATAAATAGTATCGAATGCAAGACTCGATTTACCAGAGCCAGAAAGTCCTGTTATCACCGTTAATGAATCGCGCGGTATATCTACATCTATATTCTTTAGATTGTGAACGCGAGCGCCGCGAATTATTATTTTATCGCTTTCCAATTACAAGTTCCGATTTTTAAACATCGAATTTATTACTTCCCTCACCTAAATACTTTTTGCTGACGACTAAAACTGAATGCTGACAACTATTTTCAATTCAATCGTTTTCTTTTATTCAAATATTCAAACAACGCTTTATCGAATGGGACGCTTGTATCCAATAAAACGTAGTCAATATTATTGTCTAAGCATCGGCTTTTGTAGAAATTCAAAAATTCGCGCATTGAAAGCTGATACGCTTTTTGAATATGCCATGGCTGGGTCATTAATTCTTCTGAAGTCTCTAAGTCTTTGAAGATCGCATCGCCTCCAAATGCAAATGAACGTTCTAAAGGATCTAATATTTGCATAACAATCACTTCATTCCCTTTGTGTCTAAAATGCTTAAGCGCAGTCATTACGGATTCTGGGTTGTCAAACAAATCGCTTAATATTATTACCAAGCCGCGTCTTTTAATTTGCTCCGCGACTAAATGAAGCGAAGCGGCTGTGCTGGTTTTATTTTCGGGTTTAGCTGATTCAAGTTCTTTAAGCAATTGTTTTAGATAAAAGCGCGTTGCGCGAGGAGGCAATGTGATACGAACTTTTTCGTCATACAAAGTTAAACCAACCGCATCCCTTTGTTCTATCATCATATACGATAACGCTGCGGCAATGTATGAGGCATATTCAAATTTTTTTAAATTGCCTTGAGATGCATAATCCATTGAACGACTTGTATCTAAAATAAGATAAGATTTAAGATTTGTCTCTTCTTCAAATTGCTTAATGTAAAACCGATCTGTTTTACCGTAAGCTTTCCAATCTATATGTTTAATCTCATCCCCAGGCATATACTGACGATGTTCCGTGAATTCAACGCTAAAGCCATGATATGGACTTCGATGTAGTCCTGTTATAAATCCTTCCACAACCAGACGTGCGCGCAATTCCATATTCGCAAGTTGCGCAACGACAGACGGTTGAAGATATCTTAACGATTCATTCATATTAGTTTTAAGTCGTCGATAATTGGTCTGCCGATTTTCATAACTGGTTAGTTTTTACCATTTAACTTCTATATTTTATATTTTTATATCTCATCTACCCAAAAACTTACTGACTCAAAGACTTAATGACTCAATTCCTACACTATTTTTTCTTCCCTTTTTTTGCAGATTTATTTTCAGCTTCTGCTAACTTTGCTCGTTCTTTAAGAATTTCGCCGGCATCTTTTCCAAGAGTTTCCAGCTCAAACTGAGCTGACATAACAAGCTGGCTGTTGGGATATGATTTAAGGAATTGCTCATAAGCAATTCGAGCGGAATCTATATTCTTTAAATCATTGTTGTAAATAAATCCAATTAAGAAAGACGCGCTTGGCGCTAGAGGATGATCTGGATACTTTTCCACAAATTGGCTAAAAGTTTGGATTGCTTGACTATATGACTGCGTATGATTTTGATAAATTGTAGCAATTGCGTATAACGCTTCGGGTGTTCTTGCGCTATCCGGATAAGTTGAGATAAGCTGATTGTAAGCTTCAATAGCATCGTTAAACATGCTTGCTCTTTGCGAATCTACGCCTTTGTTAAACATTTCCTCGGCGCTTGGTTTTGAACATCCGATAAATAAAACAGTAACGATAGGTAAGAACCAATAAAACTTCATATTAACTCCTTTCAATTATACGGCTAAAATTTAATCAAACAATACTAAAATATTAAATCTTGTCTGGAGAATCAATTCGCTGATTGCTTCTTTAACACAACGCAAAAGAATGCATCAGTTCCGTGAATATGCGGCAGAAGCTGAATAAACGATTCATTGTTATTAACAATGATATTTTTTATTGAGCCCGATTTATTAAATGATGTAAGATTAAAATGCGGATTATTATTTAAGAAATTTTTCACAACCTCTGAATTCTCTTGTTTTAATAAAGTACAGGTTGCGTAGATAAGCTTTCCACCGTTCTTTACTAATTTTGAAGAAGATTCAAGAATTGCCGACTGTTTTGCGGAAATTTCGTTCACTGTTTGTTCGGTAACGAGCCATTTCATTCCTGGATTTCTCCTTATAGTTCCCAGACCACTACAAGGTGCATCGACAAAAACGATGTCAAAAAACTCAGAATACTTTTCACCTAAATCTTCGATTGTTTTAATTTCAATTATTCGGATATTCTGAGCACCAGCTCTTTTTACACGCCTCTTAAGCTCTTTCAACCGAAAGCTGTTTATGTCTGTTGCAAATATTTCACCTTTGTTCTTCATCAAAGCTGAAAATTCTAAGGTTTTTCCACCAGCGCCGGCACAGACATCTAACAATTTTTCGTTCGGTTTTGGATCAATTAAAATTGGCAACAGTTGGCTTCCTTCATCTTGAACTTCAAACCATCCCTTTTTGAATGTCTCCAACACAAATACATTCATTCTTCTTTCTATATTCAAGCCGAAAGGTGATAATTGAGTTGGAGTGGTCTTTATTCCCTCATCTTCCAATGCGACTTTACATTCCTCAACTGTTGTCTTCAGTGTATTGACGCGAATATTTAATCGGGCTTGTTCATTCATACTTGAGCATAGTTTGAGTGTTTCCTCCTCACCGTATTCTTCTATGAACCTTTTCACCATCCAGTCTGGGTAAGAGTATTCTATCCCGATTTTTTCTATAATTGATGTTGCGTTAAATTCTGGCACTTTACCTAACAACGTTACTATTGAAGATAATTTTTCTTTTAACTGCTCATCTTTTAAATTCATCAATATCCACGTCGGTTTTATTTCCTCGAACTTTCCTTCTAATGAGAAATAAATTAGGATCGTAAGATAAATTCGGTCATCATCTAAAAGAATTTTCTGGTGTTCAGGTATAACCGAATCGAGAATGTGCCGGCATTTACGGAGATGACGCAAAACTCCGTATGTTGTACCTGCAATAAATTTCCTGTCATTAGATCCAAGGTATTTATGAGACCTGAAGAATTGATCAATCAGAGTATCAACTGGACGGTTTGATCTAAATAAAATCGAAAGCATTTCCTGCGTATGTCCGACAAGTGAAGATATTTGCATGCTTAATTAAAAAGAGAATCCTTCTATTCCGGTGTAAGGCAAGGAAGGATTCGATTGTTGATTTATATTATTCGTTTAAAATTTAATTTTCTTCTTAGCTTCTTCTCCCTTTTCTTTTACTTTATCCTTAACCACCGGCTTTGCTTCTTCTGCTTTTTCTTTAACAACTTCTTTAGCTTTATCTAAATTACTTTTTTCTTCAACTTTGGGCTCAGTTTGCGGGGCAGGCGCCGCCGGTTGTGCAGGTTGTTGTGGAGCTTCGACTTTTTTAGTCTCTTTTGAAGCTTCAGGAGTCTTTACTTCCTTCGTTTTCTTTGTCGCCTGTTTTGATGTCGCTGATTTAGAAGCAGTTGTTTTCTCAACTTTAGTCTTTTGGGGCTCCTTAGCTTTTTCTGGTTTAGGAGCTTGACCCTGTGCGAAAATTATTCCTGTTATAAATAATGATAATACGATTAGTGATAATATCTTCCTCATGTTAAATTCCTTTATTTGTATTGAACAATTTGTGAGATAATGCTACGAAAGATAGTGGTTTTTCTGAGCAAAAGTCGTATTAATTTTTTGTAATTATACGACTTCTGGCTTTATTTTCGTAACGAACTCAATCATTCCACGATTATCAGTCCCAACGACTACTGTATCACCTTCGATAATTGTACCAGAAAGAAGTTTTTCAGACAATGTGTTGATGACATATTTTTGGATAACTCTTTTAAGCGGACGCGCTCCAAAACTCGGATCATAACCAATTGTTGCGAGCCGAGCTTTAGCTTCTGGCGTAAAATCTAATGTGATATTTTTAGATGCAACTAATTTCTGTACTTGATGCAATTGCAACTCAACAATTTTTGCCAATTCTAACATTGTTAGTGGTTTAAAAAATATAATTTCATCTATTCTATTCAAGAATTCGGGTCTAATAGTTTGCTTTAACATTTCAAACAATTGAACACGCAAATCACCCACTAAATCATCTCTATTATCCTCTGTTATATTTTCCATTTGCTCTTGAATCAAATGCGAACCAAGATTAGATGTCATAATTATAATTGTATTCTTAAAATTAACCGTTCGCCCTTTGCTATCTGTCAATCTTCCTTCATCTAATAGTTGTAATAGAACGTTAAAAACTTCCGGATGAGCTTTTTCAATTTCATCTAACAAAACAACAGAATAAGGTTTCCGGCGAACAGCTTCAGTCAACTGACCGCCCTCCTCATAACCGACATAGCCGGGGGGTGCGCCAATGAGTCTTGACACAGAAAATTTCTCCATATACTCGCTCATATCTATACGCACTACAGCATTTTCATCGTTGAAAAGAAATTCGGCAAGAGCTTTGGCAAGCTCAGTTTTTCCAACACCTGTGCTTCCAAGGAAAATAAAAGAACCGATTGGTCTGCGCTCATCCTGCAATCCGGCACGACTACGGCGGATTGCATCGGCAACAGCTTTTACTGCATCTTCCTGATTTATTAAGCGTTCATGAATTCTATCCTCTAAATGCAAAAGTTTAGTTCTTTCGCTCTCTAACATTCTCTGAACAGGAACGCCTGTCCACTTAGCGACAATTTCAGCAATATCTTCAGCGTCAACTTCTTCCTTCAACATTTTCTGATTTTTCTGAACATCAGCCAATTTTACAGATGCAGTTTTCAACTGCTTTTCCAATCCGCCGATGACACCATAACGCAACTCCGCAACACGACCAAGATTTCCCTGCCTCTCTTGCTGTTCCGCTTCCTTCTTTGCATTCTCAATGTCTTCTTTCATTTTTCGTATTGACTGAATCAGCTCTTTTTCTAATTGCCAGTGAGCTTTTAATTCAGAGCGGGCTTCATTAAGTTCAGCAAGTTCACGCTCAATTTCTGTTGGGCGTGATTTAGAAGCATCATCTTTTGCCAAAGGGACAGATTCCCGTTCTCGTTTGACCGCCTCACGCTCGATTTCAAGTTGTTTGATTCGGCGTTCAACGCTATCTAATTCTTCCGGCATCGAATCAATTTCTATTCTTAACTTTGCCGCGGCTTCATCAACCAAATCAATCGCTTTATCGGGAAGGAATCTATCGGAAATATAACGGTGGCTTAATTGCGCCGCCGCTACAATTGCTCCATCGGTGATACGCACACCATGATGCACTTCGTATTTCTCTTTTAATCCGCGTAAAATCGAGATTGTATCTTCAACCGATGGCTCATCAATTAATATTGGTTGAAAGCGGCGTTCGAGCGCCGGATCTTTTTCAACGTATTTTCTATATTCATCAATTGTGGTTGCGCCAATAGCTCGTAAATCACCGCGAGCTAAAGCCGGTTTAAGCATATTTGCCGCATCAACAGAACCTTGAGCAGAGCCAGCGCCTACAAGCGTATGAAGTTCATCAATAAATAAAATGATTTCACCATTTGAATCTGTAACCTCTTTTAAGACAGCTTTCAGACGTTCTTCAAACTGTCCACGGAAACTTGTTCCTGCAACTAACGCTCCCATATCGAGCGCAACGATTCGCTTTGTTTTCAAACTTTCCGGAACATCTCCTTGAATAATGCGATGTGCAATCCCTTCGGCAATTGCGGTTTTTCCGACTCCCGGATCGCCAATGAGTACAGGATTATTTTTCGTACGACGAGAAAGCACTTGCAAAACGCGGCGTATTTCATCCTCACGTCCGATTACAGGATCAAGTTTTCCTTTACGCGCCATTTCATTCAAATCACGCCCGAATTTTTCTAACGATTGATACTTATCTTCCGGTGACTGATCTGTTACACGCTGTGAACCACGCACATCTTTAAGAGCTTTGAAAATTGCATCTTTAGTTACACCTTGATCTGTCAATAATTTTGATGCAGATGATTTTGCGCCTAACGATCCGAGAAGTAAATGTTCCGTGCTGATATATTCATCTTTTAATTGTTGTGCTTCTTGTTGTGCGAGTTCAAAGACTTGACCGAGCACAGGCGACAAATGTTGATTACCAAGACCGGCGCCCTGAACTTTTGGCAATTTCTCAACCGCTTCGTTGATTTTAATTTTCAGATAATTGACATTAGCGCCAACTTTCTGAAGAATAGGCACAACAATTCCATCGGAATCTTGAATCATAGCGGCAAGCAAATGTTCCGGTTCTATTGATTGATTGCTGTAACTCGATGCGATCTCCTGTGCATTCTGCACAGCTTCCTGCGACTTAATTGTAAATTTGTTGAAGTTCATAGTGTTTCTATTTTTTACTTTTTTGAAAAATTACTACAATCATTCCTCAAATGAGAAATAAGGAATGACCGTCTTTTATTAGGGGGTTTTTATGACCTCACCCCTACCCTCTCCTAAAAGGAGAGGGAGTTTTTTGGTTTTTATTTATTATAATTTACACGCTTAATTCTATGGATTCAAAAATCTTTTGTATGATGTAATTTTTCCCAAATGCCCTCTATGACACCATCGATATTTTCGGTGATCTCTGAATTATTAAATCTTAGAACGATAAATCCTTCTTTTTCAAAATATTTATCTCTCAATTTATCCTCGTTAATTACATTCTCATCATAATGCTGACAACCATCTACTTCAACTACGATTCGAGCTTCAAGAGATATAAAATCTGCTATATATTTACCAAATGGAACTTGTCTTCTAAATTTTACTCCAAGTTGATTATTTCTAATTTTTGACCAAAGTAGCTTTTCGGTATTGGTCATATTTTTTCTTAGCATTCGTGCGGTCTTAATATTACGATGAGGATATTTTAAAATATATTTTCCCATAATATTATCAAGAAGGATATTTACATTTTACCTCCTTCCCCTCATAGGGGAAGGTAGGGATGGGGTCATTTATTCTTATAGTTTTATAACAAAATCAAGCTTCCTTTAGAGCGAGTTCGTGTTCATCTATTAATATATATAATCTTCAGTTTAAAATAATTTGAACTTCATGGTTCATTACTATCCTTTTTTCCTTCTCCACTTTCTTGTTCTTTTAATTTCTTTTCTTCTTTTTGTTCCATAACAATTTCAATAGCGATTTGTTTATCTTTGGGCTGCATATCATGAAAAGCCACCATCGAAGCATAACTGCCGGAATGTTTAGTTCCAGATTTACTTGTTATTGCATAGACAATCCCAGCAAGCAGTGCTAAAATAATTCCAACAATAATTAAAACCATTAACGTACTAGCAGCCATAACAATTTCTTTATTATTCAGACACAAAAGGCGAGGTATTGCCCCGCCTTTAAATGAGATCCGACTTTTTATTCACTCTAAAGGTGAAATTCTACCTAAAGGTTCTAATCGCTCTGCTTTCTGCCAGCATTCAATTAGCTCATTACGATGAATTGAAGCCCATTCGATTACTAAACCAAATGCTCTTGACGGAAGTTCACCATCAATGATTGTTAAAGATTCAATACTCACTTTTGCTTGATGATTTCCATAATACGCATGGAAATGCGCAGGCTGATGATCTGCATAAAACATTCTGATAACTATACCAAAGAATCGGCTTATCTCAGGCAACAGATTTTCCCTTTCTAAGCGCTGGATAGATTTCTGCTGGACTTTTTTCAGTAATTGTTAAGTACGCAGAATCTGCACAGATATCGACCTCGTCAGACCAAGATATTTGATTTGCTTCCCCAATATAAACCTTGCAAAATCTATTTGGATCTTTCAGGGATAAAAAAACTCCTTTACCCACATGTTTAGATAAATCAAGCTCACCCGAAATACCATCTTCATATTTCAAAAAAAGTTTATAACCAGGAAGCGCTTTAACTGATACAAGCTTTACCATCATTATTTTCCTTCTTTTTACAATCTTACCTAAAAGCTAAACCAATGTCAATTGGATGATGGTGTCGGGAAAGGAATCCCGACACCTCAATTTCGCACACAACTACTTAATACTCATATACTCAAATACTTACTTATCATCCACGACTTCAAAGTCGGCGTTTTCTACTTTTTTACCGCCATCTCCGCTTTGTTGTTGTTGCCCGGCATCTGATCCCGGTTGTCCACCTGCAAATGGATTTGGTCCGGCTCCACCAGCGCCTGGAGGCGGTTGCTGTGATTTTGCTGATTCGTACATTTTTGTAGAAGCTTCATTCCAAGCATTGTTAAGCGCTTCTGTCTTAGCTTTAATTTCAACCGAATTATTTCCTTTGATAGCTTCCTCAAGCGCATTAGCGGCCGATTCCACTTTAGATTTTGTATCAGCATCCATCTTATCGCCAAGATCTTTTAATTGCTTGCGAGTATGGAAAACGAGATTATCCGCTTGATTTTTCGTCTCAATTTCCTCCTTGCGTTTTTTATCTTCAGAAGCATGAGCTTGTGCATCAGCTTTCATCTTTTCAACTTCTTCCTTGCTTAATCCACTTGAAGACGTAATACGAATAGATTGTTCTTTGTTCGTTGCTTTATCTTTTGCAGACACATGAAGCATTCCATTTGCATCAATATCGAATGTAACCTCGATTTGTGGAACGCCGCGCGGGGCTGGTGGAATTCCATCTAAATGGAAGCGTCCGAGCGTTCTATTATCCACAGCCATTGGACGTTCGCCCTGTAATATATGAATTTCAACGGACGGCTGGCTATCCGATGCTGTTGAGAATATCTCGCTCTTTTTTGTTGGAATTGTCGTATTTGCCGTTATCATTGTAGTCAAAACACCGCCTAAGGTTTCAATTCCAAGCGATAGTGGAGTAACATCTAACAATAGTACATCGGTAACATCTCCGGCAAGAACGCCGCCTTGAATAGCCGCGCCAACTGCCACGACTTCATCAGGGTTGACTCCTTTGTGTCCTTCTTTTCCGAAAATATCTTTAACCAATTGCTGAACGCGTGGCATTCGCGTCATTCCACCGACAAGTATAACTTCATTAATTTCGCGCGGATTCAAATTTGCGTCTTTTAACGCTTTTTCAACAGGCGGAATACAACGTTGGATTAAGTCTTCTACAAGCTGTTCTAATTTTGCTCGTGTAAGATTCATATTAAGATGTTTAGGTCCATCTGCTGTTGCAGTAATGAACGGCAGATTAATTTCAGTTTGCATCAATTGAGAAAGCTCAATTTTTGCTTTTTCAGCGGCTTCACGCAATCTTTGTAAAGCCATTGGATCTTTACGCAAATCTATTCCATCGGACTTCTTAAACTCATCAGCAATATATTCGAGAACGCGCATATCGAAATTATCACCGCCAAGATGTGTATCACCATTTGTGGATTTAACTTCAAATACGCCTTCACCCAACTCGAGTACAGAAATATCAAAAGTTCCGCCACCGAGATCGAAAACCGCCACTTTAGAATCTTTATGTTTCTTATCCAATCCATAAGCAAGCGCCGCGGCTGTAGGTTCATTTATAATCCTGCGAACATTCAGTCCGGCTATCTCACCCGCTTCTTTTGTCGCTTGGCGTTGGGCATCATTGAAATACGCCGGAACGGTAATAACCGCATCTGTAATTTTTGTTCCAAGATAATCTTCGGCAGTCTGTTTCATTTTTTGAAGAATCATTGCAGATATTTCCGGCGGTGAATATATACGATCTCCAATCTGAACTCGCGCTGTATTGTTATCACCACGAGCGACTTTATATGGAACAAGCGTCATCTCTTCATTGACTTCATTATAAAAACGCCCCATAAAGCGTTTGATTGAAAAAACAGTGTTCTGCGAATTTGTAACTGCTTGCCGTTTAGCCGCCGCGCCTACAAGCCGTTCACCTGATTTCGGAAATCCGACAACAGACGGGGTTGTGCGTGCACCTTCTGCATTTGCAATTACAACCGGGTCGTTGCCTTCCATTACTGCAACAACCGAGTTGGTTGTTCCTAAATCTATTCCTATTATTTTTCCTGTATTTTTTGACATTTAATTAACTCCTTTTCTTGCAACATAAAATGCTGCTTTGTGGATTTATGCGCCAACGGGTCAGGTTTGTTCCACACCAAACCCGACCCTGATTGGCACGTTGATCGATCAATGGATGATTTCCGTCATCCATCGGTTATTTGACTTTTACTTCAATTTGTTTCGGTTTTGCTTCCTCAGCTTTTGGTATTGAGATCGAAAGAATTCCATCTTTATAGATGGCGTCAATCTTATCACTCTTTACAGTTGCAGGAAGTGTGAAGGAACGCTGGAACGAACCATAGTTCCGCTCTAAGCGGTGATAGTTCTCTTTCTTTGTTTCCTTCTCTTGTTTCTTTTCTCCACGAATCGTCAAGATGTTGGACTCAAATGTAATTTTCACATCTTCCTTGTTCACACCCGGCAATTCTACTTTTACTGAATATTGGTCATCATGTTCCGCGATGTCAACCGCTGGAGTCCATTGTGCAAGTGAAGTCTCTTCATCCTGTCCCCCACGGAAGAAATCGTTAAACATTCTGTTCATTTCCCTCTGAATTCCAAATAGGTCAGAGGGCCAAGTCGCTAAATCGCGAGCGGAGTTCCATCTTACGAGTGCCATAATTTTACCCTCCAATTTATATTGTTATAGGTTAATGGTTAATTAGTTGATTGTTATTTCTTTTGCCTTTACTTCTTCAGTTTTAGGCAATGTGATTGTTAAAATTCCGTTGTTCATTTCGGCTGTCATTTTGCTTGTATCAATTGAGTAGCCGAATTTTACTGAACGATTGAAATTCTTGGTTCGAATTTCTTTTAAGAGAACTTGCTCATCCTCAGATTGCTCGACCGGTTTTTGCTCACTGTTGATTGTTAGAATATTATTCTCGTAAGTTACTTTTACATCTTCCTTTTTAACTCCCGGAAGTTCAGCAGTAACGACTACTTCGTTCTTTTTTTCGATGATGTCCATCGCCGGAGCTTCACAACTATTTGGTAAAAAATCCGAGGTAAATAAGTTTTCGATTAAATTATTGTATGTTCTTGGTGAATCAAATCTTACTAACATCTTTGTATCTCCTTATTTAAATGTCTAATTAATTATTCTGATTGTATAACCACCAAGCAGTATGCCAGATGAAAAATTGGCGATTTTGAGTGATTTTAAGGGGAATAGTATTTGATAGTGGGCAATATGTCAGGTTGTTTGCCAATATTGCCGACAATAATATTTCCTACTGGCAGAGATTTATGACAAAATGGGAGAGAAAAAAATCGAAGCGATTATGTAAATAATCCAGTAGGTGTCTATGCCATAGACAAAAGTTTTTGAATCAAGTTCCTTGAAAAAGAAATAGAACGGTGGTAGATTCATGCAAGTCACAGATTATTAATCCAAT
>JBBIII010000007.1:0-56246 GCA_037446575.1 Ignavibacteriales bacterium
TAAGTAATAAGTAAAAAGTAGTAAGTAGTAAGTAATAAGTATGAAGTAAAAAAGGATTAAGTATTAATTATTGAAAAGATTCAAATTGAACGGAAAAAAACATACTGATAACTGAATACTGAAAACTGATAACTAATAGAAAGGAGAAGAAAATGAAAATTCAATTAAGCGAAGGACCTTAATTTGGTTGGGAAACCGAACGCTTAGAGGGAGTTATACTCCCGATAAAGTATGCCTTTCATCCTTGAGGTAAAAGTTCTAAGGATTCCGGTTGACCTTTGAGCAAGATAAACTGGAGAAATAAAAGTAAATATTTTTTAAGGAGTTACACCATGGAAAATATGTTGAAATATTCCAAAGGCGAAAAAACCTTGTATGGTGAGTTATATATAAACAAATACTTTTTTATAAAAAGGAGCAATACATTGAAGTACTATTTTTCAAAAACGCTGGGAAGGGTGTTCACAACCCTACTCACAATTTCTCTCATAGCCGCCTTGGCGATGGGACAAAATTTGGTTTTAAATAATAACGCAGTTACAAATACCGGAACCATAAACGTTAGAGGTAACATTAACACCTCAGGCGCAGGTAGTAGTGTTGCAATCGGTGGAATAGTGAATCTCAACGGTTCAACAACCCTTCAACAGCTTGGCGTTTCTGGCGCGAATACAATTCAATTTGCGACCCTTAATGCTTTAGGTTCAGTTGCTAAGCAAATGGATGTAAATGTAACCGTTACAGATGCTTTAACTGTCAATATTACAGGTGCATTAAATCTCGATGTGCAAGCAAATACCTTAACATTAAGCGGAACATCAACACTTACATCTGGTTCTTTAGATGTTAGTGATGAAGGTAGTTCAGTTGTATATAATAGAAATTCCGGAAGTCAAACTGTTTTAGGATTAGCATATGCCGGAGCTTTAACACTAACAGGAAATGCCTCAAAGAATTTAAGCGCCGATGCGAGCGTAGCGGGCGCGTTTTCACATGCAGGCGGTGATTTAACTGTTGATAGGAACTTAACAATTTCTTATGCAACACCTGCTTTTGGCACAATTGCGGATGTAACAGGCGGAAATACTCTCTCACTTTCTGGAACTGGCGCTAAATCTATCGCCGCAATTACTGCAATAACAGCCGGTAATACGATTGCCAACTCTGGTGCAAACGGTCTATTAACAATAACAGCGCTGAATGGTAATGCTGGTACAATCACAGGCGGTTCCGGTGGAATCACATTTACAAATGCCGCTACAAATGCTGGGAATATAACCGGTGGTGCGGGAGCCGTAACATTCAGCAATACACTAACGCATAATGCCGGAACAATTACGGGCGCAGGCGGTGGAATAACATTTGGCGGCGCAGTTACAAGCGCAGGTAACATTAATGGCGGCACAGGCGCCGTAGCATTTAATAGCACGTTAGGGCAAACCGCCGGAACAATTACTTCCGGTTCTGGAGATATTACATTTGCCGGCGTTGTTACAAAAAATGGTGGCTCTATTGCCTCATCTAATGCTGGCAACTTGCTTGATTTCCAAGCTAATGTTATTAACACTGGCGGAACAATTGACCTGACTTCAACAGGCGCGGCTGAATTTGCCGGTTCTGTCAATGCAACAGGACTTAACTTTGCCTCAGGTTCATCAGTTACATTTGATGGCGGTGCACAAACAATCCCAGCCGTTACATTTGGTAATCTTACTCTTGGTGGCACTGCCGATAAAACTGGTGCAGGTTCATTCTCCATGGCGGGTAATCTTGTCTTAGATCAAAATCTTGATATGCTAACAAACAGCGGAACGCTTACATTTGCAAGTGCAGGAACTGTTACTGGAACACGTGAAGTTGTCGGCGCTGTTGCTCGTACACATACTCTTGCTTCAGGAACTGCCTATGCATTTAACCGCGCTGAAGTTACTATGCAATTTGCTTCTAATGAAGAAGCAGATGTTACGCTCGATATGCGACCAGGCGTTGCACCATCTGGCGTAGGTGCGAATTACATTAATCGTTACTACGGAGTCTCTTCTACGGCAGATTTGAGCGCAAATAACGCGGCATTGCAACTCTATTACCTTGATGGTGAAAGAGTAGGAACTATTACCGAGTCTAAATTAGGTATCAGCAAATACAATGGCACGTCCTTATCGAAGCTTAGTTCTAACGGCGGTTCATATACTCGCGTAGATGGTTTAGCCAATACAATTGCTTTATCGAATGTAAATCAAGGTCTTTCCGGTATTACTCAATTTGCAATAGTGCCACTTGGTTACTACACAATTGCTAGTGGTAACTGGAATGCGATCGCAACATGGGGTTATACATCTGATGATATCCCAACTGCAACAGACGATGCGGAAGTTAGGCACACAGTAGCTATGGGTGGTGCAAACCGTCAAATTACTAACCTGACGATTACTGACGACGTAACTTATGATGGCAAACTTAATGTTAACGATGCCAACTTCACGGCAACATCTATTAACAATACTGGTGAGATAAACGTCAGCGCAACACGCGAGTTAACAGTCTCTGGCGGCGATTTAACTAACTCAGGTACCATCACAAACGCTGGAACAATTACGGTTGAATAAAATATTATAAATAAATGTAAATATTAAATTTATATGAATTATAAGAGTCATATATGAAAAATGATGGAAGACAAAATAAAATCGAATCTATTACGCTGAAAGGTCGCAATACATTCTGGACTATCTTTTCAGTAAAAGCGTTTGGAAGCGATTTAGACTTCTACTTTGCAGAAAACCGAAACGGTAACGTGCAAAGTAAAGGCGTCTTCTGCAAAACTTCAAATGACTCAAGTATCATAATTGGTGAAAAATCATGAAGAACGATGATCAAAAAAATAAATCTGTGGGAATTATTCTAAATAAAGGAAATTCTCCCGAAAGGTCTTTTGCGTATTCATCAGATTTGTTTGAATGTCGAGCTAATAATCGGATTACTCGCGAAGACGAACATGATGATTTCTGTAGCTGGGCTATGAAACATCTCTCTACACGCTTAGCAACGATAAAGAGAAACCAGGATAGTATAAATCCTGTCCTACGCGATCACATATTATCGAATAAGGAATTATACTTTGGAAAACATGCGAGTCCAAATTCACTTGATCATAATTCACCAAAATTGTTTTTACATTTACATTTTAGCAAACATCGGCTTTTATCGTCTAATATTCCTCATTTAACAGAGAAGACAACGGCAGTGAGCTATGCCGGACCAAAACAAAGCCAATTCAGCGGTTATTTATGTCCCGGGTACGCGCAGAATTCAATTTTATCCGGTACCTGGAATTCTATTATGGTCAAATCGACTAGTCTTGTCTTACAGCGCTGGAGTGAAGTTTGCTCCTCTTCTCAGTCCATTTGCTGTTATTGGAGCGGATTTGAAAGCATATATTTCCAAGATCCGTATTCAAAAGGACAAAACAGGTTAGAAGTGCGGTCTTGCTCAGACCAAACTCAGAAGTTCAAAGTTATGAAGATGAATATCATACTTAAATAGTAAATTGATTTCAGAGAGAAGGTAAGCTTTACTCCTTCTTGCCTTCTCTCTAATCTTTATTGAAATATTGGAGTAGTTACTAAGGAGTATAGTTGTATTTTGTTAGTTGAAATTGTAAGTAGAAGAAGAAAATAGAAAATGAATAATAAAATAACATATTGGTTGATTGAAAAATTTCATCATATCAAAGCGGCTTGTCAAAGGACGATGCTTGAAATTATTTTGACGGATACTATGATATGCTGGATTACTATTTTCAGAAATTATTATATGTTATATTCAAGTGATTGTTGCAAATTAAATCAACAGGTGGCCCTATGGTCGCAAAGTTAACTAAAATATTGCCGCGTTGCCTAAGTATGCATAGAAAACGGCTTACCCGTTCGAGTTTGACTGCATTTGTTTTATTGCTGTTGGTTACTGCAAGTACAAATTCGCAAAACTTTATCAATACCAGTACGGGTAAATACAGTGGTCAGGGCACATTCCGCGTAAAAAATAATGCTACCGGTTTACCTGATACTGTAACCGGTACTTTTGAATTTTTTGGAACAGGAAAGCATTCGATTGAATCTAAGAATTATGAAAATCTTAGACTAAAGGGTGACGCAAATACAATTAGAACTACAACCGCTGGCGATTTGGGTATTCTTAAAACAGTTGCTATTGCCGACGGCGTTAGATTTGAAGTTGCTTCAACAATGAATTTAGAAAAGTTAGAAGGCAGAATTACTAAAGAAGAGGGACTTATCATCGGAAAAGTGAAAAAATCTGCAGATTTCAATGCTTCCGCGCCCGATTCTTCCGACTTCGGAGGGATTGGTATGTCCATTCGTTCTGATGCAACATCTCCGGGTACAATAGAAATTTTACGCACATCAGGTTCAGGTATCACAGGTTCTACTGGAAATAATTCAATCTCAAGAGTTTATGATGTAAATCCAGAGGTAACCGGTGGGTTCGAGGGTAAAATATTCTTCCGCTATGCGAAAGATGAATTAAATAATCAAGATTCGATGACCTTGGATCTGTGGCGTTCAATTGATGGTAATACTTGGCGAAGACAAAGAACACTTAGAAATGGAAATATCTTAGAACGAACAGGCAAATTCCTAAATGGATTGTGGACTGCCTCCGATGCATCTAATTTGCTTGGAAGAAAAAATTATGAATTCGACCCAGATTCTATTTTTGCATTAGGTGCAGATTCTCTTAAAGGTAGAGTCAATAAGTTGATGATTAATCCATTTGTCGCGCAGGTTACAGATATTTATGGAAATCCAATTCAAGGCGCTATGGTTCAATTCAGCATCGATTCTATTCCAGATGGCGCAGTGGGACAGTTACTTACAAATTCTAATGTTATTACGAATTCTCAAGGTCAAGCCGAAACATATCTACATCTCGGCGATAAGAAAGGCAAGTATAAAATATTAGCTAAGGTGATCTCCGGAGATTCAGCCCGAATGGAATTTTTCGGCTTTGGTGAATCTGGCGTAAGTAATTTCGTATCTAAATCTACAATAGTTTTTGATACTGTTAGAAAAGAAATCGGACCGTTCACTGTCGAGGCGTTTGACGATCAAGGTCTTTTAGTTTCATCGAGCGAAGTGATATGGAGTGTCAGACCTCCAATAGATAAGTATTCTACAATGCATGAAGTTGTCGTTTCTAAATCCGATACAATAACAAATGCAAATGGAAGCGCGCAAGCTTATGTGCTACTTGGCGAAAAAACCGGCGATTATATTATCGAAGCTCGATCAAAAGAAAACGATAGTGTGTTTGCCGCTTTCACTGTTAGAGCGCTGCACGGATTGCCTTCACTCGCTAATTGGGAAGATAATATTGCTCGGCAAGATACCATTGGCGCTGTTATGCCCGAATTCAAATATAGAATTACGGACGTAGATACAAATGCAGTTCCTGCTCGCTTAGTCCGATTTGCATTATACCAACCCGATGGCAGTTTAATTGATACAATTCGCACATCAACAAACACCGAGGGGACTGCAAAAGCGTCGTTTAATTACGGCTTAAAAGCAGGCAAATATATTGTGCAAGCTGAAGATATTAATCTTCTTGGTTCAACTCGTTTTGATACCTGCATCGCAAAACATGGTAAAACAGCAAAGTTCGATCAAATTTATTCCTCTGTATCCGATACAATTGGAGCTACAATATTATTTGGCGTTAAACTCGCCGATAGAGGAGATAACCCTGTAGATTCTGAATCAGTCATATATAAATTTGTAGATGTGCCACTTGGGTCGTCCCCCTCGCTCATTAAAGATAGTGTCTTGACAGACACAAGCGGTAATGCTTTAAACTATTTAGTGCTCGGAGATAAAATAGGAGCATATACTATACAAGCGGAAGCATCATCGTTGGCATATTATCCAATTCAATTTAATTTTAACGCACGTGCTGGTCTGCCGCAAAAAATGCTCGCTGAGCGCGGCTTTAATCAAGAAGCGGAAATTTTACAACCGCTTAACATTCCATTTGAAGTGCGTCTAACAGATAGAGCAAACAATCCGCTTGCTAATGATACAATTCGATTTACATTTGCCGAAGTACCCGATTCGATTGCTAATACTGGTTACTCATTGACTAATTCGCAAGATATAACGGATATTAACGGTATTGCATCTACATATTTAACGCTTGGCAATAAAATTGGGGAATATAAGGTTAGAGCGATTTCTAATAAACTAAACACGCCGGTAGAATTCATTGCTCGCGCACTTCCCGGTTCTGCAAGAATTATAGCGTATAGATATGGCGGCTACGGACAGAAAACAATTCTTTCTCTTCTCGATACAGCGCTTACTGTTAGAGTAACTGACTTAGGCGGAAATCCTGTTTCAAATACATTAGTTAGATTTACAATCCAAAATACACCTACTAACGCTTGGGGTTATAGAATTGGACGCGACACTACGTGGTCAATTTCTTTCGATACTGTCAGAACAAATTCTTCTGGATTGGCGGCAAGCTATTTGCGCTTAGGTTCAAAAGTTGGCGCTTATAGAGTAATTGCAACATCGCCGGCATTATCGGATACAATAAGATTTTCTAATATTACAGCCACGGTTGGCGCTCCAAAAATATTAACATATTTGCCTGATTCATTAGGAAATCCCGGCAATGCTCAAGTGATGCAAATCGGCGATACGCTCAGACCATTTATTGTTCAAGTACGCGATACAGGCGATAATTTTGTTCCTTATGTTAAAGTAAACTTCACAATTTTACAACGTCCGGCTTTGGATACAAGCGCGGCTCTTATAGCTTCAAGAGATACTACCGATATTATCGGAAGCGCTTACACAATATTAGCTTTAGGCGATAGGAGAGGAATTTACAGAGTCAAAGCGTCTGTGCCCGGACTTAAAGATACAGTCTTTATTGCTGAAGCTCGAATGCTGTTAGCAGACGCTAATCACGATAATTATCAGAATATTGGCGATTTAACTGCAATGATCGATCATGTTTTAGGAAAGAAACGTCTCAATAGAATCCAATTCTTAAAATCTGATATATATCCAACGCTTCCCGATGGATCAATTGGTGATGGCATTGTTGATTTCAGAGATATAGTTGCTTGCCGCGACAGTCTATTAGTCGCCGGTTGGATACCGACACAAGATCAAATTCAAAGTAATTTAAGTATCTCATTCAAATTGAGCGGCGCATCGGTAGCGCAAGGAGTAGGCGCGCAACTTCTAACATCAACAACAGATTCGTGCTATATACAAACGACGCATATCGGCTCTCGGTTCACATTAAAGAATTCTATTCCAATAAAAGGTATGCAAGCTGTAATTTATTTAAAGAACCCTGCAATTATAGATACAACTGATCTAATATTCCCGCGCGCAAGTATGATGCGCACCGAAGTGAAGAGTGTTGGCAAGGTAGTTACTGTTATTTTGTGGAATACAAACAATATCCCAATAGAACCGGGTGATTCTGCAATATTCCGTCTGCCTGTGCAATTAACAAATAATAATGTGGATTCAATTAATATACTTATGAGTACAGGTGATAATAACACTGTCGGTCTACTTGGCACTAAGAATATGGATATAAGAAATCTCATTCCCAAAGATTATATGTTATACCAAAATTATCCGAATCCGTTTAATCCTTCAACAACAATTCAATTTGATGTGCCGGAAGTTGCAGGTAAAATGCCGCGCGTAGCGATTCAGATATTTAATATTTTGGGACAAAAAGTTACAACAATTGAACGCAACGTTTATGATGCCGGTCGTTATACAGTAACTTGGCATGGTATAAATGAAAATGGCGCGCGTGTTGCAAGTGGCGTCTATTTCTATCGCTTACTTGCCGGCGAATATGCGAGCACCAAGAAAATGGTAATGTTAAAATAAGGAAATCCTTCCTACCGGAAGGATTTCCTAATAGTAAATAATATCAAATGATTTAATTGGACAGTTATTTGAAAAATCAAATAAAAGAATATGGGTTTTTAGAATGAAAAATAATGTTAATAATATTATAGTACTTGTTGCTTGTGCAGTATTATTTGGAGCTTGTGGCGTCTCAAGCGAGTTTACGCCTGGCGCTGGCAACAAATTCCAGTATAATTATAAACTTATCTACCCAATCGAAAGTTCTAATTTATTATTTCAAGATGATAATATTATTATTCAATTTAAATTCGATGAAGCTGCTATCCGGTTTCAATTACAAAATATCACTTCATCAAAAATAACAATTACTTGGAATAAAGCTTCAATTAATATCAACGGAAGATATTTTCCGATTCGTAATTCTAATAATCTTTATAGTGATACGGTAATTGCAAACTCAATAATTATTCCTCCACTTGGGTACATAAGAGATTTGGCGATTCCCCGTGAGAATATTTATTACGACGGCGATAATTGGGTAGAAAAAGATTTATTACCTACAATAGATCGAAATTCGCCAACTTTGAGAGATGCAATACAAAACAGCATAGGGCAGCGAATAGGTCTATTGTTTCCCATTAATTTTGGTTCAAATGAACATACATACGAATTTGATTTTGTAGTCGATTCTGTAAAGCGAATTCCGTGGAAAGAATATATACCGACAAAACGAATTCCTTCGCCCCCGCCTCCAAAAAAAGGAATTCTTGGATTAGATAATGTTACAACTGCTATTGTTGTTGTCGGCATACTCGGATTCTCAGCTTATATTATTTCTATGAAAAAAAATCCACCAAGCGAGTAAGGAGGAAAATATGAGATACAATAAAAAATATTTAATATATCTTGCGTTATTAGCTTTGATCCTTACAGGATGCACTATAACGCGTGAACAGGTTAGATACAGAGACGAATTTTTTAGACCGGTTGTTGTCATTCCACAGCGTAGTCAACCCGCGCATTCAGCAGATGTCTCTCAATTGACGTATCAGATAGAACAAGCTACTAAAGCGGCTTTAGTATTGCGTGATTCGCTTGCGTCTCTACAAAATTTCACGGGCGACCTTTTAGCGTCTACGTATTCATTAATAGAAAAAGTTAGCGATCTCGAAAGCAAAGAATTTCTTACAAACACTAAGCAAAAAGAATTAGAACAAAACATTGCTCAACTTCAATACGAGAATAAACAGTTGGCTCAACAACTTAACGAAATTCGTGCAAGACTTTTTACCGACAATCAACAACCGATAGTTTCGCCCGCATTCTACAAAGCAAAGGTATTGTCCAATTTACATTACGAATACAACGAAGGATTGATCTTGTTTAAGCAAAAACGTTACGATGAAGCATACGACAATTTTTCATCATTGATCGAGAAAGGTATAGAAGATGATTTATCTGATAATTGCGAGTATTGGAAAGGAGAGTGTAGCTTTGCAAAAAAAGAATACTCTTCGGCAATCGTATCATTTCAAAAAGTTCTCGAAATTAAATCGTCTAATAAAATAATTGACGCTTATTATATGCTTGGAAAATCATACGAACAAGTTGGTGATTTTGTGAAAGCCAGATGGGCTTTTGAAGAGCTGAGTCTATTATATCCAAATAATCTTCATGCGCGGGCTGTAAAGGTAAAACTAAGAGCTATTTACAAGTTAATTCCTGAATCACAAAACAAAATAATGTTCAATAGACCTTCTACATGAATATTTTAAATTTTCTATTTCTTAACAATGCCTAACACTAAAAAGTATTAGGCATTTTTTATTAAACCTAATAGATCGTCTTTTAAATAAAGTTGTATTCTTAGTTGAACTGAAACGTAACTATTAACAGGCGCTTATTCTTTTTGCATTTCTTATCTCTTATTTCTACTTTCTAAAAGCAATTTCTTAATTAAAAAAGGGCTAAAAATGGAAATTCAATTTATTGGCGCGGCGCAAACGGTTACCGGCTCTATGCACTTAATTTCGGTAAATAACTCAAAAATATTATTGGATTGTGGTTTATTCCAAGGTAAAAGAGCTGAGTCTTATGATAGAAACAAAAACTTCGTTTTCGATCCATCTAAAATAGATGCCGTAATTTTATCTCATGCACATATTGATCATTCCGGTAATTTACCAAATTTAGTGCGAAATGGATTTCGAGGACCCGTTTATTCTACGTCTGCAACTAAAGATTTATGTAATATAATGCTTTATGATAGCGCTTATATTCAAGAACGTGATATTGAGTACGTAAATAAAAGACATCAGAGGAAAAATTTGCCGTTAGTCCATCCATTATATGATATTACTGATGTAACAGCGGTTATGTCTCAGTTTATTAGCGTAGATTATAATAGAGATTTTATGATAACAAAAAAAATCTCAGCAAAATTTTTAGATGCAGGACACATTCTCGGTTCAGCAATTACAGTTCTTGAAATAGAAGATAATGGCAAAAGAAAAAGAATCGGATTCACGGGAGATTTAGGCAGGAAGGACGCACCGATTATTAAAGATCCTGAACCTTTATCTGATATAGATATATTAATTTCAGAGAGTACTTACGGCGGAAAGCTACACGATCCTGTAAGCGGTATGAAGGATTCGCTCTTACATATTATTTCTAATACTGTTGATAGAGGCGGAAAAATTATTATTCCATCTTTTAGCGTAGGCAGAACTCAAGATATAGTATATCTGCTATCGGAGCTTTTTAATGAAGGTAGATTGCCGGTTATTCCTATTTATGTAGATAGCCCCCTTGCGGTAAATGCAAGCGATATTTTTCGTTCGCATACAGAATGCTTTGATGACGAGACAATTGAACGCTTTAATGTTAACGAAGATCCGTTCGGATTTAATCGTTTAATTTATGTTCGTTCGGTTGAAGAATCTAAAAAATTAAATGCAATGCAATCTCCTTGTATTATAATATCAGCATCTGGTATGTGCGAAGGCGGACGAATTGTTCATCATATTGCCAATAACATCGAGAATCCAAAAAACACGATTTTAATCGTAGGATATCAAGCTGAACATACGCTTGGCAGAAGAATAGTTGAAAAACAACCGGAAATAAGTATATTTGGTGATATATATAAGCTGAATGCAGAAGTAATTGTTTTAAATTCACTATCCGCTC
Organism: Ignavibacteriales bacterium; assembly: GCA_037446575.1. GTDB lineage: Bacteria > Bacteroidota > Ignavibacteria > UBA10030 > UBA10030 > JBBIII01. The sequence goes on from JBBIII010000007.1 coordinate 11,118, forward strand.
ATGCTGATCAAAATGAATTAGTGAAATACATAATGTCAGCAGATTCAGAAAATCTTAATAACTTATTTTTGGTCCACGGCGAAATATCGCAAATTGATAAATTAGTCGTTAAGCTTAAAAGCGAAGGGTTTAAAAAAAATATCTGTATTCCAACAGCAAACCAGAAAATCGAAATATGACATTAATCCTATCTAATATTTATTAAATGATAGATTCTGTAATGTCCAACAGAATAAAACAATTTAATTCAATCGGTATCCTTAGTCTATCGCTTTTATGCGGCGTTGTTACAAATGGTCAGGATATAAAACGTATTACATACAAACCGTATTCGGATAGCGTGCAAATATCCTCAATCAATTTCGACCGTATTCTTGATACGTATATTTGGACCGGATTACTCCAGAAACAGATTAATACTCAGATAATGGAAACAAATTTTCGGCAAAGCGTTCGTTCCAGGTTTATCAAAACTAATATGCCTGCGATTCAAGATGAATACAACGGGTTAATATCTTTTAAATATAGATTATCGGAAAAATGGAAAATTGAGTTTCATAATAATTCAAATATTTTATCTGATAATAGAGCTATAGGACTTGGACGCATGGCACAGCATCAATTTCTATCTGGTTTTAAAAATTATACTTTGGATAGTGTGGATATTGGAATGTTTATGGGATATGAGTTGAATTCACAAGATGATGAAAAAGACCACGGCTTTATTTATTCATTAGGCTTTGATGCAAGAGATTTAAGGATGGAAGATTTCGATATTAAACTTAACTCTTCTTGGAATAAATCAATGTTAGGACGTCGTTCGCCGCATTCGGGTCAAATTAATTTTTCGCTTTCTCGTGATTTCGGTGGTGGCGTATTTCACTCGATCATATTAAATTATTCTATGCAGAAAAGGGAATTTTATACTTCATTAGCGCCTTCTCGCCAATCTATTTTAGGCGCTAAACATAATATTTTTAGTAGAAATGCCAATGTGATAGATGTGATGAATAAATTTATTTATCAATCTCACGATAATTTTATTTTTTCTACATCATTAGGGTTTGCCAATCAAGTAATTGATCGGGCTTATAGATACCGAGATTCAGCGTTGATTTTAGACTCGGAAATTCAAGAGATGCAATTCTATGTGAATGCATCGTTCCAACTATTCCTTTTTGATTGGCTGACGACTATAGCAAAAATAACGGTTTCTGAAAAAGATGAAAAGCATTCAGTTATTGATAAGATGGAAAATCCAACACCATTTGATCTTCAAAGAATAAATGAACAACGCGCATCGGCGAACCGTTTGGAAAATACTGCGCATAGAACCGGCGCCTCAATCGAAATAATAACCGATGTTGCGAAAAATAACAAAATTAAATTATATGCATCTGCCAATATTCTAAGATACGATACGCCCGATATATCAAATACCGATGATAGAGATGAACTTTTTATGACGTATGGTTTTGAAGTATCCCATCGCTTTTCGAAATATTTGAATTCTTCATTCACTGTAGATGCCACGCTGTATCATCTTGTTTATATAAATAAAGAACAAAGCGCCAATAATAATTGGAACCGTGTATTGCGTCTTTCACCAATTGTGGAATACAAGCCTGTAAAATGGCTTAGAACTGTTGCTCGTGCAGAAGTATTGGCAAATTATACAATTAGCGACTATGAACAGCAAATAGCGTCGGTTAAAAGCTATTCTTTCCGGCAGGCATATTGGATGGACTCCACCATGATTCTAATGACTAAAAATATTCAATTTAAATTCTTCGGAAGCTTGCGTATTTTTGAAAGAGGAATACTTAAATGGAAAGAATTTTCAGAACGGCCTGAAAGTTACTTCGTGGAAAAAACAGTATGGCCAGAGTTGATATGGACTTCAGATATTGGAATCAGAATAGGTTTAGGATATCGTTATTTTGGACAAGATAGATATAAATATCAACTTGGAAAAAGGAATTTCGCCCATAACATTCAGACAACGGGACCAACGGCATTGTTAGAATGGCAAGGTCCTAACAATGAAAGATTTTCTATGATAGGATGGTTGGAAAATCAAAAAAATAATGATGTAAAAACCAGAACAATTTCTAACCTATCAATCCAAGTCGGATTTGTTTTATAAGGAACGTAATGAAATTGAAAAGGAAAACTAAAGTACGCAATTTATATCAATTGGAATGTTCTAGTGTATCTAAGAATGTTTCGTGTATTGAAGGATTTTTAGAAGATATTAGGAATAAACACAATATCGACGATGGAACGATGTACAGATTGCTCGTATCTTGTACAGAGGCGGTTAATAATGCGATAATTCATGGAAACAAATCTGATCCAACAAAAAAAGTAAATGTAATCTGCAAAGTAGAAAAAAAGAATTTGACGATAAGAGTGAGGGACCTCGGAATAGGATTTAACTCTGAAAATCTGCCCGACCCGCGTGATGAAAAAAATCTATTAAAAGAAAGCGGAAGAGGTATATTTTTAATGCGGTCATTAATGGATGAAGTAAGATTTAAAAAATTAAAATCAGGTTCGGTAGTCGTAATGAAGCTAAAATTGCATTAATGATTATCTATATCGCTGCAATATAAAAAAACCGCTCCTTTGCAAGAGCGGTTTTTTTATATTCGTTCAACAATAAATTAGAATGCGTATCCAACATTAACGCATAAAACATGGGCTGTGCTATTATAATATCCGCGTAAAGCAGAATTAGTTGCATCCTTTTCTGTAAAATTGACTAACATATATGCTGCATCAACCGATAAATTTTCATTAATTTTATAACTTCCACCAATGGAAATGTTTATACGATCAGCATCTGGAAGCATCGGTTCTGTCTTACTGCGTGGTTGCGGTGTAATGTCATATATAACTCCACCGCGTAAGCATATTTGGTCGTCAAGTTTATATTCTGCGCCAACACGCCCCGTATAACCTACACTCCATTTTTTAATTTGTGTTACGGGAGCTTGCAGTCGCGTTCCAGTACCAGGGAACACAGGCCCAAGTGGGAGGTTAATTGTAAGTTTATTGTATGCATCCCAACCCACGTATTGAAGATCAGCTTCAACTGTTAATTCTGGCATTAATTCATAAGCGGCGCCCATAAAGACATTCATTGGCATAGGTAGTTTTGCTTTGCCAGTTCCACCTGGGAAGTATGGTTGCAAAGCGCCCATTTCCGTAAACTTTGCATCGCCAGAAAATTCAATTTCTGTTAACGAGCGGAACGAGACTCCTAAAGATAACTTTTCTATCGGTTTGTATATTGCTCCAAAATTAAAACCAAAACCTGAACCTGTCCCCTCTAAACTCATAATTCCCCCTGTAGCAGTACGTTGCTTCATAGCAACACTGCCATAAATTAAAGATAAACCTAAACCAACAGAGAGGTCATCGTTTATTTTATAAGCAACGGATGGATTGAAATTGAATGTTACAATTTCGGATTCAATAGCATGCTGGCTACCGACCCAATTAACAGGCCATTTTGTCCCAAGTCCATACGGATTAAATACACCAAGACCAACCACAATCTGATCATTTATTTGATATGTGCCATACAGGTTGATAGGGGTAAAAACCTGACTTTCGGTCGATGTTTCTGTTTGAGAAGGAACTGGACCTCTAAAAGTTGTTGAAGGTAAAATAATGGATGTACCGCCTAATACATTGATCCCCTGTAATTGTGTTAGCCCCGCAGGATTAAAATAAATTGCCGATGGATCTGATGCTCTTGCTACAAAAGCACCGCCCATTCCTGTTGCTCTTGCTCCATGCTCGTTTAATTGATAACCGCCCCCAAACAAAATGGAAAACGCGAGTACGGAAAGGACAATTGTCCACGTCAATCGTAGATTTAATTTACTCAAGGTGACCTCCTGTTAATTAGTATTTGTATATGTTATTTATTTATGAAAAGTTGCCTACTTCATAAAACAACTTGGTGAAATTATAATAAATGAATAATTAATATGCAAACTTACAATAAAAAATCTTTATAGCTAAACCGCTATTTTTAGATAGAATAAATAGATAGAGAGAGGCACCCAATTTTAGGAATCTTGACCCTTATTTATTAACGCTTTCTTCAATAGGTATTTAATTAAGTGTGCGCCTGCCTTTGTAGTCACAAAGAAATACTATTTATCTGTCAAAATTTACTTTTAGCTGATTTCGCATTATTAAATAAAAAAACCTCCTAATGGAGGTTTTTTAAAATTCTCGGGTTCACTCATTCCGACTGAATTATGCTAACGCGCTGCCTCGATTTTCCTAATCGTTCAAACTTAACTATGCCATCCTTTAATGCGAATAATGTATCATCGCTTCCAATTCCAACATTGGAACCCGGGTGGAATTTAGTACCTCTTTGACGTATAAGTATATTGCCAGCTAATACTGCTTGTCCGCCAAATCTTTTAACGCCTAATCGTTGAGCATTACTATCGCGACCATTTCTTGAGCTTCCGCCACCTTTTTTATGAGCCATATTACCTCTTAATTGACTAAATTTATTATTTCAACTTCAGTGAATTGCTGACGATGTCCATTACGAACTTTATAACCTTTTCGCTTTTTCTTTTTAAATACAATAACGGTATCGTCCTTTAAATGACGCAATACTTTTGCTTCAACAAAAGCGCCCTTGATAAATGGATTGCCAATTTTCGATGCTTTTTCGTCGTTTGTCAACTTCACTTTGTCAAATTTTACTATTGAACCCTCTTCGAATTGTAATTTTGGCACATATACCTTATCCGCCTTAGATACCTTAACTTGGACGCCTGCTATTTCGACTACTGCAAACATATTACTCCTTTTTTTTATATCATTTTTTTAACTGCAATAAAATAATTAAAAAATGTTACATAGTCAATCTGTTATAACAGGGTAATTTTAAAGATTTATTGCAAGAATTAATTGGCTAATTCTTTTTCTAATACCGTCTTTATTTGAGTTATCGGCATTTCCTGTCCTGTCCATAATTTAAATGCCGCGGCGCCCTGCTGAATAAACATATCTAACCCGCCGATTATCGTAGCTCCCTTCTCAAGCGCATCATTAAGTAGTCGAGTTTTTATTGGACGGTAAATTACATCAAACACAATTTGATTCCCTAAAATAAAATCTTTGTTTGTTAATGGCGATGCTTCAATATTAGGGTGCATTCCTACAGATGTTGCATTAACAATTAAAGCGCATTCTTTAATGAAAGCCCCTATAGCTACTTCTGATGATGGAATAACGTGAAATTCAACTTTGCCGCTTTTAAAATTACTAACCAAGTTTTCCGCTTGTTCTAATAGTTGCGCTGCAATTACTATCGATTTGACATTAAACTTTTTTACTAATACATAAGTAACAGAACGCGCAGCGCCGCCAGAGCCGATTATCATGCACTTCTTCCCGGAAATTCGTTCCCGAAATGGTTGCATTGCCAGCTCAACGCCTATAACATCTGTATTATATCCAATTAATTTTGAATTTTTGTTCACTACAGTGTTCACTGCGCCTATCGATTTTGCTTCTGGCGAAATTTCATCTAACAATTTCATAATCGATTCTTTATGAGGCACGGTTACATTAAATCCCCCCCAATTAGATTCTCTAAATAAATTAACCGCATTAGTTAAAGAATCCGGCTCAATATCGAGTTTCTCATAATCATAATTTAAGCTCAATAATCGAAAAGCTGTATTGTGCATTAATGGTGAAAGCGAGTGTCCGATCGGATGCCCAATAACTGCGAATTTTTTTGGCAAGTTAGTTGTCATATCATTTTTTTAATAATCGTAAAAAGAAAGGATCGTTTATTAAAAATGGAAATATTCGTTCAAAGTCTTTTTTTATTTCTGGAACTAAGTTAAAAGCAATGAAGAAATTATTCGATGCTTCCTCTTTGGCATTCATCGATAGGAGAACCTGACCACGGCTAAAATAAGCTGGCGCAAATTTTGGATCTAATTTGATACATTCATTTAAATGTTTTAGTGCTTCTTCAAATTTACCCTGTTCAAATAATGTGTCTCCGATATCGAACCATATTTCGGGATCTTTTGGATCGAGAGATAGCACTTTTTGGTAACATTCAATACACTCGTCTATTTTGCCAAGGTTGTATAATGAGTCGCCGCAAGCATACCAATATTCCGCATAGTCTGGAACTATTTCTGCTGCCGTTTGATATTCTTTCAATGCAAGCTCAATTTTTCCTAAAGCGTCATAACAGCAGCCTCTTCCAAAATACGATTCGTGATGTTTGTTGCTAATTTCGATGACTGTTGAATAAAATTTTATAGCTTGTTCGTAGTCGTTCAATTCTTCGTATGCATTGCCTAAGTTGTGTAAAGCTGAAATGTCGTTAGGTTCAAATTGAAGTGTGACTGTGTAGCAACGTATTGCTTCATGTAATTTGCCGAGGTTAGCATATGCATTTCCCATATTAAACCAGGCGGCAGGAAAATCTTCTTTTATTGCTAAAGCAAACTCGTAATTCGTAATAGCTTTTGCAAACTGTCCTATTCTATTTTGCACAATACCTTTATTATACCAAGCATTATAATTATACGGGTCTCGTTCTAAATGTTCTTCGTAACAGCGAATGGATTCTTCGGGTTTATCTAAATAATCATAACAATACCCAAGCTCATACCATACCTCAATAAAATCCGGATCAATTTGAAGTATATGTCGAAAAATAGATAAAGCATCTTCAAACTTTCCTAATTTTTCTAAAGTGATAGCTTTATGAAACAAAGCATCTTCATGCGCTGGTTCAAGGTCGAGCGCTTTATTAAAAGATGTCATCGCCTCGCTAGTTCGATTTAGATTATCGAGTGTAATGCCTTTATTAATGTGTGTTTCAGGATCTGTAGGATTCATACTAATAGCCTTATCGAAACAATCTAATGATTCGTTGTACTTAGATAGGTTATTTAGTATCATTCCTTTTTTTTGCCAAGCGTCAGCACTAAACGGTTCAAATGAAAGAAGTCGATCGGCGTAGAACAACGCCTCGTCAAATTTTTCATGCTCGAAATAAAATTGGATTATCTCATCAAGCGCTTCTGGGTTATTAATATCCTTTGCGCCATTTTTTAGCGATTCGCGAAACTTTCTTACATCATCCTCGGAGCGCTTGCTATTCCGTCGACTCATATTATCATTATTGTTATTTTCAAATTCGGACAACTGATTTACTCCTGTTCATTTCATAATTAATAAAATAAATTACGCAATTGAAGTCAAGAATTGAAAAAAATAACTCTGCGTTGTAAAAATTTATTATATTTATACATTTGATTTTAGTTACGAGTTGGGGTATATTAATCCCGTTACAAATTTCGCTTTTTAGTGTGCAAAAGGCAATTTTTATGTTAAAACTGCATTAATTAATGAGTGAAATTATTAATTTTGTCTTTGCATGCAAAATATAATGGTTGCTGAAAATATAAAAATTCTGTACGAAAGAATTAGAGATGTGTGCAATGCGTGTAACCGTTCTTTCAAAGAAATTAATCTTGTAGCAGTATCTAAAACTTTTTCAGTAGGAAAAATTAAAGAAGCTTTGGATGCCGGACAATTAGAGTTTGGCGAAAATTATGTTCAGGAAATGCAGAAAAAAAGAGATTCTCTTATTAATCAGCCGATACGGTGGCATTTTATTGGGCACTTACAATCGAATAAAGTTAAATATATTAGTGAGTATGTTCACCTAATTCATTCTGTCGATAGTGTTGGATTAGGAAAAGAAATAAATAAAAGAGCTGAAAAATTAAATCGTGTGCAGGAAATTCTTGTTGAAGTCAATACAACAAACGAAGCGACAAAATTTGGCGTAACGCCCGAAAAGACAATTAGCTTGATAAAAGAGCTGTCGAATTTACGAAATCTAAAAGTTCTTGGGTTAATGACACTGGGACCGTTTTCCGAGAATCAAAATGATTCGCGGCTTTCATTTCGTCAACTATTTGAGTTAAAGAAAAATATTGAAAGAGAAGGAGTTGAAACTGTAGAGATGAAGCATTTATCGATGGGTATGACGCACGATTTTGAGATAGCAATTGAAGAAGGTGCAACAATTATTCGTATCGGAACGGCAATATTTGGGAATCGTTCAGTAAAATGAGTTGAAAGGATTAAATATGAAAATTACACCATTGGAAATAAAACGTCAACAATTTAAAAAAACTTTGCGCGGATATGATTCTATTGAAGTAGATACATTTTTAGAAATGCTATCGAACGAAATGGAAGAGTTGATTTGTGAAAATAAAGAACAAAAGGAACAAATTCTGCAACAGGCAACGCAACTTGCTGATTATAAAAATATCGAGAAAACATTACAGCAAACATTATTGCAAGCGCAAGAAACGAGCGGAAAATCTATAGAGAACTCAAAGCACGAAGCTGAATTGATAATTAAAGAAGCCGAATTGAAAGCTTCTCAAATTATTGAAAAGGCGCGCTTAGATTTTTCGCGTGTAAAAGAAGAAATAGCGCAAATGAAAGCAAGAAAAGAAAGCATCCTTAGTAAAATGAAGATTTTGCTATCTTCAGAATTAAATTTAATTAAAGCTCTTGAAATTGATGAAGATGTAGATGTCGTCAATCCTTCAAAAGGAACTGGAAAAGAACATTTAGAAATAGATGAAATTTTAAAAAAACTCTGATATGATAGAGGCGCAGAATGACAGTATTGAGAAAACAAATAAATGAAGCGGTAAAATTCATCAGAACGAAAACGCCCGCTCGACAAAAAATTGGAATTATACTAGGCACGGGACTTGGCGGTTTGGCTAAAGAAATTAAAAAGGATGTTGTAATAGATTATGCTAAAATTCCGCACTTTCCCGTCTCAACAGTTGAATCGCATCAAGGAAAGCTGATTTTTGGAACGCTTGCCGGTAAAAAAATTGTAGCAATGCAAGGACGTTTTCATATTTATGAGGGATACGATCTAAAACAGGTTACATTTCCGGTTCGAGTAATGAAATTTTTAGGCGTTCAAAACTTGCTAATTTCTAATGCTGCGGGCGCATTGAATCCTCTATTTCAAAAAGGGGATGTAATGATTATTTCCGACCATATAAATCTAATTGGCGATAATCCTTTAATTGGTCCTAATGACGATGAACTTGGGCCCCGTTTTCCCGATATGTCGGAAGCTTATAATAAAAAGTTGATTAGCTTAGCAGAGCAAATTGCGCTTGATTTGAAAATAAGAGTGCAAAAAGGAATTTATGTGGCAATGCAGGGGCCGAATTTAGAAACAAGCGCTGAATATCGTTTCCTTCGTATTATTGGCGCAGATGCGGTGGGAATGTCTACAGTGCCTGAAAATATTGTGGCAAATCACATGGGAATGAATGTATTTGGAATATCTATAATTACAGATGAGTGTTTTCCAGACTCGCTTAAACCTGTAACGTTACCAGAGATTTTAAAAATAGCTAATAAAGCAGAGCCAAAAATGACGGCTATCATGAAGGAAGTTGTAAAAAGAATTTAGCAGTAAAAAGCCGAATAAAAGTAATTAGTCAAAATACAAAAGTTAAAATTGGAAAGTAGATAAATCAAGTAACAGCGAAACTAAAAAGCGAATATAAAAATGTATAAAATAACTAAATCGAATAATCATCAAATCACTTTAACGAAATTTAAAGATGTTTAAACAATTAACAGACAAAGTAAATTATCACGAACTCGAATCTGGAATTCTTAAGTTTTGGGAATCAAAAGATATTTTTAAAAAGAGTATTTCAACCCGGGAAGGGAGTAAAGAGTTTAATTTTTATGAAGGTCCGCCAACAGCGAATGGCAGACCTGGAATTCACCACGTAATGGCGCGCACTCTAAAAGATATAATATGCCGGTACAAGACTATGCAGGGATTCCAAGTTCGTCGAAAAGCAGGTTGGGATACGCACGGACTTCCCGTTGAAATCGAAGTTGAAAAATCTCTTGGATTTAAGCACAAAGATGAAATTCTTGAATATGGTATAGCTAAGTTCAATGAAGAATGCAAAAAATCTGTGTGGAAGTACAAAGCTGATTGGGAAGAATTGACGCGTATAATGGCTTATTGGGTAGATCTTGCACATCCGTATATTACTTTTGAAAATAATTATATCGAATCAATATGGTGGGCGTTATCCCAATATTTTAAAAAAGGGTTAATTTACAAAGGGCATAAAATTCAACCGTACTGCCCGCGCTGTGAAACGCCTCTATCGTCTCACGAAGTATCGCTTGGTTATAAAGATGTTAAAGATCCGTCGGTATATTTGAAATTAAAAGTTAAAGGTGAAGAGAAAACATTTTTCCTTGTTTGGACGACGACACCGTGGACATTAATATCTAACGTTGCTCTTGCTGTTCATCCGGATGTAGATTACGTAAAGGTTGAACATAAAACCGAATATTTGATACTTGCAGAAGCTCGTCTATCAGTTCTTGGCGATGAATATAGAATTATTGAAAAATTCAAAGGAAGCGCTCTTGCCGGAAAAGAATACGAACGAATGTTCAATTATCATCCGGCTAAGGAAAAAGGTTGGTATGTTGTTTTAGCTGATTTTGTTACGACAGAGGATGGCTCGGGTATTGTACATATGGCTCCGGCTTATGGCGAGGACGATTATCAAATTGGACGTAAATATACATTGCCTACTATTCATCCGGTAAATAAATCGGGGGAATTTAGTCCCGAGGTAACAGATTTTGCCGGAATGTTTGTAAAAGACGCCGATCCGGAAATTATACAAAATCTGCGCAACAGAAATATCCTATATAAGAAGGAACAATATTTACATAGTTATCCGCATTGCTGGCGATGTTCTTCGCCGCTGTTGTATTATGCCCGCGAATCATGGTATATACGTACGACTGAATATGCAAAGCGCATGATAGAATTGAACAAAAAAATAAATTGGATACCGACGGAAGTAGGAACCGGAAGATTTGGAAATTGGCTCGAAGAAAATAAAGATTGGGCATTATCGCGCGATAGATTTTGGGGAACGCCTCTTCCGATTTGGATTTGCGAAAACTGTAATAAACAAAAATGCGTTGGAAGTGTTGAAGAATTGAAAAAGGGGAATAATATACCGGAACCGTTAGATTTACATAAACCGCATGTTGACGCGGTTATTTTTAATTGCGATTGCGGCGGAGTAATGAAACGTACTCCGGAGTTGATAGATGTATGGTTCGATTCCGGCGCTATGCCGTTTGCACAGTGGCACTATCCATTTGAAAATAAAGAGGTTTTTGAAAATGCTTATCCGGCAGATTTTATCTCGGAAGGAATTGACCAAACACGAGGTTGGTTTTACACACTTCATTCAATCGGTTGTTTCTTGTTTGATAAACCAGCATTTAAAAATGTGCTTGTGAACGAATTGATACTCGATAAGCAAGGACAGAAGATGTCTAAATCAAAAAAGAACAGTGTGGATCCATTCACATTAATCCAAAAATATGGAGCAGATACCGTTCGTTGGTATCTTGTGGCTCAAAGTCCGGTTTGGCGCCCCACATTGTTCGATGAAGATGGCGTTGGGGAGGTTCAAAGAAAATTCTTTAGCACGCTTTTGAATACGTATTCATTCTTTGCTCTTTATGCAAATGTAGATGGATTTGATAACACAGAACCAATAATTCCAATTAATGAGCGGCAAGAAATTGACCAATGGATATTATCTGAATTGAATACGTTAATCAAAAATTATTTTAATGCTGTTGATGCTTACGATGTAACGAAAGCGGCGCGGGCAATAAGCGATTTTACAATAGATCAGCTTTCTAATTGGTACGTAAGGCGTAATAGACGAAGATTTTGGAAAAGCGAAAAGGGAAAAGATAAAACTGCGGCTTATCAAACGCTATACGAGTGCTTATTATCAATAATTAAAATGATTGCGCCATTCGCGCCGTTTATTTCCGAAGAACTATATCTAAACCTGACACAAGAGAATAAATTCGCTGAAGAATCTGTTCATTTAGAGTCGATGCCAAGATATAATGATGCTTACATAAATATTGAGCTCGAACATAGAATGGAACAAGCAATACGTATTGTAAGCATAGTTCGAGCAATGCGAGTGAAATCAAATTTAAAAGTTCGTCAACCGTTGCAAAAGATAATAATTCCAGTAACATCGGAGATAGAACGTAAAGAGATAGAGCAAATGTCAGATGTTATATTGGACGAAATAAATGTCAAAAAAATTGAATATGTAGCAGATGAGTCCGCAATTGTAAAGAAAAAATGTAGACCTAATTTTAAAGCTCTTGGTCCAAAATACGGTAAGAATGTTCAATTGATTGCAACCCGACTTCGGGAATTAACAAATGAAGAAATTAACATTCTGCAATCTCAAGGCAATTTAAAGCTTACAATAAGTGCTATCGAATACATAATCGAACAAACTGATATTGAGATTATTCATGAAGATATCGAAGGTTGGCTTGTTGAATCCGATGGGCAGATTACAGTTGCACTAGATACAGCTTTGACTGATGAGCTTGTTAGCGAAGGACTTGCACGCGAATTTGTGAATCGAGTGCAGAATTTAAGAAAGGATTCCGGTTTTGATGTAACTGATCGTATCCGTATTTTCCATACATCTTCACAAAAGCTTTCAACAGCGTTAGACAAAATGACAAATTATATAAAGCAAGAAACCTTAGCTGTGGCACTCGATTCTCTTCCATTTGACAACGATATTATACGAAGTGCAAAAGAGGAAGATATAAATGGGGAAAAAAGTACAATTGCAGTTGTGAAAATTTAATATATATTTGAGACAATATTTAACGGATGTTTAACTCTCTTAAGTCGGGAGAAATAATATGGCAAAGAAAAAGATTCTTAAAAAAACGATAAAAAAGACAAGCAAAAAACTTGTTAAAAAAAGCAATAAAAGGGTAAAAAAAGCTTGTGCTAACAAAAGAAAAGCTACAACAAAAAAAGGTTATAGCAAAGCGGAATTAGTGCGTTTTAAAAATATCATTCTTGAAAAAAGAAAAGAAATATTAGAAGAGCTTGAATCCCTTAAATCTACTATGATGGATGTTACAACTGGTCAGTACGAAATTGAGAGCTCTAGTTATTCGTTACATATGGAGCAAGGCACGGATGCCATGGAACGTGAAAAGACATTCTTATTTGCGTCGAGAGAAGGAAAATTTCTAAATTACCTTGATGATGCGTTGAAGCGGATTGAAAAAGGAAATTATGGGTTTTGTACTGAGTGTGGCAATCTGATAGACAAAGAGCGGCTTGAAGCTGTTCCACATGCTCACCAGTGTATAAAATGCAAAATGAACAAGGGAGGAAAGTAATAATAAACACAATGCAGAAAGTAAAATGCAGATAATAAAATCCATGATTAAGAAAGATAAAAATCTGAGATAGTAAATCTGCAGAAAAATAGATTCAATTAAAGTATAAAATAACTATAATTTTACACATCCAATCATGAAAATCTACAAAGAGGTATTTCTTGCGCGTTTTATATATAACTCTATTTATTGTCGTTATCGATCAAATCACTAAATTTCTAATTAAGGGGTTTTCGCTTCCAATTTTTGATTATTACCATCAAGGAATGATTTTAGGGCAGAGTATTCCGGTTATCGGAGATTTCCTTCGAATCACGTTTATAGAAAATCCCGGTATGGTTTTTGGAATTGACATAGGGGGACAATTATTAAGAGCGATTTTTACGATTTTGGCTTGTTTAGCAATCCTGTATTATATCTATCATATAAAAAATGAAGCATTAATTGTTCGGATAACATTAGCTATGATATTAGGGGGCGCAATCGGGAATATGATCGACAGGACTTTTTATGGCGTCATTTATGGCGAAGCACCGCTTTTTTATGGGAAGGTAGTAGATTTTGTCGATGTCGATATAATCGATATAAATATTTTTGGAATACATATGGAACGGTTTGCAATTTTCAACGTTGCAGATTCGGCGGTAACAATCGGAATTATTCTTATGATTTTATTCCACAACAAGTTCACAAAAAAAGAAGAAGCCAAAGATATCACAAATGATGCAGAAAAAATTGTTGCGGAACAAAACCCGATTACTTCAGAATCTGTTGAAGAAAAAAGCGAAGCAGAAAAAAAGGAAACAGGTTCCTAATAATTATTTTATGTCTCCTCTTAAATCAACTAAAGAAAATATGGAGGAACTCGACAGCCTGCAAATAGTTATTCCTTCTGGCGAGCAACGAAAACGGATCGATATATACCTAACACATCGAATTGAAAATGCAACCCGCAGTAAAGTGCAACAGGCAATAACAGCAGGTCTTGTGCTTGTAAATAAAAAGCCAACTAAAGCTGGTTATTTTATAAATCCGAATGATATAATTGATATTACATTTCAGCGTCCTCCACGCTCAGAAGCGATTCCTGAAAATATTCCGTTAAATGTATTATATGAAGATGATGTTTTACTTATTGTAAATAAACCTGCTGGAATGGTTACGCATCCGGCTTATGGAAATTATTCGGGCACTTTGGTAAACGCGCTCTTATATCATTGTAATCAACTTTCCAAAATTAATGCCGAATTGCGTCCCGGTATCGTGCATCGTTTAGATAAGGATACAACCGGATTAATGGTTATAGCCAAGACAGATTTTTCGCACAATTTCTTGGCTAAACAATTTTCAAAAAGAACTATTGAACGCGAATACTGGGCATTAGTATGGGGAAAATTTAAAAAGAACAAAGGAAAAATAGAGGCGAACTTAGGAAGAAGCAAACGCGATAGAAAGAAAGTAGCGGTTGTTGAAGATGGAAAATTAGCGATTACTGAATATGAAGTGTTAAAGGAATATGATTTTTTTTCGCTAATAAGGTTGCACATAAAGACCGGCAGAACTCATCAAATCAGAGTTCATTTAGCGCATATAGGACATCCTGTTTTTGGCGATCCGACTTATGGCGGGAGGACAGAAAATTGGAATGGCTTGGAAGGCAAAAAAGCAAAACAAGCCGCAAATTTATTAAAACTCATAAACCGGCAAGCGTTACATGCAAAAACTATTGGTTTTATTCATCCTGTTAAAAAAGAGTTTATGAAATTTGATTCTGAGTTGCCTGAAGATATGAGGTCTATTCTTGCAGAATGCAAATATTAGTTCACTATGATGTCTTTTTGTCGAAATTCTATTTTATTTTATGTTCTGTTTGTTCAAACTGCATTGTAAAGATAGAAGACGCGATAGGAAATCGTAGCTTAAATGACTTCGTTTTTGTGAAAAAATTGAAATGAACTCTTCCTTCTGTACTATTGCCTGGTTCTAAAGTTGTTTTTCTTAGCGTCGAGGATTGCCAATAATGTTTTAAATTCTCTAACTCGTATATACTTCGTTCGTAATCAAATTTTCGCCTATCATAACTTTCTTCGGCTTCTTTTCTTGCATATTCTCGTTTTCTCATTTCATCTTCTGTTTTACTTTTACCTATCGTTGCTACATCTATAAAAAAATTAAAGAATGAACCAAACACATGTGAAACTTGATAAGATTCAAACGATGCTTTTTCTTTGGAAATTTGGCCATCTAAATTTAAAACTTCTTTTTCAGGGTCTATTGCGAAAAATATTTTCTGGTTTGAGGTGGTTTTATTATTGTCAGGAATACATTCAAATACTGCGGGGTCAACAATGAAATCTGATTGGGACTCGTTTCTGATAATTACTTTAAAGCACATTAAATTATTTTTGTTTTCAATAAATCCAACAAGAATAGAAATGCAGGAATCAGATTTGTCTATTAAGCCGACGCCACTTGCCCACTTTATTTCAGAATCCATCGGTCTAATAGTATAAATAGGGGCGGGCGTTATACATCCATAATCAAGAACAATAAAACTTAAAACGAATATTATGCAGATGTATTTTTTCATTTTCTTCTTGTGTTTTCATTCTCATTTCTCTGTGTTGGTCTATTAGGAGAATTTCTTTCGATTCTTGGGTTTATAGGTTCTCGCCTTTTCGGTTCGTTTTGTATTTGTTGCTTTTCTCTGTTGATTGGCGGTGTCGGGTTTTGCCCTCTTTCATATCTTTCTAATAATTCGCGCCGCTTCTCGGATCGGCCTTTTGGTTTTTCTTGGTTACTAATATTTGGAATATTTTCACGGCGCGGCTCTTCTTGCTTAATTCTGTGTTCAGTCTCTCTTTCCTTTCTTGATTCTTCGCGGATAGTTTTTTCTTGTGTTGTGTTTCTTTCTTCTGTGCGTTGTCTTTCAATTTTTGTCATATCTATCGAAAGAGAGCGTTCGCCGCGTCTAACTTGCGGTGTTTCGGCGCGTCTATTCATCTCATCTTGCGTGGGGCGAAAAATTTCTATTCTATTTTCCCTCTGATTTGTTTCTGACCTAATTATTCTTTCGACGTTTTGTTCCCGAACTTCACGAACTTGAGCTTGTGAAATTACAACATTCCCACGTCTCTCAATGATATTTCTATCTACTCCACGGTTTATTATTCTATCTCCCTCAATTTCAAATTGATTCCCTGCGCGCGACGTTCTTATCAATCGTCTTGTATGCTCTTCGGGTGCAACGTCTCTATATCGGAATACGGAACAGAACCGATGATATCGTACAAAATTCCAATAATGAACTGGCGCAACCCAGTGAGAAGTAAATCTGATTCCAATTCCAATTCTAAATACAGCATAAGGTGGTAGAGGCGCCCAACCAATGTAATCATCTGAATAACGCCACTCGACCCAAGCTGGTCCCCATACATTATCCGGAACCCAAACCCATCCGTAATAATCATCATAGTACCACCTGCCATAGTGGTAAGTAATCCAACCGAATGGCTCGCGCGACATCCAATACCAGCCGTAGTCTGTCCAAATCCATCTGCCAATTAAATAAGGACGCCAGCGATAAGATACATTGAACGGCCGCCATACATGAAAACCGTGTTCAATTTCTATCCACTCGCCGTGCGGTGAAAGCGTTGTATAAAAGAATCCGAATTTAACTCCGGCTCCAATAGGCATTGAATTTGGAGCCGAGTTTGCCGTGTAATTAATTATAATTGTAAGCGCTAAAACAGATAATATAAAAATCGCTTGTTTCATTGTTCACCTCGTTTTTGTTACTACTAATTCACCTTTAACAAGTGAAATGCCATCGACGTCTACAAAAATCAATCCAAAATCGAAATATTTTTTCAACTTTTGTCTATTTCTTAACTCAAATTGTATGTTAATTCATACAACATAAGGTATTGCAAAGACGATATTTTTTATTGATTTTTGTATCAATTAATTAGCATTGAAAGGAAATTGAATTGGCAACTCGCGCGGTTGTAGTTATTACGGCATATCTTGCGGCTCAAATGCTAAGCGACATAACTAGTCTTAAAATTATCGTTTTTCTTGGACTTTCGATGGACGCTGGCACATTGATTTACCCGATTACATTTACGCTACGAGATTTAGTTCACAAATTGTTGGGAATTAAAATCGCTCGAGTATTAATATTACTTGCGGCTGGAATAAATTTAATAATGGCGGGATTGTTTTGGTTTGTGTCAATTTTGCCTGCTGATCCTAACGTAGGTCCTCAAACTGAATTTGCAATTGTGCTCGCTCCTGTTTGGCGTATTGTGATCGCTTCGATAATTGCAGAGGTGATTTCTGAACTTGTTGACACAGAAGCTTATCGGATGTGGGCAAAACGTTTAGGCGAGCGCAAGCAATGGTTGCGGGTTTTAGGTAGTAATTCTATCAGCGTTCCTCTTGATAGTCTAATGTTTTCTTGGTTAGCTTTTGGCGGAGTGTATGATAATTCAGTTGTGTGGGCTATTGTATTAAGTAATATTATTCTTAAAATGATTACTACTTTTGTGAGCATTCCGCTAATTTATACAGTGCCGGAGAAAAAGTAATTGAGGGATTAAGCCTATTAGTTTGTGAATCGATGAGTCTATAAGTCTATAAGTAGTTAAGCAGTAGGTAATACATAGCAAATATTAAATTATCAATAACGGATAGAACGTTCTTAATCCCTGATTACCAACTATCAAGCCATATTATGGAAGACCGATTGCACATCATCATCTTCTTCGAGTTTATCTAACAAGTCTTGAACTTCTTTCATCTGTTCTTCGTTAAGTTCTTTTGTTGTTGTTGGAAGATATTGTAATTCGGCGCTTTTAACTTCTATGCCTTTCTCTTCTAAATATTTCTGCATTTTTCCGTAATCTTGAAAAGAAGAGTAAATTTGTAATTCCTGTTCGTGTTGAACTAATTCGTCAAGTCCGTAATCAATTAGCTCTAATTCGAATTCTTCTAAATTAGAAATTATAGATGCATCAATTCGAACAAGTCCTTTGCGTTCGAACATAAATCCGATCGAGCCGGATGCTCCGAGCGATCCGCCGGCTTTGGTAAGATAATGTCTGATGTTTGCTACTGTACGCGTTGGGTTATCAGTTGCACATTCAACTATTATGGCAATTCCATGCGGAGCGAAGCATTCGTAAATAACTTCTTGATAGCCGGATGTATCTTTTAGCGATGCGCGTTTAATAGCCGCTTCAACCCGATCTTTTGGCATATTAACGCTTTTAGCATTTTGGATTGCAATACGTAATCTCGGATTGGCTTTAGAGTCTGGTCCTCCAGATTTTACCGCAATTTCAATTTCGCGTCCTATTCTGTTAAATGCTTTTGACATTCGAGAAAAGCGCGCAAACATTTTATATTTACGTTTTTCAAATATTCTACCCATTATTTTTATCCGTTTGTTTATCGATCAATTTACATTACAAAGATACAAATCAAAAACGTTATACGGAAGTCTCATTTTTTTGAAGATGGCGGACTTTTTCTATATATTCGATTATGGAGCATAAAGAGAATATATTAGTACTTGATTTTGGGTCGCAATATACTCAATTAATAGCGCGCCGTGTTCGCGAATTAGGGGTCTACTCCGAAATACATGCTTTTAATTTTTCTATAGAGCAGATTAAAAAGTTAAAACCGATTGGTATAATCTTATCAGGCGGTCCATCAAGCGTTTATGAAAAAGATGCGCCAAAACCCAATCCGCTTATCTTCGAAATCGGCATTCCGATTCTTGGTATTTGTTACGGTTTGCAAATTATTGCAGATAAGTTCGGAGGAGAAGTAAATTCAGCGGCAAAAAGAGAATATGGAAAGGCGGAATTATTTATTGATGATAAAACCGACTTGTTTGCAGGCATAGAAAATTCAACAACAGTATGGATGAGTCATGGAGATGCGTTAAGTCGGTTGCCTATAGGTTTTGAACCGATAGCTCATTCAAGCAATGCGCCAATTTGCGCCGTTCGTAATTTGAGAAAAAAAATATATGGAGTACAGTTTCATCCAGAAGTAGTTCATACGTCCGAAGGGAAAAAAATTCTATTTAATTTCCTTTTTAAAATATGTGAAGCAAAAGGAGAATGGACTCCGGCTTCCTTTATCGAACAAACAGAAAAAGATATTAGACACAAAATCGGTTCTGCAAAAGTTCTTTGCGCACTCAGCGGCGGCGTGGATTCTACTGTACTTGCCGCGCTACTGCATCGGGCAATCGGAGATCAACTTCATTGCGTTCATATCAATAATGGATTAATGCGAAAAAATGAAAGCGAGCAAGTCATAAAAACTTTTAGCGATGCTCTTCATGTTAATTTAACTTATATCGATGCGACAGATTTTTTTCTTTCTCGGCTTGCCGGTGTATATGACCCCGAAAAGAAACGAAAAATAATCGGCTGTACTTTTATTGAAGTTTTTGAAAACGAAGCGAAAAAGTTAAACTCAACCGTAGAATATCTTGCGCAAGGCACGCTATATCCAGATGTGATTGAATCGGTTTCATTTAAAGGACCTTCAGTTACAATTAAAACGCATCACAACGTTGGCGGGTTACCGGAAAAAATGAACTTTAAATTGATTGAACCTTTTCGCGAACTTTTTAAAGATGAAGTGAGGCAAATTGGAAATTTGCTTAATATTCCAAAAGAATTAATAGGGCGACACCCGTTTCCCGGCCCCGGTCTTGCAGTACGTGTGCTTAGCGATGTAACAAAAGAAAAACTCGAATTACTGTGCGAAGCCGATGACATTTTTATTCAAGAACTCAAAAAAGCTAATCTATATAACGAAATTTGGCAGGCATTTGTTGTTTTGCTCCCTGTTCGTTCTGTTGGAGTTATGGGGGATGGACGCACTTATGAAAATGCAGTCGCTTTGCGCGCTGTAACAAGTGTTGATGGTATGACAGCCGATTGGGCAAGAATACCAAACGATGTGCTGGCTCATATCTCAAATAGAATCACCAATGAATTACGCGGAATAAATCGTGTAGTTTATGATATTAGCTCGAAACCGCCAGCTACAATAGAGTGGGAGTAGATTCAATTAATTAAACCAAAATGAGAATCTAATATCTAAAAAAAACTTATTTGTTAACGACCTTAAGCAAAAACATTATATGATCGAATTAAAAAATGTTACAAAGAAATTTGGCAATTTTATAGCTGTCGATAATTTAACGCTGGCAATTCCTAAGGGCGAATTTTTTGGATTTCTTGGACCAAATGGGGCGGGAAAGACTACTACAATAAAAATGATAGTAGGTTTGTTTGCTCCGACTTCCGGCGCAATAACTGTAAATGGTTACGATGTCGTAAAACAACCGATAGAAGCCAAGCAATCTCTTGCATATGTGCCGGATATTCCATTTTTGTACGATAAATTGACAGGGCGTGAATTTCTTTTTTTTATGGGCGGATTGTTCAATATAGAAAAATCAGTCGTAAATCAACGAATAGCCGAGCTAATAGAGCATTTTGAAATTGGGAGTTGGATAGACAAACGCTCTGAAGATTATTCACAAGGGATGAAACAGAGAATAACAATTGCCGCCGCACTGATACATAATCCATGCGCTATCATTATTGATGAACCTATGGTTGGATTAGATCCGCGAAGCGCGAAAATTGTTCGAGAAACGCTCCACGCCAAATCTCAAAGCGGCATATCGATATTAATGTCCACGCACAGTTTATCTGTAGCGGAAGAACTATGCGATCGTATTGGAATAATCAACCATGGGAAATTGGTTTTTTGCGATTCACGAGAACAACTCCAGTTTGACAAAGACCGGTTCGATGGTAAATTCGAGTCTGTATTTCTCGAGGTTACAAAACAATAGAATCAATGCTTCTGCATATAATTAAATATAAATTTCGTTCGTATTTAAAATCAACTTTAGATTTACGCACAGTAGCGATTACTCGTGGAATTGGAACATTAATCGTTTATGGAAGCTTTGCTTATGGAATGTATAGCTTAGCATATTTTCTAACAAGTTTTATGCTTGAGCATACAAAAGTAGGGCTACATCTTTATCACACATTTATTTCAATGATGCTTTTTGTGTTTTTTATAGCCGTGAATTTAGGAAATATCATAGTTTCCTATTCGACCTTGTATAGGTCGGCGGAGGTAAATTTCTTTTTTACCAAACCTGTTCCATTTGTAAAGATATTTATATTAAAATTTTTCGACAATTTTTTTTATAGCTCAACAACATTATTTATTGTAGCTTTTATGGCGCTTTTGGGGTACGGAAATTATTTTGGTCATCCTTGGTATTTTTTCGTTGGTTCTATGCTTTTTGTTCTTATTCCATTTATGTTCTTAGCGGCTTGTCTTGCTGTTTTGGTTCTAATGGCTATTATGAAAGTAGCAGGGAAAGTAGGGTTCAAAAACGTAATGGCTGGGCTTTTTATACTATATTTTTTCCTAATATTTTTATTCTTCAAACAATCTAATCCCGTAACCTTGGTTGAGCAATTGAATCGTTATTATCCACAGATGGATGAATACATTTCGCAAGTGATACCGGCATTTCTTAATTATCTGCCTAATCAATGGGTGTCTGAATATTTATTTTACTGTGCTCGCGGAGAAATTGTGAAAGCTTTCCCTTATGCAGGTTTAATTTTATTAATTACTATTTTGATATATGGCTTATGTATTTTTATCGCGAAACGTTACTATTACAAAAGCTGGTTAGTTTCGTTGCAAATCAAATCAATCGCTCGCGTCCCTTATAATTTGGCTAAACGAAAATTTTTAGATTTTAGATCGAAAAGCATTTTATCTCCTCAATTAGAAGTATTAACCAAAAAAGAATACTTCTCATTCATTCGCGAAGCAAGTCAATGGATTCATTTTCTTATAATGATTATCCTTACGGCATTGTTCGCATTAAGCATAAGCAATTTAAACCTCAGGTTGCGTGTAATGGATATACAACTGCTAACGTATATAGTCATTTTTTCCTTCAGTGGTTTTATGGTTAGTTCCTTAGCTTTGAGATTTATTTTTCCGATGATTGGATTGGAAGGGCAGGCATTTTGGACGCTCAGAAGTAGTCCGGTAAAAGAAAGTAAAATTCTATTGGTAAAATTCGTATTAGGTTTTTCGGTTGTGCTTCTAATGGCTATGTTTATTTCGATTTCTGGGAATTTACCATTTGCGAGAATGACGGCGATGCGTCCGTTGCTATTGTGGTTTGGCGTTTTTAATGCTTTTTGGATTTCGCTAACTATGGTATCGTTAAATCTTGGGTTCGGAAGTTTTTTTGCAAATTATTCGGAACGTAATCCGATTCGTGCGGCGTCAACACAAGGGGCAACCTTAACTTTTCTTATTACAATCGCATATTTAATCATACTTGTAATTATTATACTTTTACCGATTTCTTCTTATTTCTCGACGTTATTTATGTTTAGACAATTCGATATGAAGTTGATAATAATTCCGGGAACGGTTTTTGGCGTAATCTCTTATATACTTACTGTAATTGGTCTAATTACCGGGCTTCGCTCATTGAGAAGAGATTTTTGATTGCAACTTATATTGTATTGCAATATTTTTTAATCAGACAATAATAACAAAATGATGGGAATAAAAATGTTGAGCAGAAAGCGACT
Source organism: Ignavibacteriales bacterium (assembly GCA_037446575.1). Lineage (GTDB taxonomy): Bacteria > Bacteroidota > Ignavibacteria > UBA10030 > UBA10030 > JBBIII01. The sequence goes on from JBBIII010000007.1 coordinate 34,181, forward strand.
TTGTTATTTCATATTAATATTTTTTGGAATTGTTAATTTTGCTGTAGCGCAAATCATTCGGGATAGCATCATTTATGTTCCAGAGGTGGAGTATGAGTTTGTTGAAGCTATGAAATTTTTTCGGGATCGCCAATTTGATTCTGCTTCAATTAAATTTATCAAATCGATAAAGATACATCCTAGAAGTCATCGAGCTACTGGCGCATATATAATGGGGGGTAAAGCTTTATATGAAATCGGAAATTACCGTGAGTCGATACGATTATTAAAAGATTTGATTGATCTCTATCCGCAATCAGATTATGAAGATGACGCACGCTATTCGCTTGGATTGAATTATTATAGATTGGGACGTTATGAAGACGCGACCTCGGAATTTGTATGGGTGTTTGAGCAATCAAATGAACCCCGCCTTGTATTGCGCTCGCAAAGAATGACGGAGATGCTGACAGCTTCACATTTAACATTATCTGAATTGAAAATGCTTTTACCAGAAGCAAAAAAAGAAGCGATGAAAGCTCTAATCAATATGCGTGTCGCAGAAAAGCTATTGCGCACAGGGGATTTGAATGATGCAGAAGGATTATTACAAAATGTGGCAAATATGCCGCCGAACATAAAATATGCAGATGAAGCTCGCAATATACTCGAACAAATGAAAAGACAGGGCGGAATAAAAATTGGAGTTGCTTTGCCCTTAATGTTAAAATCTGATAATGCGGAAATGCGTTCCTTAGGATTAGAATTTTTACAAGGAATTCAACTTGCAATTGATGAATATAACCTAACGGTTCCAGTTAAAATTGGAGTCGATGTACGCGACACTGAAAAAGACCCGAGTGTAGCTGCCCGTCAAGTTGCGGATTTATGCAGTGATGAAAAAGTTTCGGTGATAATAGGTCCAATTATAAGCAGTGAAGTTTTTGCTTGCGCTGGCATTGCTAACGAAAGAGGCGTTCCATTAATTACGCCAACAGCCACGGCAAATGGAATTGCAGCAATAGGACCATATATATTTCAAGCAAATCCGGATTTCGACACGCGCGGCAGATGCGCCGCGGCTTATGCATTTCATTCATTAAGCGCACGGACATTTGCGGTGCTTTCTCCAATAGATGCGATAGGCAAGCAAATGGCGGATTCTTTTATTTCAGAAGTGGAATTACTCGGAGGCGAACTAATTGATGCGCAATTTTATCATACAGGTTCTACAGATTTACGCACGGAATTGATGTCTATACGCAGAAAAGCTTTAGAAAAAATAAAAAACTATGTAATTGATTTCAGCGCGAAGATACGCCATACAGATATTAACAAATTGATTAAATGGGGGGTAAGCGCTCGTATTGTGGATTCTCTTGTGGAAAAAGGATTAACAGCGCAGGTAACATATTTATTTGGGGAACGTGGAGCAATCATTGCCGATTCTTTAGGATTTCAAACGCGAATTGAACATTTAAAATATGATAGTTTAGGATTGCCGGTTACAAATATAGATGTAATCTTTGTCCCTATAGCCAGTTACGAGGAAATTCCAATTTTAAGTTCTCAAATAAAATTTTTCAATTTACAAGGCAAGATACTCGGGACTGGAGAATGGTTCGATATAGCGGCGTTAGATCAAAATAAACAATATACTGACGGACTAATATTTTTTGTAGATACAGATGTAAATCAATCGGACGGAAGCTTTAAAGAATTTGAAGAAAAGTTCCGACTTGCCAATAAAGATAATCAGCCGCGAACGAATGCATTATTTGGTTATGATGTCGCTAAAATGATTGTACAGATAATATCACAAGGAAAAATAAGAAGAAAAGATATTGCGAATGCAATTTCAGGTATAAAGGATTATAAGGGATTGCGCTCAAAAATTTCGTTATCGAATAATCGAGTAAATTCATATATGACTGTAATGGAATATAAAAAACGGCAAGTAAAAAAAATAGGAGAAATTGATTTAGCAACAATCGGGAAATAATATTTTGAATCAGGATTTTAAAACAGATCGAATATCAGAAGCTTTGTATTATCATATACCGATTACAAAGTGGCCAACAGATGAAAGGCCAAGGGAAAAATTGCTTCAACGAGGGGCTGAAAACTTAACCGATGCCGAATTGCTTGCAATTTTAATAAGAACAGGCAAGAAAGGACAAACAGCAATTGATCTTGCAAGAAAACTTTTTAGCGAAGAAAAGAGTATAAAAGACATTTCTTTGATGTCGGTCGAGGATATTAAAAAAGTAGGTATCGGAGAAAGTCGCGCTATTGCAATTGTTGCGGCTTTTGAATTAGCAAGGCGTTTGCCAGAAGTAAAAAATAAAGAAAGTATAATAATAAAATCACCTGAAGATATTGTTCGTAATTACGCTTCTAAATTTAAGAACTTACTTCAAGAGGAATTTTGGGTGTTTCCTTTAAATTCAATAAATAAGTTGTTGGTGCCTAAGCAAATAAGCAAGGGAATTTTAGGTTCATCTTTGGCGCATCCGCGTGAGTGTTTTAGAGAATCGATTTCTCAGTCTGCCGCAGCGGTTATATTTGTTCACAATCATCCTAGCGGAAACCCGGAACCGAGTCAAGAAGATATGATAATGACAAAACAGTTGGTAGAAGCGGGTAAAATAATCGGCATCGCAGTTCATGACCACATAATAGTTGCCGCCGATAGTTATACGAGTTTTGCTGAACGTAATTTGTTGTGATTTATTTAGCGGATATTTACTCTATTAAGTAGATAATTGAATTAATATTAAACAAAAATAATTATTGATGGATTTTGCTTGACTTTTTTTGGTCTTCTGTTTATTATTGTGTTGCATTCAATTTGAAAATAAATAGACAATAATTAATAATTAAGGAGAATCGAACGATGAGAAAGCAGATGAATCTCATAGTAATTGGAAGCGCGATGATAGCTGGATCGTTCATTGGGTGCTCGAATAAGCCCTCAGAAGCTGAAATGAAGCAATTGAACGATTTAAAAGCCGAGGTATCATCGTTAGAAAAAGCAATTTCAGCAAGGGAATCAGAAAAAGCGGCATTGTTGAAAGCAATTGCAGAAAAAGATGCACAATTAGCGATATGCTTAAAAGATAAAGAGGCTTTGCAACAGCATATTAAAGGTATGCAATAATTACGGATAGAAAAGGAGAAAATAGATATGAAATACTTCATTCGTTTAAATTTGATCGCTTTATTATTAAGTACGATCGCTTTCGTTGCAATAGGACAAATAGAGTTAACGAAAGATGAGTGGCAAAAACAGATTACTTCTTTAACTACAAGCAGAAATGATCTAAAGAATAAACTTGAAGGTTTGCAAAAAGAAGTTGCTAATCTTCAAAAACAAGATGGAGAAAAAGCTTTAGCATTGAAGCAATGCCAAGATGAGGTAGCTGCACTGCACGGAAAAGAAGAAGCTCCTTTTATTGCAAAACTCGATGCAATCGACGCACGTATTAACGAACTAACGCGTTTATCAAATCAAGATTTGTGGGCGCGTAAAGCTGAACTTGATACTGTGCAAAAATGGATAAGCAATGCACGTAAAGATCCGTTAAGCGCTCTGAAAAAATTCAAAGATCGGTTGGATAGTCAACAGGGCAGATTAGATGCATTAAAAAAGAATTTAGAACAAATTATAGCAAGCGGTCAAATTATGCCTATATACACAGTAGGAACATGGGCAAAAGATAGAGATTGCTTGTGGAACATTGCGAAGAAACCAAAGATTTACAATAATCCATTCTTGTGGCCAAAAATTTGGCAGGGAAATAGAGACCAGATAAAAAATCCTGATGTAATTCATCCAGGTCAAAAATTAAAGATACCTCCTAAAGCTGAATTAACAAAAGAGGAAAGATCAGCATTGAAGAGATATTGGTCTAACAAACAAGGAAAATAATAATAAATAAGAGGTTTTATCACGCTTATTCTGCGTGTATATAATGAGTAATAAGATTAACGCCCTTGTGATAGTAAAAAACTATCAAAGGGCGTTTGTTTTTATAAAACTGTAAGGAGAGTTATAGATTGACAGAAAAGAAAATCTCGTTAGCTGGCGTTGATGTTGTTCAATTGCTTGGTTTTAATGATGCGAATTTACAATTGATAGAAGAAAGATTCGATGCAAACCTTACGGTTCGCGGAGATCAATTGACAATACGGGGATCGCAATTTGAAATAGGCAAAATTGAAAAAGTTGTTGGCGAACTGATTTATATGTTGAACAAGAACGGCAGTTTAAATCCGAACGACATTGACACAGTCATTGATTTAGTTTCTGTAAATAGCGCCACGCCTGATCTCCCTTCAGAAGTAAAAGCCGATGAAAGCGATTCGGTAATTCTTTATACGAAAGCTGGAATTATTAAAGCAAGAACACAAGGACAAAAGCAATACATACAGCAGATACGCAAGAACGACATAGTATTTGCTATTGGACCTGCAGGCACGGGAAAAACCTACCTTGCTGTTGCGATGGCGGTAGCGGCATTAAAAAATCGCGATGTTACACGAATTATATTGGCAAGACCCGCCGTTGAAGCCGGGGAAAGTTTAGGATTTTTACCGGGGGATTTTCGAGAAAAAATTGATCCTTATTTGCGTCCGCTTTACGATGCGTTAGATGATATGCTTTCGGTCGAAAAGCTGAGAGGGTATATAGAAAAAAGAATAATTGAAATTGTGCCATTGGCGTATATGCGTGGTAGAACCTTGCATAATGCTTTCGTTATTCTTGATGAGGCGCAGAATGCAACTGCAATGCAGATGAAGATGTTTTTAACTCGGTTAGGCGGGAATTCGCGTGCAATCATTACTGGCGATATTACTCAAATTGATCTTCCCGCCAAAACTACATCTGGTCTTGTTCAAATTCAAGAAGTGCTAAAAAAAGTTCAAGGAATAACTTTTTGTTATATGGATAAAAATGATGTTGTTCGGCATCGTTTAGTTAAAGATATTATAGATGCTTATGATAAATATCGTGTTAACGGAGGCGCAGAAAACAAAACTAACAATGGTGCTAATTAATTTTTTGATTTTTTCTTTGCTTCCCATATCTCATCCATTTCTTTAAGCGAAACATTACCGATTTTTTTTCCGCGATTTTCTAATTCTTTTTCTATTTCACGGAATCTCTTTGAAAATTTTTCTACAGAACTTTTTAGGGCAAATTCCGGATTAACATGTATAAAGCGTGAATAATTTACGAGAGCAAAGAGAAGGTCGCCATATTCTTCTTCTATATGCTCTTTATGTTTTTTTTGTTCAGCTGTTCGTAATTCTTCTATTTCTTCTACTACTTTTTTCCATACGTCCTTCTTTTTTTTCCAATCGAAGCCCACTTTAGAAGCTTTTTCTTGAATACGCAAAGCACGTAATAACGCCGGCATCTTTATTGGTACTCCGTCAATTATAGATTTTCTGCCTTCAGTCAGTTTAATATGTTCCCAATTCTTTTTAACCTCTTGCGCATCTTTAACATCAAGATTATTAAATACGTGCGGATGACGACGTATCATTTTTTCCGTAATCGTTTCAATCACATCTTTTAACGAGAAAGATTTGCATTCCTCTGCCATGATTGCGTGTAAAGTTATATGTAAGAGCAAATCTCCGAGTTCTTGCTTCAATTCAGTAAAATTGTCTTGCTCAATTGCTTCGATAACTTCATAAGCTTCTTCAATTAAGCTATGTCTAATGGACCGATGTGTCTGTTGCCGATCCCAAGGGCATTCTTTTCGTAGAGTTCTAACTATCTGTATAAAATTTTCAAAAACATCGTTGTGATTTTTACGCGTCATAGAGTTTTTTACTCATCATACATAAAATCGAAGTTAGAATCAATGTTTGTTTTTTTAATAGTTATTGCGTAATTTTAAACAAATTAGGGGCTGTAGCTCAGTTGGGAGAGCGCTTCGTTCGCAACGAAGAGGTCGTCAGTTCGATCCTGATCAGCTCCACAAAGATTAGAAATATTTCTTTCTAGTTATTATTGAATAGCAAAACAATAGGATTGGAGTTTTAGTGGGTCATTGGGGTCAAGTCCTGTGCAACAAATCATTGCCCAACCCCGCCAGGTCCGGAAGGAAGCAACGGTCAGCAAATCGTTTTGTGTGACGCAGGTAAGCTTGACCTCTTTTTTTATTATATGAAGTTATGAAGCTATGCCTGTGGTTTGAGCAAGTTATGACAAACCGAGCAGGTAATTAAATGATTCATAATAATAGCAAACAGATCTTTTCACTTATGTTAGCAAAGACTAACTACAATATTGCTAAAATAAGCAAGGCGCTGTACATTGATCGATTCGGTGAGAGACTCAAAGGATTTTATAACTGCACTGAATTTCTTTTAAAATTAGGCAGAAATTTCCTGCTTCGTTCAAAAATACTAAGCGCTTTCAAAAAAATACTTTTCAAGTGGGATAGGATTTTGCATGAAAAAAGAAATTATTATCAACTCAACGGCTAATGAGCATAGGATTGCTATATTAGAAGATGGGAAAACCGCAGAATTGTTTGTAGAAACGCCGGGTAAAAGTCGAAATGTAGGGGATATTTATCTTGGAAGTGTGGCTAAAGTTATGCCCGGAATTAAGGCGGCGTTTGTAAATATTGGTATGGAACAGGATGCTTTTCTCCATTTTTCTGATGTTGGCTCAATCGAAGAATTCAACTCACTTTTTGAAGAAGATGATGACGAAAAGGAAGCGGACGCAATTGCAAACAATGTAACGACTACGGAAGAATTCGAAGAACGCAAGAATATACGTTCGCCACAAAATATTCCGCAAGTGAACCTTCAAAAAGGGCAAGATATACTTGTCCAAATAACTAAAGAACAAATCGGGAAAAAGGGGGTTAGAGTACGTTCTGCAATATCTTTACCGGGGCGTTTTTTAGTTTTGATTCCTTTTGATGGCAAAGTTGGAGTGTCGAAAAAGCTAACTAATTTTAAAGAGAAAAGGCGGCTTCGGAAACTGATACGTGGTATTCTGCCTGAAGGTTTTGGTGCTATTATACGAACTGTGGCTGAGAGTAAAACAGAGGATATGCTCAAAGAAGACTTGGAAGATCTGATTAAGACATGGCATAATATAGAAAAATTGGTAAAAACCGAAAAAGCCCCTGCCCTCATTTATAAAGACATGGATACAACATCAAGTGTAATTCGTGATTTATTTCAGGATACGGTTGAGCGTGTGGTTGTGGATGATAAAAAACTTTATAAGGAAATTCGGTCTTATGTGCAGTGGATATCGCCAGATATGCTGAATCGAATAGAATATTTTAAAGATAGAGAACCGATTTTTGATAAATATGAAATTGAAAAAGAAATTCAGGTCTTGTTGTCAAAAAAAGTATGGTTGAAAAGCGGCGGGTATCTATACATCGAAAAGACGGAAGCGATGACGGTAATTGACGTAAATAGCGGCCGTTATGCGGCAAAAAAAGAGCAGGAACTTAATTCATTGCGCACAAATTTAGAGGCGGCGCGCGAAGTCTGCCGACAAATAAGATTGAGAGATATTGGCGGACTTGTTATTGTCGATTTTATAGATCTCGACGATGAAAAAAATAAAAAGAAAATTTATGATGAAATAAAAAAGGAAGTTAGACGCGATAGGGCAAAAGTTACTGTGCTTCCTATGACAGAATTTGGTTTAGTTCAAATAACACGGCAAAGAGTTCGACAAAGCGTTCAACTTAGTTTTAGTGAATCTTGTCCAATGTGCGGTGGCACAGGATTAGTTCAATCAAAAACATCTACAATAAATCAGATCGAACGTTGGATAAGAAGATTTAAAAGTGATAAAAGAGAATTTAGGTTACACCTACATGTAAATCCCATAATTGCTGAATTTCTGTTACAGGGCACAATCAGTCGATTGATGAAAATGCAATTAAAATTTTTCGTAAAACTTAGACTAATATCGGATTCATCTATGCCTGCCGATGAATTTAAATTCTTTTCTATAAAACAGCAGAAAGATATTACGGATCAATACAAATAAACCGCAGAAGGATGAAAAATGAAATTTTTTATTGATACTGCAAATATACATGAGATTAGAGAAGCGGCTAATCTTGGCATACTTGACGGGGTTACTACTAATCCAAGCTTAGTGGCAAAAGAGAAGAAAGATTTCCGAAAACTATTAGAGGAAATTTGTTCGGTTGTTGATGGACCTGTAAGCGCCGAAGTTATATCACTGGATTATGAAGGAATAGTAAAAGAAGCGCGAGAGTTGGTTAAGATTCATAAAAATATTGTGGTTAAAATTCCTTTAATAAAAGATGGATTAAAAGCCGTTAAAGCTCTTGGCGGCGAAGGAATAAAATCAAATGTAACTTTGTGCTTTTCTCCAAATCAAGCTTTGATGGCGGCTAAAGCTGGAGCTTACTTTATAAGTCCTTTTATCGGGCGCTTAGACGATGTAGGACATAACGGAATGGATTTAATAGGTCAAATAGTTACAATATATCGCAACTACGGCTTTGCTACAGAGGTGCTTGTAGCAAGCGTCCGTCATCCGATGCATGTAGTAGATGCGGCAATGGTTGGAGCAGATATTTGCACTATGCCTTTTAAAGTAATTGATCAGTTGATTAAACATCCGCTTACTGATATAGGAATAGAAAGATTTTTAGATGACTGGAAAAAAGCTGGACTGAAATAATGCTTAAACGAACACCATTTTACGAGTATCATAAATCATTAGGCGCAAAGATAGTGGATTTTGCAGGATACGAAATGCCTATTCTGTACTCAGGTATTATCGAAGAGCATTTGTCGGTTCGCAATTCTGTTGGCGTATTCGATGTATCGCACATGGGTGAATTTATTATTCATGGGAATAATACGCATGAATTTCTTCAGCAAATGACTATTAATGATGTTGCTAAAATAAAACCCGGGCGCGCACAATATTCGGCAATGTGTTATGAAGATGGCGGTTTAGTTGATGACCTTTTGATATATAAAATGGAAAACAAATACATGATGGTTGTCAACGCGGCGAACATAACGAAGGATTATGATTGGTTATTATTACATCATTTCGGCAATGTGGAGATTGAAAATGTAAGCGATAAGACTGCTCTACTTGCCGTGCAAGGACCTCGATCGCTTCAAGTGATACAAAAACTTTTTAACGAGGACTTATCTAAGCTTGTATATTATTCTTTTATTGAATCGAAATATGAAGATATACCAGTATTGATTTCAAGAACAGGCTACACAGGCGAGTTAGGTTATGAGTTATATTTTAACGCAACATCTGAAAATGCCAAGAAAATATGGGAGGGAATATTTGAAGCGGGGAAAGAATTTAATATTGTTCCAATCGGCTTGGGAGCAAGGGATACATTAAGGCTCGAAATGGGTTATTGTCTTTATGGCAACGACATTGATAAAGCGACTAATCCTTTAGAAGCCGGGTTAAGCTGGATAACTGCACTGGGAAAGAATAATTTTATTGGAAAAGAAAAAATAATAGAAGAAAAAGAGAAAGGAATAAAACGTAGAATGGTTGGTTTCATTCTACAAGACAAAAATATAGCAAGACATGGTTACAAGATTATGAAAGAGAATAAGGAGATTGGAGAAGTTACAAGCGGCGCTTTTTCGCCCTCTTTGCAAAGAGGAATTGGAATGGGTTACGTTGCAGTTGAAAACGCTAAAGAGGGTGAAAATATTTCGGTAATTATTCGAGGAAAAGAAGCGTCTGCGACAATTGTATCGATGCCTTTTTTAAAAAAACATTAATTAGGGGGACATGATGAAAATAGACTTAAGTTTAAGCGCATCGCAGTTCGATGAATTGCAAATGCGAGATAAAAATATAATTGTTATTGATGTATTACGAGCAAGCACAACGGTAACGGTTGCAATAAATAACGGCGCCCGGGAAATTATTCCAGTGGCAAGCATCGAATCCGCAGTTAAAATTTCTGGCAGTTTGTTTGGCGAAGTTACACTGCGAGGCGGTGAACGAAACGGCAAAATGATTGAAGGATTTAACTTGGGCAATTCTCCGTTGGAATATAACGAAGTGGCTGTTAAAGGTAAATCAATTATTTATTGTACAACCAACGGTTCTGTGGCAATGTCAAAAAGCAGATATGCGCGTTCTTTAGCAGTTGCATCATTTGTCAACATTTCGGCTGTAGTTCAATATATGCATGAAGAAAACAAGGATTTTCTTTTGATATGCGCCGGAAGAGCAAACTCAATTGGCAATTTCAGCTTAGAAGATGTAGTATGCGCAGGCATGATTCTTCAGAAATTATCAACAGTAGAATCTATTATATTAGAGCTTAGCGATTCAGCAAAAGCCGCAATAGCTCTTTATAAATCCTTTGGCCGTTCGATTTTGAAAATGCTTAAAAACACAGAGCATGGCAAATATTTAATCGAAATCGGTTTCGCTGAAGATTTAAAAATCTGCGCCGCAGTTGATTCGACATCGGCACTGCCTGTTTTAACTGGAACTGTTATAAAATTAAAGAAAGAAGAACCGCGCACAGAACATTCTATATAAACAGAATAAACCGCTGAACAATGGCAGAAAACCATAAAATATCTCAATCCAAACAATCTCCTCAACATAAACTTCAAATTGGAGCGTTCGTTGGTATACTTTTTTCTTTAATGCTGTTCTTAAGCATTATCTCATATTCTGCTAACGATCAAGCAAGCGGCGAAATAAAATTATGGGATTTATGGAAGCTGTTCACAAATGATGAAATTATAAATTTGAAAGCCGAAAGAACGCAAAATTGGTTAGGTTTGTTAGGCGCGATTATTTCCAATTGGTTCATAAATTCAACTATAGGTTATGCAGTTCTCATTGTCCCCTTTTTAGGATTGGTGTGGTCGATCTATTTGTTGAACAGAAAAAATCTTCGCAGTAAAATTATACTGACAAATTACACAATTATACTTGCCGTTCTCTTTGCGTCGTTTGCCGGACTTCTTAAACAGCTCGATGGCAATCTCCCGATAGAATGGAGCGGAGTTGTAGGGCATTTTATTGCATATATTTTATCTAAAGCGATAGGACTAATTGGAGCCGCAATATTTGTAATAGGCGGTTTTTTGATAATGCTTACTTTGCTAATCGATTTAGATTATAAGGTAACATATCAACGTATGGTTGATGCAATAAATTCAGTGATAGAGTGGTATAGGGAAAGACAAGAAAACAGGGAAACTCAGCGCAATATGGAGCGAGCAGAATTTGAAAGAAATAAAACTCGTTCTGTGGTTCAAATTACAAAACCTGAAGAGGAATTAACTCATCAACCAATAAAACAAAAAATTGAAGAACAACCAGCAAAGCCCGTTGTAAAAACTACTTTAGCTGTAAAAAAAGACTCAGATAATACTATTATATCAGATTCTCCGAACAATGACAAAGATTTAAAAATTGATATTCAAGAAAAAGTTATTGAAGAAGAAATAGATTATGACGAGCGGAAAACAGATAATAGCGATAATTTAGAAGAAGAAATTGATTATGTTTTTCCCTCTATGGAATTGTTGGATACGCATCATGGCACCGAAGATATAGATGATGAGGAGTTGAAGGCAAACGCCGAGCTGTTAAGAGCAAAATTAGCTGATTTTTCTGTCGAAATAGAAAGCGTCTCGGTTACCCCAGGTCCAGTAGTTACTTTGTATGAATTAATTCCGGCGGCAGGCGTGAAAATTAGCCGTATCGAAAGTTTGCAAGATGATATCGCGCTTGCATTGAAGGCAAAAGGAATCAGAATTATTGCGCCAATGCCTGGCAAAGGGACTGTTGGTGTCGAAATTCCCAATCATAATCCTTCGCTTGTAACAATTAGGAGCATAATAAATTCTGCGAAGTTTAGAGATTCAAAAGCACTTCTTCCGATTGCGATGGGTAAAACTATTGCGGGCGAAGTTTATGTTGATGATTTAGCAAAAATGCCGCACTTATTAATAGCGGGCGCTACTGGTTCTGGTAAAAGCGTCGGTATAAATACGATACTTACAAGCATCATTTATCGCCAACATCCAAGCGATGTTAAGATTGTCATTATCGATCCTAAAAAAATTGAGTTGACGCTTTATAAAAAACTCCGCAATCATTATTTAGCCGTTTCGCCTGATATAGACGAAGAAATCATTACGGAACCTAATAATGCTGTGCTTGTATTAAAGAGCGTGGAATTAGAAATGGAAAACCGCTATAATCGATTAGCTTCGGCTGGTGTGCGCAACATTATGGATTATAATGAAAGATTTGCAACTGGCCGTCTTCATGACACTGAGACAATAAAGCATAGAAAGATACCGTTCTTGATAGTTGTAATTGACGAATTAGCCGACTTGATGATTACAGCGGCAAAAGAAGTTGAAGAACCGATAGCCCGCTTAGCGCAATTGGCAAGAGCGGTCGGAATTCATCTTGTGGTAGCCACACAGCGTCCGTCGGTAGATGTAATTACCGGCGTTATTAAAGCGAACTTTCCCGCACGTGTCGCTTATCAAGTCTCTTCAAAAATTGATTCGAGAACGATATTGGATATGAACGGCGCCGATCAATTGCTTGGCAATGGCGATATGTTGTATTTGCCATCCGGCTCGCCAAAGCCGCATCGAATACAAAACGCTTTTATTTCTACAGATGAAGTCGAACGAATAACAAATCATATCGGCAAGCAAAAGGGTTATCGGAATCCTTATAAACTCCCCTCTGTAATAGAGAAGAAGCGTCAATCGAGCGCAGGTGGAGGAGTAAGCGAAGATGAATTGTTTGAAGATGCGGCTTTTATAGTAGTGCGTCATCAACAAGGTTCAGTATCGCTTTTACAGCGTCGTTTGAAAGTAGGTTATTCACGCGCCGCGCGTTTGATTGATGAACTTGAAACCGCTGGAATTGTAGGTCCGTTCGATGGGAGCAAAGCTCGCGAAGTATTAGTCGAAACAGAAGCTGAATTAGAAACAATATTGAGGAGATCATGAAAAATCTAAGCGCATTTACATTGCTCTTTTTACTGATTATCAGCTTTGATTTATTTGCGCAAGAAAAAGAATTAACCGTAAAGCAAATTACAAATCAGCTTCAGAGGCGATTTGAAATGATAGACGACGCCATTATACAATATGAACAATATAATAAGTACGGTTTTTCAAGTATGGAGCAAACTTTCAGCGGAACATTATATATAAAAAAACCAAATCGGTATCGCGTCGAATCTGAACATCAAACAATTGCAACTAACGGAGCTACTGTGTGGGCATTTTCCGCTGTTAATAATCAGGTGATAATTGATAGATATAAAGAAAACGATAATTCGCTTTCGCCTGAAAAATTTATGCTTAATTTACCAGCCAATTATTATGCATCAATAATTGGAACGGAAAAAATCGCGACCGGAAGGTTATTTAATTTGAAACTTGCTCCCAAAGATGATAGATCGTTTGTAAAGGCAATAAGGATTTCGATTGAAGAAAATAATTGGATTCTTAAGAAGGTCGTTATAACAGATATCAATGAAACAATTACCGCCTATACAGTTAAAGATATAAAATTGAATACTAACATCAATGATAAGACATTTGTTTTTGACATCCCGGAGGGCGCAGAAATAGTTGATCTGCGATAACAAATTCCCATCGAATATGCCGGCGAAATTTAATACTCTCTTCCGTTATAGTTTTGGATTCCTAATTGCATTTGGATTTCTCTATCTTGCAATTAGAGGAGTCGATCTTTCGGAATTATGGGAATCAATTGTTAATGCAAATTATTGGCTGTTAGCGTTGTTAATTCCGCTTAATGTTTTTTCGCATTGGGTTAGGGCTTTGCGTTGGTCGTACCTGCTTGAACCTATAAAACCGAAAATTTCATTGAGGAATCTTTTCTCGGCTGTAATGATAGGTTATGCTGTCAACAATATTTTGCCGCGTGTCGGCGAACTTGTGCGTCCTTTTGTTTTAGGTAAATTGGAAGGCATATCCAAAACTTCTACTTTCGGCACCGTCGTAATCGAACGAATATTGGATATTGTATGTTTATATTTAATAGTGTGTTCTGTTTTAATATTCTTGCCTAATGTACTTGAACCATTTGTAGCCAATATAGAAATGTATAGGCCCATCCTCATAAGTGCATTAATAATATCCCTTATTATCCTGATATTTATTTTTTTAAAAGCGGGAGTCTTTTTTAGGTTTATTTCAAGGATCATTAATATCGGACCCAATTCTTTTATAATGAAAACAGAAAAAATATTAGAAAAATTTTACTCTGGCATTGCCACTGAAAAATTAATCAGCAATTTAGGCAGAATAATTTTTCTAAGTTTTGTAGTTTGGGGTTTATATATTCTTGGCATGTATATTCCTTTTTTTGCTTTCGATTCTTTAATCCGCCCGGAACTTGATTTTGGCGCTGCAGTAACGCTCCTATCAATCTCATCTATCTCTTGGATGTTGCCGGCCCCCGGGGCTTTAGGAACTTATCACTCGTTTTTAACAGTTGCAATGGTAAAACTATATAATGTCGATATAGCGGTTGCATTAAGTTATGCTATACTTACACATGGCATTACTTATGTTTTAGCAATGATTATAGGATTATTTTATTATTTTAAAGATCATCTGAAGTTATCTGAAATTACAAGCGATAATTCAAATTTGTGATGTATAATAAAACCAATTTTTAAAAATGAATAAGAAGAGGAGATTAAATTGAGTATTATTGATGCGATTCTTTTAGCAGTACTACAAGGTTTAACAGAGTTCCTGCCAATCAGCAGTTCCGGACATCTTGTTTTAGCTCAGCATCTGTTAGATCTTAATAATTTTGACATGATTTCATTCGATGTGTTTGTTCATTTTGGAACGCTTATAAGCGTGTTTGTAATCTTTAGAAAGGATATTGTAGAAATAATAAAAGCTTTTGTAAAAGCATCAGTGTCTATAAAAATTACGCAAGAATATAAAAGCAACGAATATTTTCGACAAGGCGTGGCTATTTTAATTGGTTCTATTCCTGCGGCTGTAATCGGAATTTTCTTTCGCGAGGCAATAGAGGCAACTTTTAAAGATCCAAAACTTGCGGCTGTAAATTTAGTTATTACTGGACTGATACTTTTTTTAACTCGACTTGCTAAACCTACTGAAGGGAAGCAAGTGGGCATAATTTCGGCGTTTGTAATCGGGATCGCGCAAGCAGTTGCAATTTTACCCGGCATTTCAAGGTCTGGGACAACAATTAGCGCCGCTATATATTTAAAAATTCCGCCTGTAAAAGCGGCAAGATTTTCATTTCTTCTCTCGCTCCCTGTTATTGCAGGGGCTGCTTTGTTAGAAGGTTATAGACTTTTTGAGAACAATTCCGATATCGGACTTATGCCAATTCTTGTTGGCACAATTGTAGCGGCTATTGCTGGTTATTTTGCTATTAAAATTTTATTGCGGATAACTGAAAAAGGAAAATTCAGATGGTTCGCATTTTATTGCTTAATTCTTGGTATTATTGGAATTATTTTTATAGGATAACAATATGAGAACTCTTAATATTATCTTTCTTTTATTTTTTGGTTTATCACAATTAACAAGCTGTCAATCGGACACAACAAAGGGGAAAACCGTGAACATTATCATCGAAACCACAAAGGGAGAGATTGAACTTGAATTATTTGAATCGGATGCGCCTAAAACTGTAGCAAATTTTATCGGACTTGCTGAGCAAGGATATTATAATGGCGTAATATTCCATCGAATTTCAAAAGGATTTGTCGTTCAAGGAGGAGATTCGACAGGAACGGGCAGAGGTGGAAAAAGTATTTATGGAAATGTTTTTGAAGATGAATTGAAACCTAATACTTTGTCCTATCAAGAAGGGTATAAGCGAGGAACAGTTGCTATGGCAAATCGCGGACCAAATACAAACACAAGTCAGTTTTTTATTGTTCTGAATGATGCGCCTTGGTTGCCTAAAAATTATACGATATTCGGAAGAGTAAAGAACGGAATGAATGTTGTAGATTCTATAGCCGCAACCGAAATTATTCCTCAGATGGGACCCACTGACGGCAAGCCAATAGTTGATATTTCGATGAAATCGGTAAGAGTGATCAAGTAGGAAGTAACCAAAATTGGCTCGGCAATTCGCAAAATGCAATTGGTGTCGGTTCGATTGCAGCCGAAATAAAAAAGTAGTGAACAATAAGAACTATTATCTGAATCCTACTCTTAAAAATATTGAATGATTTTTTATGGCAAAAAAAGACAGCTTACCTAAATATAGCGATTTCATAGAGTCTGTAAAAAAGGATGGTTATGCGCCTTTATACTTGTTTATTGGTGAGGAAGATTTCTTAATTGACGAATGTATTTCCAAAATAATAGACGACTTGTTAGTTAAAGATACACGAGCATTTAATCTTGATATCGTCTATGGAAGTAAGGTAGAAGCGAAAGACGTAATCGCGCATGCCGCATCATTTCCGATGATGAGCGAGCGACGTGTAGTAGTTATTTGGGAATTTGACAAATTGATTTCTGATATAAATTCAAAAGAATTGATTTCGAATTATATTTCGAAGCCGCTAAATTCTACTTGCCTTGTTATGGTTTGCGAAACGGCTGATTTTAGAAAGAAGCCATTTACAGATATAAAAAAAGCAGGCGCCGTATTTGAATTCAATAGATTGTACGATAATCAGATTCCGGCGTGGATTTCGAAGCGATTGGAGAAGTATGAAATATCAGCAGATTCGGAAGCTTGCAGGTTAATACATGCGTACATTGGGAATTCTTTACGCACTATTAATAATGAAATAGAGAAACTTGCAATCTATTTAGGAGATCGCAAAAAAGGCACACCTGAAGATGTAGTCAAAGTTGTAGGTGCATCGCGTGAATTTACAATATTCGATCTACAGAAAGAAATCGGCAAGAAGAATCTGAAAGGCGCTCTTAAAATAATTAAAAGAATGTTGGAAACCGGAGAAGCGCCCCAGTTGATAATTATTATGCTTACGCGATATTTTACGTTACTATGGAAAATTCAAGATTTGTTAAACCAGAATAAAAACGAAACGGAAATTTTATCCGCTGTTAAAATTCATCAATTTTATTTGAAGGATTACATTTCAGCGGTAAAGAATTTTAGCCCAATCCAAATTGAGGCGGCATTTGATATTCTATTAGAAACCGATCTAAAACTTAAAACTACCTCTCCCGATCACTATCATCTAATGGAAATGTTAGTATATTCGCTTATTAATAAATATCAAATATCAGAGTAACTATAAAATGTATGAGCATATAAACAAATTGTTTGCTAAACCCTCCTCAACCGAGTGGGAATGGATGCTGTATATAACCATTGGATTAGTTTTATGTGTAATTGTTGGCGAAATTATTCGCAAACAATTTCATTGGTCTGCTGAAGTATCCAGAAAAATTGTCCATATATCTGTCGGAATTCTCATATTTTTTGCTCCGCTAATATTTGTTTCGGCTTTAATTCCACTTGTGTTATCTATTGTTGCAATGATAGCGATGGCTTTTGCTGTTAAAACAGGATTGCTCGTTGGAATGCACGGAGCATCCCGATTTTCTTACGGCACAGTTTTCTATCCATTTTCTTTTTTTGTTCTGATAGTACTATTCTGGTATCGGCATCCTGAAATCGTCTCACTATCTATGTTAGGTCTTGCAATTGGTGATGCATTTGCGGCTATAGTTGGCGAATCTCTAAAATCTGCAACTACTTTTAGATTGACATCGGATATGAAATCGGTTGAAGGCACAATAACAATGTTTATAATGACAATGCTGAGTTTGATTGGCGGAATGTATTATTTAGGACTTCAAGAAAGCCAGCCGCTCGGATATTTAATTGCAACAGCCGCAGTTGCCGCAATTATAGCGACTGCCTGGGAGGCGATTTCATCAAAAGGGTTTGATAATTTTACAGTTCCAATATCTATAGCATTTGTTCTTTTTTATTTCTTTGCACCGTCACAAATGCGCGATGTCTCGCAATTTACTACAGGTATTTCGTTTTCTATTTTAATAGCAGTAGCATCGTATTATTTAAGAATATTAAACCTAAGCGGCGCAATTGCAACTTTTTTACTTGCAAGCGTAATTTACGGAATTGGCGGATGGAAATGGACGCTCCCAATATTGACATTTTTTATTCTTTCAAGTCTAATATCAAGAATCGGAAATAAGAAAAAGCTTCAGTACGAAAACATATTTGAAAAATCCAGCAAGCGAGATTGGGGACAAGTTTTAGCCAATGGCGGAGTTGCTGGATTAATAGTCGTTTGTCAATATATTTTTCAGGATTATGATTTCTACCCGATTTATTTGGGCGTAGTAGCCGCCGCAATGGCAGACACATGGGGAACTGAAATTGGATTATTGATTAGCGGTAAAACATTTTCGATTTCTCGTCTTAAAAGCGTAGCGCCAGGAACTAATGGAGGGGTTTCGTTAGGTGGGTTTGCATCCGGCGCTTTAGGCGCATTGTTTGTCGCTGGTAGCTCCTATCCATTTATATATTCGGATAGAATATTTATTATTTCTGCCTTTGCAGGCGTAATCGGAAGTTTGGTAGATAGTTTTATAGGCGGAACAATTCAGGCACAATATAAATGTTCGGTGTGCAATAAAATTACAGAAAAAAAGCTCCACTGTAATTTGCAAACAGAATTATTTTCCGGTCTGAAATGGTTAAATAATGATTTTGTGAATTTTATATGTGTTGTTTCGGGTGGAGCTATAGCATGGATATTAAATTTGATTTTGTAAAAAGAAGTCGCTCGAAGATGTCTGACACTTACCTGAGGATTTGATTTGCGAAGTGTCTGACATCTGAATCGTTATATTTGTCAGGAAAAAACTCCTGACTCCATCGTGATTATTGAGAAAGATGTTTGACATCTAACTAATATTAAAAGATTACTGCTATTGAATCATGTCTCGCAGTTGTAGAAGTTTTATTAATTTGATGTAAAGGAAAAAAATGAAGAAAATATTTTTAACAATTCTAAGTGGAATAATTTTAACGGAAGCATCGCTTGCTCAAACGGCATCCAGCGTATGGGAATTAACAACTAACACTACTCCAATAATTATCGGCGAAGTAGTCAGCGCGAATCAATCGGCAATGAATTTATCTTATATAGAATGGAAAACTACATATCAAAGACGCGCAATCAGCAGTACAAATAAACTTTTGCCTGTCGGTTATAATGAAAGCTATTATATCCAATATATAATTGCGCCGAAGCCGGGATATAGTATAAACGTCAATTCAATTACAATGAAATTATTTTGCGATGGTACAAGCGATAAAGGAAAAGCGGCTATTTATTATTCACTTAAAAATGATTTTTCTTCATCTACGGCAATATATTCGTTTGCAACACCGCTTTCATTGAGCGGCTCACTGCCTGCCAATCCAAATGTAAGTTTTACTGGAAATATTCGAGTGAGTAATGGCGACACTTTATACTTGAGAGTATATCCTTGGTTAACAGAGGTAACATCTTCCGGTAAGTATTTAGCAAGCGCTAATGTTGTTATCTCTGGTATCGCGCAATCGACAATTGCGATAATAACATCAACAGATGAGCTAAGCGAGTTTATGCAAACAACCGCAACCCCGTCAGATTCAAAATCTTACAGCGTATCGGGTTTGAATCTTACAAACAATGTCATAATTACTCCACCTGAAAATTTTGAAATATCTACTGACGCCGGTTCATCATGGAATAATAATTTATCGCCAGTGGCGCTAACCCAAACCGGCGGCGTAATATCTGGTCAACCAGTTACAATATTAGTTAGAATGAATTTATCATCCGCAGGAGCTTTTAGCAGTGAAATAACTCATAATAGCGAAGGAGCTTCAATCAAACGCGTCTTAGTAAGCGGAGTTCGTTTAATGGCCGAACCGACTGTTCAATCGGCTATTACATTTGGTAATACAACAGGAAGTACTATTGAAGTGAATTTTTCTGGAGGAAATGGAAGCAGGCGGATTCTTGTTGCACGCAAATTAAATCCAGTTTCTTGGGCTCCATCTGATGGCAGTGGAGTAAATGCAAACAGCGATTTTTCATCAGCAATAGATATGGGTGATTCAAATAAAGTCATTTACGATGGTGCGGGGAATAGCGTCATTGTTAGCGGATTGAATGTTGGAACATTGTATCATTTCGCAGTATATGAATATAATGTTGCCTCAGGTAATTCGCAGAACTACTTAATAGATTCTCCGGGCAGAGGTAATATATCGTCACTCTCAATTTCAACTTTATATGTTACTCCGGATTCATTAAATTTCGGGTTAGCAGTTGTTAGTGGTTCTATAATTGAAAAATCGTTCATGCTTGAGGGAAATTTTCTTTCTCCAGAAAGTGGAAATATCACTGTAAGCGCTCCGGTTGGATATCAAGTGTCAGTAGTTAGCAAAGCAAATTATGCATCGACTCTCGAAATTCCGTATACAGATTCTTCAATAAGGAAAACAATATACGTTTGTTTTATACCAACTGAAAATACAATCTACAGCGGAATTATTTCTATCGCTGGCGGTGGCGCGGTTGAAGTAAATGTTGCTGTAAACGGAAAAGGTGTGTCATCTTCAACTCTTCCTTCAATGCAAATGATTGGTTATGCAACTGTCAGCGGCGAAGGATATACGACAACCACAGGGGGGGCTGGCGGCACAGTTACAACTGTTAGAACTTTAGCAGATTTACAGACATGGGCGGCTGCAAGAGAAAATAAAACTAACCCTGCCATATTATATATCGATGGAAAAATATCAAGCCCTACATCTACAGTCGTTACAATTAAGCATGGAGCTAATATTTCAATTTATGGTGTTGGTTCGACAGCCGAGTTACAAAATGTAGGACTTAATATACGAAATTATAAAAATGTAATTATAAGAAATTTAATAATTCACGAAGTTCTCTATCCAAACGATGCGCTGACAATTGATGAATGCCGCCATGTATGGGTAGATCATTGTGAGTTGTATAGCAAAATAGGTCCGGGAATTGGAGTAGATACTTATGACGGTTTGCTTGATATAAAAAATGGCTCGCGTTATGTAACAGTATCCTGGTGTTACTTTCATCATCACATGAAATGCATGCTGTGGGGACACACCGATAACGTTGCACAAAGACAGATTGATAGTTTAATGAGAATTTCTTTTCATCATAATTGGGTCTCTTATACAGATGGGCGTAATCCGAGCTTGCGTTTTGGAGTGGCTCACATTTTCAATAATTATTTTGAAGAAATAACTGATTATGGAGTTGCGGCGCGAGTTGGCGCGCGTGTTAAATTAGAAAACAACCATTACCGCAACGTTGTGTTGCCTATGTCGACTGATAAATTTCCGGTTACGGGATTGCCAAATGGATATATTTGCGAAAGCGGGAATCTATTTTCAGGTTTGTGTGGGGAAAAAGTTATTTCACAAGCAGGATGCGAGTGGTGGAATTTCGAAACATTGCCGTATTTATATGAACTCGATCCTGTTGAAATGATCGAAGAAAATGTAAAACTCTATGCTGGGGTAGGAATTATAACGACAACCGTTAAAAAACATATGGAAGAATTACCTATTGCATTCAAATTATACCAAAATTATCCAAATCCGTTTAATCCAACCACTACAATCCGATTCGATATTCCCAACGTAGGGACACATCACGATGTGTCATTAAAGATATATGATATTATTGGGCGCGAAGTAGCAACGCTTGTGAATGAACCAAAAGAAGTCGGCAGTTATGAAGTTGTATTAGACGCATCAAATCTTGCAAGCGGTATCTATTTTTACAAATTGCAGGCAAGTAATTTTTCGTCTGTAAAGAAATTAGTATTGATGAAATAAGGAAATCCTTCCAGTTAGTTAAAGAGAAAAGGTTATCTTTTTGGTGTAATAAAAATAAGAAGTATCCGGAAGGATTTCCTTATTTCAACAGCACTAACTTCTTCGTCTCATAAGACAAACCTATATTCAAACGAT
>JBBIII010000008.1:0-16582 GCA_037446575.1 Ignavibacteriales bacterium
TCTGTCATTCCCTCATGTTTTAAGAGGGAATCTTACTCTCTTTCATTCCAAGATTTCCAATTCACCCCGTTTTACGAGGTAAATACATTTCCTCCAAAGGCGGACAAGTGGGAATGACAAGATCTCTTACTTTTTGGACAACCTCTTTCTAGTTTCCGACATAATAATTCCCAACGCAATCGAAAGCAGTTTAGCGTCGCTTTTATCGGCTCGCGATGTAATAAGAATAGGAACCTTTGCTCCAATTATTACATGAGCAAGTCGATAATGAGCAAAGTATGTTGTGCTTTTTGCTAATGCGTTAGCCGTTTCAATATTTGGCGCGATAAGAATTTCTGCATTGCCTGCAACCGGAGAATTAATTTTCTTTTCTCTTGCCGATTCTGGTATCATTGCGCTGTCAAGCGCAAGCGGACCATCAATACAACAGCCGCTTATTTCTCCGTTTCTATTCATTCCGGCAATAATTTCTGCATCTACAGAAGATTGTAATTTTGGATTTACAAATTCTGATGAAGATAGGATTGCAACCTTTGGGTTTAAATTTCCAAGCGCATGAGCTACCGCTACAGCGTTATTTATTATTTCAATTTTCTGATTCAAGCTGGGATTAAGAATAAGTCCGCCGTCTGTAATCATAACTAATTTATTTTCGGCGCGTTCGGGATATTCAAATATGAAAACATCGCTCAACAAATTGCCTTTCCGAAAATTGTATTTCTCGTCGAACACCAACTTCATCAAGGTCGAAGTGTCAATGCCTCCTTTCAACAATACATCAGCTTTATTATTGCTTGCATACTCTATAGCAGTACGGGTTGCCAAAGTCGGCTCTGGACAATGAATGATTTCGATAGAACTTAAATTCTCTCCTAACTCTTTAAGTTCATTTAATATGAAGTCGTTATCGCCAGTAAGTATAAATTCTGCGCTAAATCTTTTTTTAGCGTGAATTACAGCAAGCAATGTCTCGCGGTTATTCGCGAAAGCAAGAGCAATGCGTCTCCCTTTTAATTCGGAGGCATAATTCAGCAAATCATTAAAAGTCCCAATCAATTTTTTTCCACCAATCAAAATCCTTGAAGATCTAAATTAGTCAAACCAGCTTCTTTTGCCCATTTAACCGCATCGCTATATTCAGCGCGCGTAATAGGACGAGAAATTTCGGGATAATTATTTGCTTTATACATTGGGCGGTACTGCGACATTATATTTACATAGGTATCTTTCGGTAAGTGATTTGCAATCCATTGAACGACATCTTTAGTTCCACCTACATTATTTGGCATAACTAAGTGGCGTATCATAAGACCTCGATAAACTAATCCGTCTTTTTGAACAACCGCAGTCCCGACTTGCCGATGCATTTCAAGCAAAGCATTCTTCGTAATTTCCGGATATGCTGCCGCATTAGATGAGTACTTTTCCGCCATATTTCTATTAGCATATTTAAAATCGGGCAGATAAATATCCGCTATGCCGTCTAATACTTTTAGCATTTCAATTTTTTCCCAACCGCAAGTATTGTACACAATTGGAAGTCGAAGTCCCTTGCTAGCTGCTTTGTCGATAGCAAGTATAATATGCGGTAGATAATGAGTCGGCGTAACTACATTTATGTTTGCACATTTGATATTTTGAAGTTTAAGCATCATTTGCGCTAACTGTTCAATTGTGCGCTCTGTTCCTTCACCGCCGTGACTTATTTGCCAATTTATGCAAAACACACAGCGCAAACTGCAGTTTGTAAAGAATATTGTTCCTGAACCATGTCTTCCGACAAGCGGTCGTTCTTCACCGAAGTGAGGATTGAACGATGAAATTTCTAATTGTGCCGATGCGCCGCAAAATCCGCGCTTACCTTTTAAACGATTAGTTCCGCATTCTCGCGGACATAAATTGCATTCGGTCATTGATGACCATAATTTTTCTCCTCTTTTTTTTAGCTCGCCAGATTTATGTAGCTTTAAATAAGCCGGCTCAAAGACAAAATCATTATTATTTGCCATAGCTTTTTCTTGTTTCTTTTCCGAATTCGACTCTGAATTGCTCTTTCTGCAGCTTGATAACGGAAAATATACGCCAAGTCCAGAACATGCCGCTATTAGAAATGATTTTATGAATTTTCTTCTCGGTTGATTAGTCATAACGCACCCCACTACATTATTTGCTTGTTGATATTAATTTGCATTAATGTTTGCATTATATAATTTCGATGAAAAAATAGTCTAATATTTTTTTGCTGCTTCTTCCGAGTGGAGCACTCTCAGAGCGCCTAATGCCATAGCTTTCATCTCTCCTTCTCCGGGATAAACTATGACTTTAGCGATAAAATCTATTCGTTCTTTTATCCATCCAACTAAAAAAATCGAATTTGCTAATCCTCCGGTTAGAACTATTGCATCAACTTTACCCTTGACAACCGTTGCCATAGCGCCAATTTCTTTTGATATTTGATAAGCCATTGCTTCGTAGACCTCGCGTGCTTTTGCATCTTTCTGCAATATCCTTTTTTCCACTTCTATCGCCGAGGTAGTACCTAAGTAAGCCATAAGTCCACCTTCACCAACTGTGAGTTTTCTTACTTTTTCTTCTGAATACTTACCTAAAAAACAAAATGAGATTAATTGTTGAATAGGTAATCCGCCGGTACGTTCTGGCGAAAATGGGCCGTCGCTTGCCGCGTCATTGACATCAATTATTCGATTATCTTTAACTGGCGCTATGGATATACCTCCGCCTAAATGCGCTACGATATATGTTGAGTGGTTAATATTGAGTTTAAGCAAGTTGGCAGCATAACGCGCTGCTGCATGGATGTTAAGTGAATGAGATAACGTTTTACGCTGAAAATTTGGATGACCAGAATACCGCGCTAATGGTTCAAACTCATCTACAGAGACGGGGTCAACAATAAAAGCCGGGCACCCAAATTTTTTTGCTAACTCATATGCCATTGCGCATCCTAAATTTGATGCGTGTTCGCCTTGAATATTTGCGCGTGCATCGGCGAGCATTGCTTCATTTACCCGATAAGTTCCGCAAGTTAGCGGCTTTAATAATCCACCCATACCTACAACCGCCGATGGATTTATCTTTTTATCAGCCAGCCAGCTTGTTACTGCCTGCATTCTTAATTCGTATTGTTCCCATACTGATTTGAATTGTGCTAAAATAGCTGGTTCATGATTCAGCGTATCTTCTGTAATTTTATTTTCGTTCTCAAAAATTGCCATCTTTGTTGATGTTGAGCCGGGATTGACAACGAGAACTATTTTACCTTTCATTTGTCTTTCTTTTTGCTGAGATTACTATTTTTTTTATCGACTAATTATATTGTATCTATTTACAATAAGGTTATAAAAACTGATCAAATGTTCAATTTTAAAATGAATTAACAAATACGCGGGAGCTGTTCGCCTGATAACATATCAACTATTCTTGACCCGCCTATTCTTGTTTTCATTATAACTATACCACTATTTTCTGAGGTTACTTCGCCTATAATTACAGCGTTTTTGCCGAGTGGATGTGAACGCATTGATGACAATACTTTTTCCGTATCTTCTTTTGGGATGAAAGCTAATAATTTGCCCTCATTTGCAACGTAAAGTGGATCAAAACCGAGAATTTCGCAAGCACCATTCACCTCTTCAGAGACTGGTATTATACTTTCATCTATAGATATGCCAACTTTTGCGCTTTCTGCAATCTCATTTAATGCAGATGCGACTCCACCGCGCGTTGGATCTCGTAAAGCGTGTATTTGTTTGCTTGCGTTTAACATTGTTTCAACAAGACTATTTAGCGGAGCGCAATCGCTCAAAATTTTAGTTTCAAATTCCAATCCTTCGCGCACCGACATAATTGCTATTCCATGTTCAGCAATTGAACCGCTTAGAATTATTTTATCGCCGGGCTTAACATTTTTTGGACTAATATTTACGCCTTCGGGTATAATGCCAATTCCTGTAGTATTAATAAAAACTTTGTCGGCTTTTCCGCGGTCAACTACTTTTGTATCTCCCGTTACGAGTTTTACGCCTGAAGTTTTAGCTGCATTTTCCATTGAAATAACAATACGCCATAAATCTTCTATCGGAAATCCCTCTTCGATTATAAAAGCAGATGATAAGTACATAGGTTTTGCGCCGCACATAGATAGATCGTTCACAGTGCCATTAATTGATAAAGCGCCAATATCGCCGCCCGGGAAAAAAATCGGATCAACTACGTACGAATCGGTTGAGAAAGCGATGTTTGTTTTTTCTAATAATATTGTCGCTCCGTCATGCAGAAGCTCTAAATATTCATTCTTAAATTGCGATGCAAAAATTTTCTTAATCAATTGATGCGATAATTTACCGCCGCCGCCATGAGCAAGCAAGATGTTTTTATACTCTGTTATTGGCAACGGGCATGATATTCCGTTGTTGAGTTCGATTTGTGTTTTCGCCATTCTATATTCTGCTTTCTAACTTCTGCCTTTTAAATTATCTTTTTGTTAACGCTAAAACTTCTTTCACCAACTTGTTAATTCCTTTGGCAACGGAAGCGATATTGGGTCCTAACATATAGGCGGGAGTCGAAACTATCTTGTTTTTTCTATCAACAACAACTTCAGAAACAGAAGATATTTTGTGTTTAGCTCCCATCTTTTCAATATCATTTGCCGTTGTCCGATCATTACCAATTGTTATTGTTGCCTTAATTCCAATGCCGCCGAGAATTTTTGCCAATATAGCCGGCGCAATACAGATAACGCCAATTGGTTTTTTTGCCTTATTCATTTCTTGAATCAGAGTCGCCGTATCAAGGTTCACCTCGCAATCAACTCCTTTAACAGCGTAGGAGCAAATATTTTTTGCTGCGCCATAACCGCCGGGGAAAATTAGGGCATCAAGATGTTCTGATTTTGCATCCTTTATGTCGATAATTTTGCCGCGCGCTATACGCGCCGATTCAACAAGCACATTTCTCCTTTCTTCGGTTTGTTGACCTGTAAAGTGATTAATTACATGCATCTGATCGATATTTGGAGCGATACAG
The DNA here is from genome assembly GCA_037446575.1 of Ignavibacteriales bacterium. Lineage (GTDB taxonomy): Bacteria > Bacteroidota > Ignavibacteria > UBA10030 > UBA10030 > JBBIII01. The sequence goes on from JBBIII010000008.1 coordinate 5,050, forward strand.
ACAATATTTGCTTTAGCTTTATCAAGCGCTAAAAGTGTAAGAACAGCTTCATGAATTTCAGCGCCATCAAGATAACCGCATCCGGTTAAAACAACACCTACAGTTTTCATAAAAACCTCCAATAAAATTTTTAATTTATGAGGGCTCTACTTACCGATAGGCATAATATACAATGGCTCTTCATACTTTTCAAGTTTAAGCACGTTATTAACTTAAGTTTCATGGAATACGCCTATTGGCACGGTTTTAATTCCAATAGTTACGGCTTGTAGATAAACTCTTTATAGGCACGTCCAATTTCTAAGTGAACATAGCGCGCACAAAGTTCAGCACATTTGTGCTTAGTTCGTTACTATACTGCCGCAAATATAATTACTGAGGCGGCTTTGCTAATTAAATCCTGTTTCAGAGCCGCTCTTGATAAGTCTCCTCGAATATCCTTTGATTCAACAAATAAAATCGTTATATCTAAACGTTCTGCCGATAATTTGATTGCTTCCTTAATCGTCTCAATTGATTTTTGTTCAATATTTAAGATTTGCGAAAAACAATTAGAAAAATAGAGAAAATAAAAAAATGATTAAAATTTTTGCAAACATTTTTTATTCTATCGCTTTTCTTATTTTTAATAATAATTCCTCGATAACATAAGGTTTTTGCAGAAACCCTTTAATACCTAATTGTTCTAACTTAGTTTTATCCTCCGGCTCTAAAAATCCGCTGGCTATTAACACTTTTACATTTTTATTTATCTCTTTCAATTTAATAAATTCATCTGCTCCGGTCAATTTTGGCAAACCCAAGTCAGTTAAAACGAGATCAATTTTATTTGATTTTTTTTCATAAATTCTAATCGCTTCTAAACCATCTTTTGCTGTTAAAACTTTATAACCGTATGTTTCTAAAATCGTCTGTATCATTTGCAGTAAAAGCTCTTCATCTTCCACAATAAGTATAGTTTCCGTGCCTCCAGGAAATTTTTTTTCGGTTGTTGTTATGGAAGTTCGCAGATTCGCGTCCACCTGTGCAACTGGGAAATAGATTTTAAATGTCGTCCCTTTTTCTTTTACGCTTTCGACATCGAGGAAACCGTGGTGAGATTTAACAATTCCATACGCGACAGAAAGACCTAACCCCGTCCCTTTTCCTTTTTCTTTTGTTGTGAAGAATGGATCGAAAATTCTGTTTCTATTGTAATCATCTATTCCAACCCCAGTGTCAGAAATTGCTATGAATACGTACATATTTTCGTATGCTTGAGGATATTGCACGCGTATTTGTTCGCCGGCAATTAAATCTGCTTGTATAGTAATTTCTCCTCCATTCGGCATAGCATCACGTGAATTTACGCATAGATTTAATAATGCCTGATGTATTTGGGTGTGATCCGCATTTATTAATGGAAGATTATTTGAAATGCTTACTTTAAAAGTAATTATTTTCGGGAAGGTTTGTTCGAGCATTGAAACAAGCTCTTTTATTAAATTTGAAATACTTAACGGTTCGAATGTTACATCCCCTTTGCGAGCAAAAGTTAATATTTGCCTTACCAATGCCGCTCCGCGTTCAACCGCTTGTTTAATTGCATTTATGCCATCGTAAAATTTATCCTGATCATCTTTTATCGAATATAAAATCGAAACATAACCTAATATAATTCCAAGTAAATTGTTGAAATCGTGCGCAATGCCTCCAGCTAAAGTTCCAATGCTGAGCATTTTTTGATTTTGTGTTAATTCTTGTTGAAATCTTTTTTGTTCTGTAACATCCTGGAAAACCTCAAGTATTGCTTTGCGTCCGTTGTAAATTAAACCGATATGGCTAATCTGATATGTCTTCCCGCCAAATACATTTTCAACTTCCATTGTTTTTGATTTTTCAAAAGAGATGTCTTTATTAAGCGGACAATCTCTGCATTGTTGCTTATTATCTTTATATACATCCCAACACTTTTTTCCCAAAACATCCGTCCCGGCTATTTCTTTCATCGTCTTACTTATAAAAAGCAGCGTCCCGGTTTCATCAACTATATTCAACCCGAATGGAATTGTCTCTAAAAGTAAATTGTTGAAGTCGTAACTTTGCCGAAGAGCGTTTTCAACTTGCTTTTGAGCCGTAATATCAGTCCCGGTGCCAAGTATTGCTGTATTTCCTTTATATCCGATTAATTTTGTTGAAAGTATTATGTTGATTTCTTTTCCATCTTTTGTGATTAGTATATATTCAGTTGATGGTACTTCTTCTCCTTTAATATGCTTGTTATAATTCGCCCTTATTGCATCATGGAATTCTTCTTTTATCAGGCGCATGAAGTTAAAATTGGGCGAGTAAAATTCTTCTTTTGTATAACCCATTATCTCTTCACATTTTTTATTGGCATATACAATCGCCCCTTTATAATTAATAAAAATTATGTTGGGAGATTGCTCGGCGAGCGACCGGAATTGATCTTCAGATTCACGCAATTCTTTTAATGCTTCTTTCTGTTTTGTAATATCTCGCAAAGCGGTCATGCGCGCTTTTTTCCCTTTGTATTGAATAGTTCTACCGCGTGCTTGCATAAATAATTTTGTTCCGCTCTTCTTAATTACAAAATGTTCATACGGGTCTGTTTGGTTCAATCGAATAGCTTCTAAAACGAAATTTAACGATTCAGGCGGTACGAAATCTTTTATAGAAAGGTCGATTATATCATCGGAACTTTCATAGCCTAACATTATAGCCAGTTGTTCATTAGCTTCAACAACTTTATCTTCTATTGTTATCATAACTCCTTCAAAAGTCCCTTCAGCCAAATTTTTATAACTTTCCTCGCTCTCTCTTAACGCTTCTTCCATCATTCGGCGTTTTGATACGTCACGGAAACTCCAAACCCTTCCTATTGCCGCCCCCTCGATACGCTGTGGGTGAGAATAACGTTCAAATATTTTGCCGTCTTTAAACTCGATTACATCAAAACTATCTTTTTCTTTTTCTTCATAAAGTTCTTTCACTTTATTGATAAAAGCAGTAGGGTCTTTTAACTGATTAAGAACATAGTTAATTGCGATATTATCATCTCCCGTTTGGATGATTTCGTTCGGGATATTCCACATTTTTAAAAACTGTTCATTGAATCCTGTAATTTTTCCTTCTTCATTAACAACTAAAATTCCGTCTGCCGTCGATTCTAAAGTAGCTCTGTAAAGTGAAATCGATTGTATAAGAGATTCTTCGGTTTGTTTGCGCTTATCGTCTAACTCGAGAATCTCTAATGCATAACCTAAATCCATTGCTAATTCATCAAGAAGTCGTAGTTCGGCGTCATCAAAAAATCCTATCTCATCCGAATAAAAACCTATGGCGCCAATACTTTTATTAAATACTTTAATTGGAAAAGCTCCTATGGATTTATAGCCAAGCAATAAAGCTTTTTCTTTCCATGTCGCCATTGCCTCGTCAATTACGATGTTGTTGATTATTGTATGTTTTCCTTCTCGTATCGAGAAAGCAATTGGATATTTCCCTTTTACATCATCAGTAATGACTAAATTAAGATTTTCGATATAATCACTTACACCCCCTGCCTTTGATGCCGGAATCACTTCGCCGCTATGAATATCTAATATTCCAATCCATGACAATGCGAATTTTCCGTCGGTTTCAGCAATTTGGCATGCGCTGTTAAACAATGTTTGCCGATCACGAGTGCGCACTATCATCTGGTTAATATTACTCAGAAGCGCATACGTGCGATTTAAACGAAGTATTTTTCTTTCCGCCTCTTTGCGAGCTGTTATATCATAAATAGTTGAACGGCACATTACAATATTATCGTGCATATCTTTTATTGCAGAAGCATTTAATGAAACAGGCAGTATTGTGCCGTCTTTACGAATCATTTCTAATTCAAGGTTGTTTATAAAACCTGTATCATAAAAAACATTTTTGCTGGTTTCAAAAAGAATGCGGCTTCCCGGAGTTAAAATATCTGAAAACTTTTTTTTCCCGATTAATTCTTCGCGTGAATATCCGCTCCATTGAAGCTCAGTGTTGTTAACTCTTGTATAAAAGCCCTGATTATCTATAGTATGATATCCACACGGCGCGTTATTATAAAGATCTTGTATTTCCTCGAAAGATTCTTTAAGAACTTTTTCCACAAGTTTGCGCTCAGTTATATTTCGGATAATTGCCTGGAAAAATTTTTTTCCGTCAATATCAATCATCCTAACGCTTTTTTCTACGGGGAACGTTTTTCCACTTTTTGTCTTGTGTATTGTTTCATAAACCATTCCATCGCCGCTTTTTGCTTTATCGAGTATATATTCGAAATCAGCGATCGTTTCATCGGTGCGAAGATCTTTTAAATTAAGCGTTGTTATTTCGTCATGCGAATATTCATAAGTATTCAAAGCAGTATCATTTAAGCTTATTATATTTCCAGCTTCATCGGCGAGTATAATTATATCATTGGCGTACATTACCAAATATTCATAATGGCGGGTTAGCGCTTGTTTTTCGATTTCCGTTTTATATCTTTCTTTATAAAAGCTCGCGCGTTGTCGCTGCCATCCCAAGCCGATTATTATACCAGCCGCCACTATCAATAAAAATAATCCGATTCCTATTAGCCATGCTCTTTCTTGAAGTTGAGAATACACTTCATCCTTGTCAATTTTTTCTATTATATACCAATTTGTTTCTTGGATTTTTTTGATTGCGGCAATGACCGGAGCGCCCCGATAATCTACTCCTTCTACAATTCCCTCTATTCCGCGCACTGCCATAGCGGCGGGCAGTTTTTCAGTTGAAATAGGAAAACGCAGTTTAAGCGGCTCATCTTTTTGATGACGGAGCGGCGTAAGAAATACAACATCGTTTGAATCCTTTTTCACTAATACTGTTTCTGATGTTTTACTTTGAGTTTGCCATGTCGTTAATAAAGGATATAGATTCTCCTTCGGATCAATACGCAAAAAGAATATTCCAATAATCACCTTTTCTGTTCGATCCGGAGCAAATATTGGAATTACAATATCTATATGAGGGAAATCAAATACATCTGTTGTGTGGAAATCGGAGAAAATAATTTTTTTATTCTGTAGCGCCTCTCCTAAAAGTTGTTTTGCATAAGCTCCGATAGTATCGCCGTGGGGTGATTTTGCAAGAAGAACTTCTTTTTTTGTGTTAATTAATAACACAGACTCATACCCATTTTCTTTTAAGGACTGCATAAAAGCAAGAAGTTCGTTTTTGCGTTTAGGTACAGTTGACTTTTTGATGAATTCTTCAACTTGGCGCGCCAGAGGAGCGTTATGCGTTATTAACTTTGTGTCGCCTAAGCGTTCCGTTCTCCATTTGATAATTTGTTCAGCTTTTAAATTTACAACTGCTGTGAGTTTTTTTTCTGCTTCGATTTTAATATGATTTTGTTGGAATTTATAATAAAAAATTCCTGTCGTAAGAATTCCGACTATCATCAAAAGGAAAACAACGACTATAACGAAAGAAAAAGCTTTGTTTGATTCTTGTTTTTCCATTACAATATTCCATTTCTATAAAAGCTGTATGCTTTTATAGCTTTATTAATGTTTCATTTTCCCAAAATGATAGTACGCAGCGCATGCTCCTTCAGATGAAACCATTGGCGCTCCGAGCGGACGTTCAGGATTACATTGAGTTCCAAAAGCTGTGCAATCAAATGGTTTTTTAACCCCTTGCAGTACTTCGCCGGCTATACATATTTCTGATTCCTGATTTGTTATCACGTCGATATTAAATATTTTTTCTGCATCAAACTTACTGTAGACGGCTCGTAACTTGTAACCGCTTTTTGGAATTACGCCAATTCCGCGCCATGCCCGATCGCATACGTCAAAAATTTTGCTTATTAATTCTTTAGCCGATTTATTCCCTTCGCGCTTTACAGATCGTGAATATTGGTTCTCAACTTCAGCGCGTCCGGCTTCAAGTTGTTGAACTGCTTTTAGAATCCCTTGTAAAATATCAACCGGTTCAAATCCTGTTACAATAATAGGAACTTTGTACTTGCTTGCTAACGGTATGTATTCTTCATATCCCATTACCGTGCAAACATGTCCAGCCGCAAGGAATGCTTGAACTTGGTTGGCAGATGAGGAAAGAATAACTTCGATTGCGGGGGGAACAAGCACCTGAGAACAAAGTATTGAAAAATTATTTAATTGAAGTTGATTAGCTTGCCATACAGACATAGCGTTTGCGGGAGCTGTAGTCTCGAAACCTACTGCAAAAAAAACGACATTTTTATTGGGATTCTGTTGAGCAATTTTTAGCGCATCAAGCGGCGAATAGACTATTCGCACATCTCCTCCTTGCGCTTTTACGGTTAGTAAATCTTTTGCAGAACCCGGAACGCGCAGCATATCCCCGAATGATGTAAATATTAAATTTGGAAGCGAAGCAATCGATATTGCTTTATTAATATTTTCTATCGGCGTAACGCATACCGGACAACCCGGGCCATGAACCAAATTTATTTTTTTCGGCAATAAATCATCAATGCCAGATTTTACTATTGTGTGAGTTTGCCCACCACAAATTTCCATTATTGTCCAGTGTTTAGTTGTTGCTTTGTGAATCTGCTCTAACAAGATTTTTGCAGTTTTCGAGTTTCTATATTCATCTTGGTAACGCAAGCAATTCCTTCGCTTTATTATTTTCAATGGTTAGTTGTGTTATTCATTTGTTCGAACAATTTTAGCGTTTCAAGCGCTTCTTGCTCATCTACAATGCTTAAAGCAAATCCTACATGCACTATAACATAGTTTCCTACTTTGGCTTCTGGTAAAAGTTCTAAACATATCTCTTTTATTACTCCGCCAAAACTTACTTTGCACATAATAGGCGTAGAAGAATTATTTATTTCAATTATTTTACCGGGCACAGCTAAACACATTTTTACCTCGTAATATTTTGTGCAATTCAATGTTCAAATTACTATGTTCACAAGCAAATTATTTTTTCTTAATTCTTTTATTGAGAACTGAAAAAATTTGACCAAGTGAAATACCGCCGTCATTTGGAGGCACTCTCTGATGCCAATAAGGTCGAAAACCTTCAGCTATTAAGCGAACTACGCACCGTTCAGTTAGAATTTTATTCTGGAAACACCCGCCTGAAAGTAAAACCCTCTCCTTACCTATTCGCTTTGCAACTGCAATTATGATTTCTGCTAAGGTTACGTGAAATTTCAAAGAAATCATAGACTGAGTAATTTTATTGTTTATATCTTCTAAAATTCCTTCAATCATCGGCTGCCAATCGATAATTAGTGCGGTTTGATGAATTATATCTGATGAATTTTTATTGCTTATTATTTTATCCTCAGTCTTCCCAATATTGAATTTATAATTTTCTATTTTTAATGACTTATCATTTATTAACTCTGTCGCTAAAAATTCTAATTCCATTGCCGCTTGACCCTCGTAATTTACAATCTGTCTTAATCCAATAAGCGATGCGACAACATCAAAAATTCTGCCTGCGCTCGATGTAATTGGCGAATGTATTTGTTTATGTAACATTTGTTTTATTATCTCAAGTTCCTGTGCTGAAAATGATTGAACAGAGATTATCTCTTTTTTATTAAAAGTATCGGGTCCAAAAATTTCATATATAGCCCCAATAGCTGTTCTGCGCGGCTCTTTTATTGCTTTTTCTCCGCCCGGTAAGAGGAATGGTCGAAATGTAGCTACTCTTTCGAACGTAACTTCGTCTGTTAAAAGAAATTCTCCGCCCCAAATTGTGCCGTCTGTTCCATAGCCGGTTCCATCCCATGATACGCCGAGAACTTTCCCTTCGAGCTGATTTTCTGCCATACATGAAGTTATATGCGCATAATGATGTTGAACCTCGACAACTTCTATTTCCAATTCTTTTGCGTGTTTGGATGAAATATATTCTGGATGAGAATCGCACGCAATAACTATGGGCTTAGCATTATACATATTCTGAAAATCAATAATAACATTTTTAAATGCGTTAAGAGATTCTTTCGTTTCTAAATCGCCAATGTGCTGAGAAATAAAAACATTATTGCTTGAAGTTAGCGCAATTGTACTCTTCAAATGCGCACCTACCGCTAATATATGCTCATCAAGTTGTGTTCCGATATTAATTGGTAGAGGCGCGTAACCGCGCGCCCGACGTAAAACTAATTCGCGCTCCATTACTATTCGCGCTATTGAGTCATCAACATGTCTTACAATTGGTCTGTTATGAACAAGAAACAAATCTGCAATTCCGCGAAGACGTTGAAGAGCTTCATTTTCGTCGATACAGATTGGTTCATCCGATAGATTACCGCTCGTCGCAATAATCGGAAATCCGAATTTCTTCAACAAGAGATGATGTAATGGAGTATAAGGAAGCATTACTCCAAGATATGGATTGTTTGGCGCAACCGAAGGAGCTATTCTCGATTTAAAATTTCTGTTTGCTGATAAGCGATGTAAAAGCACAATTGGTGATTCGACTGAAGTAAGCAGGCGTTTTTCAAAGTTGTTCAATTCGCATTCTTGTTGAACTGCTTCGAATGATGGGAACATTAAAGCAAACGGCTTTTCTTCTCTATGTTTTTTTGCTCTTAAGTTGCTTACCGCATCATTGTTTCGGGCATCTACAATCAAATGAAATCCGCCAATTCCTTTAACTGCAATAATCTTACCTAAATGAATTCCTTCTACAGCTTGAAGTAATGCCTCATTAAACCGCGAGATTACTTTTCCCTTTTCATTCCATAATTCTAATTGAGGTCCACAATTCGGACAGGCGTTTGGCTGAGCATGGAAACGGCGATCAAGCGGATTTTCATATTCGGCTTTACACTCTTTGCACATTTGGAATTTCTTCATCGTAGTATTATGGCGATCATAGGGAAGCGATTCAATAATTGAAAAGCGGGGTCCGCAATTAGTGCAATTTGTGAACGGATATAAGTAACGTCTATTTGATGGATCGAATATATCTTCCAAGCATGCAGGGCATATGGCTATATCTGGTAAAATAATAGCGGATTTTTCTTCCGACAAACTACTTTCTTTTATTGCAAAGTCTTTAAATCCTATCGGATCGAGAAAAGAAAATTCTAAGCTTTGAATATAAGCAAGACTCGGTTTTTCGTTTTGCAAGCGAAGTATAAATTCGTCTAACTTTGTTTTTTCGCCCTCTATTTCTATGAAAACTCCCTGACCCGAGTTCAAAACCCATCCATTTAGTTTTAAATTCGCAGCTAATCTAAATACGAATGGACGAAAACCTACACCTTGAACAGCGCCTCGAATAATAACTTTCAAACGAACAATTTCATTGGCTTTTTTTTCAGAACGACTTCTCATAAATAGAAGGTGCAAAATATTTGCTTGATAATCAGCCCCGAAAACCTTGTAATTAAATTAAGTTTATTTTATAGAAAAATTATGTTTAATTAAATTATTGTTATAATAAAAAAACGACGCTTTTTTGAAGCTATGATTTATGGAATTAAAAATTTTTATGATCACTATAAAACTTCACTGAAGGCAAGGTGAGTTTATGATTCATTTTTCTAAAGCTGTATCATCATTACGCACATCCGAAATTCGTGATTTAATGGGACTTGCGACGCGTCCGGATATTATTTCGTTTGCCGGCGGAATGCCCGGAAACGAACTTTTTCCCGTTGACGAAATTAACGAAATATATAATTCTCTCCCGCTTGATCAGAAGCAAACAGCGTTTCAATATGGGCCAACGCCGGGATATCCGCCATTGCTCGAATCACTTAGTGAGTTTTTAACTAAAAAAGGACTTCCAGTAAAAAATAACAAGCTAATGATTACTACTGGTTCTTTGCAAGCCATCAATATTTTAGGAAAAATATTTATCGACCCTGATGATTTAGTAGTTACGGAGAATCCGTGTTTCATCGGCGGTATTTCTGCTTTTAAATCGCACCAAGCTGTCCTTAAAGGAATAGATATGGATGAGAATGGAATTGATGTTCGATCTCTAAAAAAATTTCTCGATCAATCCAAATCTAATCCGCCCAAATTTATATACCTGACGCCGAACTTTCATAATCCTGCCGGCGTTCTTTACAGCGAACAGCGCAAGAACGAATTAGCGCCAATATTGAGAGAAAATAATTTAATGTTGATTGAAGATGACGCTTACGGCGAATTATATTTTTACGACGAGGATAAGAAAAGAACTCTTCCGATGAAAGCAACGCACGAAGATGAATTGGAGATTTGTTACACAAGCTCTTTTTCTAAAATACTTGGTCCCGGCTTTAGATTAGGATGGATGCTTGTTTCACCGAAAATATATCAGAAAGCCGAACTTGTAAAGCAATCTATTGATGCTTGTTCGCCGAATTTTACTCAAGTATTAGCTGATAAGTTTATACGGACGGGAAAGATTTATGAATATATAAAAAGAATGCGGACGATATATAAAAGAAGAAAAGATACAATGGTTAACGCAATAAAAAAATATTTTCCCGTAGAGCTTAAGTGGGTAGAGCCGCGCGGCGGTTTTTACATGTGGATAAAACTGCCTCCGTATGTGGATATTATTTCTGTGCTCAAGTCGAGTATTGAAAAAGGAGCTGTCTTTGTTATCGGTAAAACATTTGACCCAGATAGTGTTGATAATTCACATTTCCGTTTAGCATACTCGCACACTCCGGAAGAAAAAATAGAAGAAGGCATAAAAATATTGGGTGCCTGCCTAAAAGATTCTATGTCAATTTCTAAATGACTCGCATATAGACCTGTAAAGAACAATCGTGATCCAGCCAATTAAATCATTAGGTCAAAATTTTTTACGAGATGATAACGTGTTGCGTAATATCGTATATAGTCTGGATTTAAAAGAAAATGAAGTTGTGTTAGAAATTGGACCTGGCCAAGGGGCTTTAACCAAGCACTTATGTGAAAAGCCAATAAAGTTAATTGGCGTAGAAATTGACGAGAGAGCTGTCCATCTCTTGCAGGATAGATTTGCAGATAAAATTGAATTAATCCATAACAGCATTTTGGATATGAACCTGAATAGAATATCAGAACAGTATAAAAGCAAAATCAAAGTTGTGGGAAATATTCCGTATTATCTAACCAGTGAAATTCTTTTTTTCCTGTTTGATTATCATGCAATTATATCCAGCGCTGCTCTGATGGTGCAGTATGAAGTAGCTAATCGGTTAATAGCTAAAACACATTCAAAAGATTATGGAATACTTACGGTGTTCACAAAATTCTATTGCGATTGTAAATTACTGTTTAAGGTTTCTAGAAATTCATTCTATCCAAAACCAGACGTAGATTCGGCGTTAGTAAAAATGGAATTTAAAGAACATCTTCCAGAAATCGATATTGAACTTTTTCGTTCTGTTGTCCGCGCTACTTTCGGCAAAAGGCGCAAAACCGTTCGTAACGGATTGAAAGCATTAGGAATAAAAGATGCTATTTTGAATAGTCTATCATTTAATTTGAAGAAAAGACCTGAAGAATTAAACGTTGAGGAATTT
>JBBIII010000008.1:16682-53758 GCA_037446575.1 Ignavibacteriales bacterium
TAGTCTATCATTTAATTTGAAGAAAAGACCTGAAGAATTAAACGTTGAGGAATTTCTGTTGCTGACAAATAAATTAGCTAAAATTCTAAACACATAAAATTTCACTGCTGTCCAAATTAAACAAGAGACATTATATTTATTGGAGAGCTTATAAATCGCATAAATTATTTTAAAATGCTTACATGTGATCTTTATTAATGGAAAAACTTTTATTTAAAAATTTGTTTTGCTGTCCCAAATAAATTTTCAAATAGCTATTTTGGACAAGTACGTAAAATTTATTAAATTTCATTTTTATAACGCTATGCTGTAAGCGCAGACAACTAAATTGAGTTGGTCAATTTATATGACAGAACTTTTTTATTCATTAAAACATTTAAAAACATTAACATTTTGTCTTCTATGAACATAAAAAGAATATTTTCTTGTTTATCTCCGGTTGATTTTATATCAATCCTTTTCTTATTATTTCTAACCGCATTGAATGTTGTTTTCCATAGCAGAGTTGAGGCATGGTTAATAATTATTACAATAAATATTTGCGTAATAATTGGAATAATCTTACTGGCATATATTGCTGAGAAGAAAAGGACTAAACTGCTAATTGGGCTTCATCGTTGGTATTGTTATCCGATTATTCTATTCGTTTTCAAAGAATTATATTTAATGGTTCGCCCAATTCATCCGGTTGATTACGATTGGCTTTTCATCGCAATTGATCAGTGGATGTTTGGCGTTAATCCGACTCAATGGTTTGCGCAATTTGCACACCCATTAATAACTGAGATACTGCAAATATCATATTTTTCGTACTATTTTCTATTTATAATGCTTGGCGTTGAATTGTATCGGCGTTTTCCAATAGAAGAATTTGATAGGGGCGCGTTCTTTGTTGTCTACGGGTTTTATCTTTCTTATATAGGATATTTTCTTTTACCTGCTGTGGGTCCGCGTTTTATGTTACATGATTTTTATGCAATAGACAAAGAATTGCCTGGTCTTTTATTAACAACGCCTATGAGAGAATTTATTAATATTGGCGAATCAATTACTTCGACAATGCCGAATGCGATTGATTATGTTCAGCGGGATGTTTTCCCAAGCGGACACACTCAGCTTACACTTGTTGTGGCCTACTTAGCGTACTACTATCGATTAAAAACAAAATGGTTAATTACGATTATAGCCGTACTTTTAATTATAGCAACTGTATATCTTCGCTATCATTATGTTATTGATCTAATTGGCGGATTTATCTTTTTCTTATTAACAATTTGGAGCGGAAAGAAGATTCAAAATTGGCGGCTGAATCAACTAATTAAAAATAGCGAAATGATCAACATTCAACATCCACAAAAAATAAACAGTGAATAATCTTTAGAATAAATTATGACGAACGAGCAAATACTATCTGAACTTGAACACCTTGCGGAAAAAAGCGGCATATATATACGGTACGAAAAAGGCGATTTTGAAGGCGGATACTGCGTGTTAAAAAAAGAACGGCTTATTGTTATTAACAAACGACTTGCATACGGACGGCGCGCATCTGTATTGGCACAAGGATTAGCAGAAGTTGGAATAGATGAAATTTATTTGAAACCTGCTGTTCGCCAGTATATTGAAGATGAACTTGCACGAGTCGGGAAAACATAAACTTGATTATTAATCCAAACTGTAATTTGAAAAAGAACAAGGTAATGCTCGGTTGAAGAACTCTCATCGACGTGGAAACTTACCTAATTACTTTTCCTATCACATCTATCATTATTTTTGCCGATTTATCCCAAGTAAGGGATTGAGCATACTCAATCGCGCCAGAGGAAAGTCGTGAACGAAGATTGTTATCTCGAAGGAGCAATAAAATTTTTTCTGCCAGCTGTTCAATATTTCCATATTCATAGAGCAATCCTGTCTGTCCATCTATAACGGCGTCGCGCAAACCGGGGACATCGCTTGCAACGGCTGGAGCGCCACAAGCGTTTGCTTCTGTAACTGTTAAACCCCATCCCTCTTTTGCAGATGTATTAACCACTATTTGCATCTGATTTAGAAGACGAACTTTTTCTTCTAAAGGAAGAAACCCTGTAAATGTTACAGCATTTTCTATTTTCAATTCTTTTGCCGTTTTTAGAAAAGAATTTTTTCCGTCGCCTTCGCCAATTATAAATAATTTTGCGTTAGGAATTACTTTAAGAACAATAACAAAAGCTTTGAGCAAGTGATCTACGCTTTTATATTTTTTTAAACGACCGACATATCCTATTATTGGTTCGTTTTTATTTATGTCCGGAATTTGGTAATAAGAAGAATGATTAACTGCACACGGAACTAAGAAAACATTTTGCTCTGAACAACCATGTTCAATAAGCTCATTGCGTGTGCTTTCAGAGATTGCAACTAATGGAATATTTTTATAAACAGAGTGAGCAAATTTTTCTGCATAATAAACATAAGTTGCCGCCGGAAATGAAGCTTCCTTGAATATGCTCTTATCGAAAAGGTGCATTACCATTCCTAAAAGCGGCTTTTTAACATAAAGCGGTGTATAAAAAGGAATCTTATTCAAGTCGTCAATAACAATATCGTAATTTTCTTTTTGGAATCGTGTTATATATTCAAATAGAACCGTGTAATTGAAAAGATTTCTATTCCCTCGCCGAATAACGTGAATACCGTCAATTTCTTCCTCGAGAGGGGCGCTATCGTAATGAGAGCAGAGCAATGTGATTGAATGACCTTGCGCGGCAATTCTTTTAAAAATATGGTGAAGATAGACTTCAGCTCCGCCGCCCATTGGATTTTTAATATCCTGCCAATTAAGAAGAAGTATTTTCATCCGGTTTATTGTAAAGATGTTTATTGTTTCTGTAATTGCTGAATTTGATGGTTAACCATAATTTCCATAAGTTCGGATAAAGATGTTTTAGCTTTCCATCCCAAATATTTTTCTGCTTTTCTTGTATCTGCTAACGAGGTTGCAGAATCGACAGGTCGGTAGAATTTTTTATCTGTAATTATATAATTTTCCCAGTTGAGCCCAACGGCGTTAAACGCAAATTCGCAAAGTTCCCGGACTGTATGCGCTATGCCTGTTCCGATTACAAATGAATCCGGTTTTTCTTGCTGAAGCATAAGCCACATAGCTTCAACAAAATCACCAGCGTAGCCCCAATCCCGTTGTGCATCTAAATTACCGAGTTTAATTTTTCCATTTTGGACAACGGGTTCACAATGCTCGTTTAGGTTGTTGGAATTATGAATTCCTAATTTAATACATGCAACGCCGTATGCAACTTTTTGAGTTAGAAAATTGAGGGTGCGATAAGGGCTTTCGTGATTAAATAAGATTCCGCAGGCAATAAATAATTTGTGGCTTCTGTTATAAATTTGCGCCATTGTGTGGGCGTAGAGTTTTGCTGCTCCGTACGGACTGACGGGAGCAAATGGAGTATCTTCGTTTTGCGGAATAGTTTTAGGCAAACCAAACATTTCCGAAGAAGACGCCTGAAATATTCTGCTGTTTTTTTTAATTTTTTTTACTGCCTCAAAAACACGATGAGCGCCAACGCCGGTTATTTCGGCGGTGTCAATTGCTGACTGCCAAGATTCACCAGAGTGTGATAACGCCGCAAGATTATAAATCTCGTCTGGTTGGGACAAATCGATCGCCTCTATCAACGATTCGATATCTCTTAAATCGCCATAAACAATCTGAATATTTTGCGTAAGAAATTCCATCAACGATGGTTTAACTTGAAGACCTTTTTGAATCATTCCCACAATTCGATAATTCTTTTTTAATAAGAATTTGGTCAGATATAATCCATCTTGTCCGGTAACGCCAATTATTAATGCGGTCATTATTTTTTCGCTGTCGGTTTTTCTTTTATTTTCTCTGCCTCGCTTCGTTTAACTTGAATTTGCGAACGCAATTGCGCAATGAT
Organism: Ignavibacteriales bacterium; assembly: GCA_037446575.1. GTDB lineage: Bacteria > Bacteroidota > Ignavibacteria > UBA10030 > UBA10030 > JBBIII01. The sequence continues at coordinate 20,630 of JBBIII010000008.1, forward strand.
TTGATCGATACCCTGTTGATTAGCATATGCGGCTTTGATTCTTGGAAGCAGTTCTTCTGCCTCTTTATACATTTCTAATCCTTCATAAGAATATAAAAGAATGATAAATGGATTATATTGAGATAGTTGTTCTGTAGCAGGGTTTTCAATTAACAGTTTTACCTCGTCAATTACTTCTCTTGTCAGCTCTTCAAACCGAGGTTTGTTTCCAGCTATATTATAAAAAGAGGCAATATCGAATTTAATTCGGTAATCCATCGGAATAGAACGACGCGGGATTACGCTCTCCATTCTATCTAATATTTTCGAAATTTCTTGCGGTTGATTTTTTACATTTGCGCAATATAATGCATACGCAATAAACATACTTCTATAATTAGAAGTCAATAACCTTCGCGTATCTTCATCATAATATGTTGTGCTATCTTGTAAGCCGCGCCATTTGAATCCATTTTGCGGTTCTTTTGAATATCCTTCAATATCTGTAAAAAGATTTTGTCGGGTTACTGTTTCGTTGATGTTAGACCAATATGCTTGGGATTTGAAAGGAACGAGTTTAAAGGCAAGTCCAGTCATTTGCATATATTCACGAAGCCCAATTTTTCCATCGTCCGAGACTGTCATAGCAAAATAAATTGGTCGTTGCCAATTGGAAGTTCTTATAATATCATAAACCATAATATCTTGCGCGCGGATAGCTTTTATATTGCCGAATTGCAAAGTATTCGGCATGTAAAAACGAAGAACGCCATTTTTAGTTATTGAAGTATCGAGTAAAGAAACTGAACCTTGACCATCGGAGGTGAACTGTTTAATAACTTCAGGGCTTATAGGCAATTCCATCCATCGGGGCTCAAATTGAATAGGTTGAATATTATCAATCTCTACATCAGATGTAGAGATAGGGACTTTCTTTGCACCATGTGGAGTTCCATGCTTTAGCTGTTTAATGTACCATGACGTATTGACAAGACTCAAATTCACAACGCGTATATCGCGCCTGACGCCTTCAACATCCTGTAAATACCACAAAGGAAATGTATCGTTATCGCCATTAGTTATCAGAATTGCATCTTTTTCGCAGCTTTGAAGCATATTATATGAATAATCCCATGCGATGTAATTACCTGTACGATCCGCTTGATAGTAATTTTTGATCAGCATATGCACTGGCACAAAAAGAAACGCTAAAACTATTGTTCCGAAGCTTAAGGTTTGCGCTGTCTGTTTTGCTTTTATTTTCTCCTTGATATAGTCAATTAATCCAAGAACGCCAAAACCAATCCACAGCGAAAAAATAAAAAATGAACCAACGTAAAAATAATCGCGTTCGCGCGGTTGAGGTTGTTGTTGATTTTGATAAAGCGCAAGCAGTACCCCCATAATTATAAATGTAACTAACATATTAAAAGCAATATATGGCTGTTTGCGCCATTGATAGTATAATCCAAAAAGCCCCAAGAGAAATGGAATCATATAAAATTGCCCCCAATTAACGCCAGCGTCTCTAAAATCTCCTTCCGAGCCGATATAATTCCAAGCAAGATAGCGTAAATACATATGTTTTATTTGGTAACGCCACATGTAATCCAGATCGCTTGAATACATTTGGTGATATTTTACTTTTTCCGGGTCTTTATCCCATCTTCTATCGAGCGTAGGCGCATTTCCATATTGCTCGCGGTTTAGATACGAAACTAATCTGCTTAAATTGCTTGGGTCGTTCTCATTCATCGGGGGATTAGCGTTAGCCCGAATATATACCATAATATAAGTTGAATACCCCAGGACAATTAATAAGAAAGAAAGAAATGCAACATTAAGAAATCTTTTTTTCTCGCGCACCGAATAATAAACGCCATAAATAGCTCCTATTAAAAGAACAACCGGTATTATAGTGATGATTTCGCTTTTACTCCCGCCTATTTCTCCATCTAACATTGATGGAAGAATTTTTACAACGCCCGGATAAATAACAAAGAAAATAATAACAGCAACTACACCGAATTTTAAAAATGAATTTATTTCGAATTTAACATTGTATCGAAAGTACCATAACATCATAACCGGAAAGATTGTAAGCACAGCAAGCAAGTGAACACCCACTGATAAACCGACTATATATGCTATAAGCAAAATAAATCTATCTCCACTGTCTGTATCTGCTCGTTCATACCATCTAAGTCCAAGTAATATGACCAAAGAAACGAAAGTCATGCTTAATCCATATACTTCAGCTTCAACCGCATTGAACCAGAATGTTTGTGTAAATGCTAACGACATTGCGCCAATAAAAGCTGACCCATATACAAAAAATTTCTCATTTAGAGCAGAAGGAATACCGCGCGACATTACCATCAAATCAACAATTATCAAGTATAATAATCCGCACGTAACAGCGGCTCCAAGCGCCGAAAGGATATGCATTCTTACGGCAATATCCGTAATTATTGAAATCATTGAAGACAAGCGCGCAATAAGCAGAAATAGAGGAGCCCCCGGCGGGTGAGGAACTTGAAGCAAATAAGCGGCGGCGCAAAATTCTCCTACATCCCAAAAAACTACTGTCGGCGATAAGGTTTTAATATATACAGCCAGCGATGCAAGAAACACAGAAAAAGCTATAATTCGGTTTATCATTTTATGTTCCATTAGTTCTCCGTTTATTCTAAACTATAAAATTTATATTAATGTATGTGGAAATGCTCTGAACTTCAAGAAGTATTGACAAATCTACGAGAATAATATCATCGATTACAGATGATCGGTTGATTATTATAATTCTATTTTTCTGAAAATATTTAATTATAATCGTCTAAAATAATTGACAAATTTCATCGCATACTACATACCCCTTTGCCGTCAAATGAAATACGCCATCCTTAATACAAGCTTTACCAGAATCAAGCAAATCTTTAATCGTTAATTCATACTTCTGCAAAAAATCTATTCCATACTTTTGATAAAAATTTTCTAAATTTATTCCACCGCTTCTTAAAGATAAAAAAATGGCTTCTTCTATAAGTTGAGCGCTTGTTAAATGTTCTCCTCCGGCAATGGGTAGTGCTTGCTTGTTTAATCCCTCTAAATATGAATCAAGGTTTTTAACATTCCACCAGCGTTCATTTTGCCAAAACGAATGTGCCGAAGGTCCAAATCCTAAATAATTAGCGTGATTCCAATAATTAATATTATGTCGGCATTCAAAACCGAGCTTAGCAAAATTGGATATTTCGTATTGTCGGTAACCGTTAGAAGTCAAAAATTCAATTGCGAATTCATATAACTCAGCCTCTTTTTCGGAATCGAGCAATTTTATTTTGTCGAACTTTACCAAATCAAAAAGGGGCGTTTTAGTTTCAAGTATTAAACTGTATGTTGATAGATGATGCGGAGATAATTCAACTGCTTGTATTAAATTAGATTTCCATTGATCAAGATTTTGACCGGGCAAGGAAAAAATTAGATCGATACTAATATTTTTAAATCCAACCGAATGCCCCTCTTCTATACAATGCTTTGCTTCTGAACTGGTATGAATACGTGTTAAGAATTTTAAATCATCGTCAAAAAAAGATTGTACGCCAACGCTCAATCTGTTTATCCCTATAGATTTGAAAGCCGTCAATTTTGATTTGTCAATAGTGCCTGGATTTATTTCCATAGTAATTTCTGCGTCGTCTTTAATTTGAAACTTAGATGTTAAATAATTCATCGTTCTTTCTAAATCAGACGGCGACAACAAAGATGGAGTTCCTCCGCCAAAAAAAATGGTTTCGATAGGTTCATTAAACCGGCGGTTTTTCGAACAAAGTTGAAATTCAATTTCTAATGCAGACAGAAACTTTGAAATCAAAGTTTTTCTGTCTTCCATAGAAGTGGCGGGAGCGATGGAATAAAAATCGCAGTAGATACATTTATGTTCGCAAAAAGGAATATGAATATAAATAGATGCCAAATCAGAAAATTAGTTTTGTATGTCTCAAGTAATTCTGAAATAATATCGAAAGACATAATAACATTAGCAACTAATTTTAAATTGCACATATGAATAAGAATCAGTAGCTTAAAATATGAAAACTCGCAAAGAATATCGGCTGTTGGTTGGCACTATGATTATTGCCTCACTTTTTATTTTGGGCTGGGGGCAAACAGGACATAAAATTATCAATAAATCGGGGGCGCAAAATTTTTCAAGCGTCTTTCTTCTTGATCCAACCATCATTCAACGACTATCAGATTCTTCAAGTGTGCCGGATTGGAGAAAATACGGAAGTATGGGGTATATGCAGGATCCGAATGAACAAAATCATTTTATGAATATGGATTTACTTGTTGAATACTCCACACGTTCAATAACTCATAATCGCGACTCGCTTTTTTTGAAATATGGTGAATCATATATTCGCAATACAATAGGAATGCTTCCCTGGGTGATTGAATCAACAATGACGGCGTTGACTAACCAGATGCGAAATAGAGACTGGAATCGCGCTTGGAGCACGGCGGCAGATTTAGGACACTATATCGGTGATGCTTATAATCCGCTCCATGCTACAAAATATTATAACGGAAATATAACCGTTTATGGCAGCGGAAGCGCTGGAATTCATTCTCGATTCGAAACCTCGCTTATAAATAATTACCAAATACATATTAGCCCCGAATTAGGAGCGGTTCAATATGTTTCAGCTCCACTCGATACTGCTTTTGCATTTATGTACGAATCGTGCAGTTATACAGATACGATACTTATTGCCGATTACTATGCAAGGCAATCTACCGGTGGAATCATAAATACTGCATATTATTCAATATTGTGGCAACGACTTGAATATATGACAAAGCGTCAATTTCAAAAGGCGGCTTTACAATTCGGTAGTTATCTTTATACAGCATGGATTAATGCGGGAAATCCATCTACAACGGTTGAAAATTTACAATCCCAAATTTCCGATTTTAAATTGAATCAAAATTATCCAAATCCGTTCAATTCAAATACAGTCATTAGTTATCAATTACCAGCCAATCAATCGGGGGCAACGGCAATCAGTAATGTTGAATTAAAGATCTTTGATATTCTCGGAAAGGAAATAACAACACTGGTGAACGCACAACAATCAACAGGAACATACTCAGTCAAATTTGAAATTAACGGTTCACAATTATCAATTTCTTCTGGAATTTATTTCTATAGAATTACAGCGGGACGGTTTTCGGAAACGAAGCGAATGTTATATCTCAAATAACATTATTTGATGATTGTGCCAATACGATCCCAACGAATAAAATTAAACCGTTCAACAAAATTTTGCGCTAAACTTTCTGAATCCCACGACCAATATATAATAAGCGCCTCACCTATTAAATTATCATCCGGAACAAATCCCCATGTTCTGCTATCGACGCTATTACTACGGTTATCACCTAGCATAAAATAATAATCTTCTTTAACAATATATTCGCTTGTAATTTTTCCATCTATAAGAATTGCAGTATCTCTTAGTTCAACCGTGCTTCCCGTACGTTCAATGATACTCTTCCATCGATGATAAGAGGAGGTGTTTAAATTTATAACATCGCCTTTCTTAGGGATAATAAAAATCTGTTCTTGTTCAGTTGAAGATTTATCAGCAAAAGGCATGTTTAAATATGCGATTTTAGAATTGTAATAGCATTTACCTGATGAAGGAAATTTTATCTTTGCTCCGTTGACAAGCACATTATCGCTTCTAACAACAACCGTATCGCCAGGTAATCCGATACATCGTTTAATATAAAACTCCGGTATGTTTGCGCGGTTGTGGTTATTTCCTTCTATCGGGAACCTAAAGACTACAACATCTCCTTGTTTGACATTTCTGAAAACCGGCACATCAAAAATTGGCAAGTTGATAGAAAAAAAAGGGAAATAATTTGGTAAGCGAATTCCGTAAGCTAACTTATTTACTAAAATAAAATCGCCGACATACAATGTGTTTTCCATTGAAGTCGTTGGAATTCGATAAGCTTCAATAACAAAAATTTTTAAAAGAAGGGCGGCTATTAACGTTACAAAGATTGCCTTAATGTAATCACGTATTTTTGGCGCGCTTTTATTTTCTGTATTAGAAGACGCGACTGAGCTTTCATTAATCTTGTTTTCTAATTTTCGTTCTTGCATTATTTAATAAGAGAACCGATCCTGCCCCACCGAACCGATGCAAGGCGGCCGAATATATCGTACAAAGGAATGTCTGAATTCCAAGACCAATAGATGATCATTGGCGAACCGACAAGGTTTTCTTTAGGGATGAATCCCCAATATCTGCTGTCAAGACTATTATCGCGGTGATCGCCCATTCCAAATAAATAATCTTTTTCAACTGTATATGAATTTGTTGGATGCCCATCTATCGTTACTTGTCCGTTTTTTAATTCTGCCGTATGTCCTTCTCGTTTGATGAATATTTTCCATGCATCAAAATTATCGGTGTTCAATTGAATTGTCATGCCCTGTTTTGGAACTACAATTGGTCCGAAATTATCTTCATTCCAATTTGAACCGACTGGAAATGTGCGATCGTCTGTTTCAGCCGGCATGATAGACCAACTTCGATCAAATTTTACATTGCGAGGCAGCGGCGACATCTTTCCGTTCACATACAAAACGCGATTACGTATTAAGATAGTATCGCCGGGCAACCCAACGCATCGTTTTAAATAAAAAGTGAAATCTACTGGTTCAACTTCATCGCGCATGCCCGGGAATACAAAAACAATTACATCTCCTCTTTTCACCTCTTTTATAGCGGGAAGACTGAAATATGGCAAGCGTACGTTTGTAAAAGGAATATTTCTGGGAGATGTTCCGCCGTAAATAAATTTGTTCACGAATAAAAACTCACCTGTCAGCACTTCATTTTCCATTGAACCGGTCGGAACAAGAAATGATGCCACGACAAAATTATTAATTAAAAGGAATAACCCGATTACAATACCTGCCTCTTTTAAAAATGCCAATATTTTTTTCTTTAGTGTTTGCGGGTTTGCTTGTTCTTCCGTTTTTTGCTTCTTTTCACTATTCATAATTAATCCTTTTTTTATAAACTATTTGATATTACAACAATCGCAAAACAACAAATCGAAAATCTATAAATCCATTCTACTCTTCCATCGAAAGCACAGCTAAAAAAGCTTCTTGCGGTATTTCAACTCTACCGACTTGCTTCATTCGCTTTTTGCCCTCTTTCTGTTTTTCAAGCAATTTGCGTTTTCGTGTAATATCGCCGCCATAGCATTTTGCTAAAACATTTTTCCTTATTGCGCTGATGGATTCACGCGCTATAATTTTGCTTCCAATCGCCGCTTGTATTGCTACTTCAAACATTTGACGAGGAATAAGCTCTCGAAGTTTCGAGCAAAGTTTTCTCCCCCATTCATACGATTTAGAACGATGAACAATTGTTGAAAGCGCATCAACTGGTTCGCCGTTTAACAATATATCTAATTTTACCAGATCCGATTCACGATAATCAAGAAAATCATAGTCAAATGACGCATAGCCGCGAGACATTGATTTTAGCTTGTCGTAAAAGTCAAATATAATTTCAGATAATGGAAGCTCGAAGTGTATATCGACTCTTTCAGGACTTAGGTACGTTGTATTTTTATGAATGCCCCGCCGATCCATACAAAGTTTCATCAAATTACCAATATATTCTGCAGGAGTAATAATTTGAGCTTTAACAAACGGTTCTTCAACTTTCTCTATTTTTCCGGAATCCGGCATTAAGGCGGGATTATCTACTAAGATTACTTCATTATCTGTTTTTGTAACACGGTACTCTACGTTCGGAACAGTATTTATAAGATGTTGGTCGTATTCGCGCTCTAATCTTTCACGGATAATTTCCATATGCAAAAGTCCAAGAAAGCCCGCGCGGAAACCAAAACCGAGAGCCACCGAACTTTCCGGTTCAAAAACAAGCGAAGCATCGTTTAATTTCAATTTATCTAAAGCATCCCGCAATTCGCCGAAGTCATCGCTGTTCGATGGATAAATTCCGCTGAAGACCATCGGCTTTGCCTCTTTGTAACCGGGAAGCGGTTCAAGAGCAGGATTTTCGACCAGAGTAATTGTATCGCCTACTTTTGTATCGTGCACATCTTTTACATTTGCGATAATATAACCGACATTGCCAGCAGAAAGCGCGCCGATTCGCTTCTTTTGCATTTCGAGTATGCCTACCTCTTCTGCTTGAAATTCTTTTTTATTCGAGAAAAATCGAATCCTATCTTTTTCCTTAACTGTTCCATCCATTACGCGCACATAAGCAACTGCTCCACGATATTCATCAAAGACAGAATCAAATATTAATGCTTTAAGCGGCGCATTTGGATCGCCTTTGGGCGTCGATATTCGCGCTACTATTGCCTCTAAAACTTCTTCCGTGCCTATTCCCGATTTTGCGCTGCCCATTATTATCTCGTTTTCTTTGCATCCGATAAGATCCGTTACTTGCTTCTTTACAGAATCAATCATAGTCTTTGCGCTCGGCAAATCGATTTTATTGATGAATGGAATTATTTCTAAACCCGCCTCTATTGCAAGATATAAATTTGAAATAGTTTGAGCTTCAACGCCTTGTGTTGCATCTACAACAAGAATCGCCCCTTCACATGCGGCAAGCGAGCGCGAAACTTCATAAGTAAAATCTACATGCCCCGGTGTATCGATTAAATTTAAAGTGTAGTTCTTATTATTCTTAGCAATATATTTTAACTGTATAGCATGAAGCTTAATTGTAATTCCGCGTTCCTGCTCCAAATCCATATCATCCAACATCTGCTTTGTCAGGTCACGCGCGGCAACAGTGCCAGTGTATTCGAGCAAACGGTCGGCAAGCGTCGATTTGCCGTGGTCAATGTGCGCAATTATGCAAAAATTTCGAATTTGGTCCATCGATTTCTATACTATTCTTAAATGACAAAGAGTAAAGAGGGAAAGCTTTTTATAATCCGCTCTTTACTCCTTTGACTTGTAAAAAGATAGTAGAAAATGCTTAGAAGAGCAAGACAAGTTGATAAAGTTGGATTTTATGCTACCGTTTTTGTAGTTTTTATAACAACAGGAAAAAGAATGAAAATAATAATTGCCGGTGGAAGCGGATTGATAGGAAGAAAATTGATCAGTGCGCTTCTAATTAAGAAACATGAAATTACATTGCTTTCGCGCTCCCCGGAAAAATTTAAAAAAGATTTTCCCGAATTACATATTGAATTTTGGGATGCGAAAACGAACGGTAATCTAATTATACTAATGGAAGGATGCGATGTAGTTATTAACTTAACAGGCGAATCTATTGCAAGTAAAAGATGGAGCAGAAAGCAAAAACAAAAGATATTTTCCAGTCGCATAAATTCAACGCGGGCAATAATTGAAGCGATTAGACAGGTCAATAATAAACCGTCTGTGCTAATAAACGCCTCGGCTGTTGGCTTTTATGGCAATAGATTAGAAGGCGAAGTAACGGAAGAATATCCAAAAGGAATGGGTTTCCTTGCCGATGTTTGCGCTAAATGGGAAGAAGAAGCATTAACAGCAATAAAGTTAGCTGTTCGAGTTGTTTTGTTAAGAACAGGAATTGTTTTAGATAAAAATAACGGAGCTTTGAAAAAGCTTTTATTTCCGTTTAAGCTGTTTTTAGGTGGATCAATAGGTTCGGGAGCTCAATGGTTTCCATGGATACATCTGCAGGATGAGATTAATGCAATTTTATTTTCAATCGAGAATAATCAAATCAATGGACCGATTAATCTTACTGCGCCACAACCAGTGCGAATGAAGGAATTCTGTAAAATTCTTGGAAACGTTATGCAACGTCCGTCATGGTTGAACGTTCCATCGTTTATATTAAAATTGGCGCTTGGTGAAATGGCAGAATCGCTTTTATTACATGGTCAAAAAGTAATTCCAAAAAAATTAATAGACTCAGGATTCGAATTTCAATTTCCGGAACTTCAAGACGCGCTAAAAAATATTTTAGCTAACGCAGAGGGATTTTAAATCTTATAGCCGCGCTGCCGCCAAGCTCATCTGACACATCGAAATTATATAATGTCGCACCGACATAAGCATCTACTATATTCAATATATAAGTCAAAGCTAAGTATATTATAAATTCATCCCGCTGATTGCGGTAATAATCGCGAAGACTTTTAATAAAAATATCGCCTGTACGATGCAACGTATCCAAGCGAACAGACTCTAAATATTTTCCTTTATAATCTTCATACTTATTATTTGATTTTATTGCAATAGAGCTAAAATATGCTCCGAATCCCCAAATAAGCGGTATTGTGTAATATCTGCTGCTGTAAATCTGACCGGACCCCGGTAAAATTGCGGAAAGCAGCATCGCTAAATTACCAGATTTAGCATTTCGTTCATCAGAAAGTTTAATTTTGCCAGTTCGAATTCCGAGTGAATCGTTTATATCTGAAAATTTTGTTATAGAATCGGATTTTATTAATACTGACGATACCTTCGTTTGGGCGAATTGATTTTCGGAAACTGAAAGTAAGAGAGTAACAATTGCGATTAATTTGTAGATAAGTTTTTCCATCAATTCAATTAAATAGGCGTTTGTTATCGTTTCACGATTGCGACAGCTTCAATTTCAACTCTTACGTCTTTTGGAAGTCGAGCAACTTCTACTGTAGAGCGTGCTGGCGCTGTATTATTTAGAAACTCGGAATATACTTCGTTCATTGCGGCAAATTCGTTCATGTCTTTCAAGAAGACAGTAGTCTTTATTACAGAGTCGAGCGAACCGCCTGCTTCAATTAGAATTGCTTCGAGATTTTTTAGAACCTGTCTTGTTTGAGCTTTAATATCTCCTTCTACAATCTTTCCTGTGTTTGGCTCAATTGGAATTTGCCCCGCAGTGTAGATAAATTTTCCTTCAACTAAAATTGCTTGACTATATGGACCGATCGGCGCCGGCGCATTGTCAGTTTTAATTTTTTGAATATTCACAGTTGATTGCTTAGTAATTTAATCTTTGAAAAATTATGCGTTAATTTATCAAAAAATAGACATTCAAAATTTCTATTTCCAAATCACAAATTCCCGATAGTTACTTTCTTATAAAAATATCCATTAACCTATCAAAATCGTCGAGTGAGTAGTACTCGATAATAATTTCGCCGCGATCTTTTCCTTTTGCCCGCACTTTTACTTTTGTGCCAAGCGCTTGTCTTAATTGATCTTCAAAATTATGAACGTTGTTTAATATCTCGGCTTTGTTTTGTTGAGATTTCTTTTTCGGTTGTTGGGACGCACGCACCAAATCTTCAACTTTTCTAACGGATAGATCATTATCGATGATTTTATCATATAAGCGGAGTTGGATTTTTTCCTTCGGAAGATTAATTAATGCGCGCGCATGCCCCATAGAAATCTTTTCTCTGCGCAATCCTTCTTGTATTTTTAGCGGAAGCTTTAATAACCTAATGAAATTTGCAATGGTGCTTCGGTCTTTTCCAACTTTCTTGGCAATTTCTTCCGGCGTTAAATTACATTCATCTATTAATCTTTGATATGCGGTTGCAATTTCCATGGGATTAAGATACTCTCGCTGAATGTTTTCAATTAAAGCGAGTTCCAACATCTCTTCGTCAGTTTTGACGGCAATAATGTAAGATGGAATTTGCTTGAGCCGAGCTTCTTGAGCGGCACGCAGACGACGCTCTCCAGAAATTAATTGGTAACCCGATTCGAAGCGGCGCACTGTAATTGGTTGTATAATACCTTTTTCTTGTATTGAACGAGTGAGTTCATCAAGCGATTCTTTATCAAAATCGGTGCGCGGTTGGAATGGGTTTGGTTTAATTTTTGCTATATCGATACTTGCTATTATTCCAATTTCACCTGTATCACGACCAATGGTGTTGTCGTATAAACTAACTTCTATTTTAGGAGTTTTAGGAATTAAGGCATTAAGTCCGCGCCCAAGAACAGATTTTTTTTGAATTGTCATAGTTTCATATCAATTATAGGTTCTTTGTGCAACATCGGCTCGATTGCAAAAAACTTGTTATTTCTTAAAACTTCTTTTGCTAATTCCATGTAATTACGAGATCCTATACAAATTGCATCATAAAGAATGATCGGTTTTCCGAAACTTGGCGCTTCGCTTAAACGAATGTTTCTCGTTACAATTGTACTGAATACTTTATCTCCAAAATAACGTTTTACTTCTTCAACAATCTGATTTGAAAGACGCAGACGAGAATCGAACATTGTTAATAAAACGCCCTCAATGTCGAGTTTAGGGTTCAAATTTTTCTTTACCATATTTATAGTGCTAAAAAGCTGGCCAAGACCTTCGAGCGCAAAATATTCACATTGAACTGGAATCAACACAGAATCTGCCGCAGTGAGAGCGTTCAGAGTCAACAAACCAAGCGAGGGGGGGCAATCTACAACAATAAAATCATATCGACTAATAATTTTTTGCAGCGATTTACTTAGCAAGTATTCTCTATTTTCTAGTTGCACCATTTCAACTTCAGCGCCAACAAGATTAATGTGGGAAGGTAGAATGGAAAGATAAGGCATTTGTGTCGGTTGCACGGCTGAATCAGGCTCAATTTCTCCTACTAAAACTTCATAAATAGATTTACCAACAATTCCATTTGAGCCGATGCCGCTTGTAGCGTTCGCTTGGGGATCGTTATCTACAAGTAAGGTTCGCTTCTCTGCGGCTGCAAGCGATGCGGCAAGATTGATTGCTGTTGTTGTTTTCCCGACTCCTCCTTTTTGATTTGCCACTACGATTATTTTTGCCACAACAACCTGCTTATACTTTTTTTATTAATAAATTAGTTGAAAAAATATACAGTTTTTTGATTGTTCAATCAACTTTATCGTGTTTATAATAGAGATAATTTTTCTTTTAGTCTATCTGGAGCTTTAGCAATTTTTTTTGTCTGCTTATTGATAAACGCAATGCCTGTTTTGACGCGGGCTATTTCTTTTTTAGTCGCTTTATTTGTCAGTCTAAATATAAAATCGCAAGATGCAATTTGAATATCAACAACCGCCACTTCTACAATTAGCCGGTCGCCATAAAATCCCTCTGAAGTATAAACAACAACAGCGTCTGCCATTGTAATTGCCAATCCTTCGATGTCAATCTCCGAATAGCCAACACTTTTTAGAAATTGAACTCTCGCTTCATGAACAATAGAAAGGACACTGTCGTTGCCAAGATGACCGCCATAATTAATATCGCTAATTCTTATCGGTATTTCTGTCTGAAAGTGAAAACGCTCTGGGAGATTAAGTTTAATACGCGGCATATTTTATTCCTTATTTATAATAATTGATAAAATTATAATGAATAGTTGAATGGAAAAAAAGAAAGGAACGCGTGTAACTAGAAGATCAATTTTTACGTAAGCTAACTTAAAATTAAAGAAGGACAATATGCTAACATTTATTGCATGGATCATATTACTATTAATTAGTTGGCAATTGGCACTAATATCATTAGTTTTGTATCCGATTGTTTGGGTGATTTTATTGCCATTTCGATTGATTGGTATTACGGTTGAAGGGTTATTTGCATTTTTAAAAGCATTGATAATGCTACCAGCAAGAATTTTAGGCGGACGAAGAGTCGGTTAATGTCTTATAATATTCATAAAACCTGCTATTCTTAATTTTATTTCATTGTTTGTCTCATTGCAATTCGGCTCATTTTTTGGTACTCTTTTCATGAAATTTACTATGAGTCTAAAATAGTGAACCAAAGAATAATTCTAATATCAATTATACTCTTAATGTTGGGGCGTCATTTTGTTGCCGCTCAAGAAGGATTTATAATACAACCACAATCCGAAGTAATATCTCCAAATTTATCCGAAGCCAAACATCGTTTTCCAAAATTACTGACGAAGAAAAAAATATTAAAACCAAAAATTGCTTTAGTCCTAAGCGGAGGAGGAGCACGCAGTATTGCGGCAATCGGCGTTTTGAAGGTTTTAGAAGAAAAAAAAATTCCAATTGATTTAATAGTTGGCACAAGTATGGGGAGTACTATAGGCGGATTGTATGCAATGGGTTACTCGCCAGAACAACTGCAACAAATTGTGGATACAACTAATTGGGATGAGTTGTTAAGCTATGCGGATGATATTAAGCGGCGGGATATATTTCTTGATCAAAAGATAACACGTGATAAAAGCGTATTAGTTCTACGTTTTGAAGGGTTTGAACCTGTAATCCCACAAGCATTTTCGACAGGGCAACGACTTACAAATTATCTGAATTTGCTTACACTTCAAGGGCTTTATCAGCCCGAAAAGAACTTTGATGATCTTCGCATTCCATTTCGAGCGGTTACTACAGACTTGATAACAGGAAAGCGCATAGTAATTGACCGCGGCGACATGACCGAGGCAATGCGCGCAAGTATGGCGGTGCCGTTGCTTTTCAGCAGTGTACCGCTCGATACTTTACAGCTTCTTGATGGAGGGTTAGTTGATAATTTACCTGTTGATGTAGCAATCGAAAAAGAGGCAGATATAATTATTGCAGTTGATATGACAAGTCCGTTAAGGCCAAAAGATAAATTAAACGCACCGTGGGAAATTGCAGACCAGATTACAACAATTATGATGCAAGCGGCAAATAAACTTGCGCGTTCAAAAGCGCATATTGTTATTACGCCGGATTTAGGAGAAAATTTATCTTCCGATTTTACAAATCATAAATCTCTAATTTCTGCCGGTGAGGCGGCAACAATTAAAAATATTCCTGAACTAATAAATTTAATTGAGGAGCAAAACAAAAATAAAAATAGGCAAGTCGGCGATATAACTTATAACAGACCTAAGTTCACCAATACCCATCAATTGCCAAATGATTTTCAGGATAAAATCGAGTTATATAAAAAACGCGGCTGGCTTAATAAGAGTGAAATTCAATTGTTAATAAATGACATTTATAATGAAGGAAGTTATGCGGATGTAAAAGCAGAGATTACTAAATATGTTGATTCAACTTCGATAAATTTCTTATTGGTTCAAAATCCGATTCTTATGGATGTTTTGATCAGCGGTAATCAAATATTTACGTCAGAAACATTGCGAAAAGAATTTGACTCATTAATCGGCAAACCATTGAATTCGCGTTTTATCAACAACGTGTTCGATAGTCTCGTGCATAGGTATAAAAGAGATGGTTATTCGCTTGCTCGTATTCGGGACGCCCGGTTTGATTCTATTTCGAACACTGCGATAATTATAGTTGATGAAGGGGTAATATATAGAACAGATGTTGAGGGTAATAAAAAAACAAGAGCTTGGGTTTTGAGACGCGAAGTTCCTTGGAAACAAAACGAAATCTTTACAATAATAAAAGCCGCACAAGGAATTTCCAATCTTTACGGAACAAATTATTTCGAACAAATTCGGCTCGCTGTTCGTTACGAAGGAGATAGCAATCAGTTTAGCATTCCGACTATATATGCTCGAGAAAGAAGCGCAGAATTAATTCGATTTGGTTTGCGCGCAGATAATGAACGAAATATCCAATTATCACTTGATGTGCGAGACGAAAATTTGCTCGGCGCGGCAACGGAATTTGGATTTTTTGCCGGCGGCGGCTCTCGTAACCAAAGTTATATCTGCGAATTAAAATCTATTAGAATATTCCATTCCTATCTTACTTTTACGCTAAGAGGTTATTCTCTTATTAGAGACATAAATGTTTTTTCGAATGTTTTATCTAATGCATCTTACGATATAGATAGGGAGATTGTAGGCGAATACCGAGAAATTCGCAAAGGTGGTTCTATAAGTTTTGGCACTCAGTTAGAAAGACTTGGAAGCGTTAATATTGAAGGCCGATTAGAAAAACATAAATTGTATAATATTTTCAATAACCCAATTTCTAACCAAGAATATAATATTTCATCCGTAAGATTTGGTACTTACGTAGACAATCAAGATAAATATCCATATCCGACAGACGGCGTTGTCATTAATTTTTTTTATGAGTCGGCGCTCGTAAAATTAATCGAATCTGTCGGATTTACAAAAATGTATTTTTCGTACGAAAATTATAAAAACTTATTCAAACACCATACAATCAGACCTAAAATAATTATTGGCGTTGCGGATGAAACCCTTCCTTTAGGTGAACATTTTTCTTTGGGTGGTCAACACAACTTTTTTGGTTATAGAGAAGACGACAAAAGAGGCAGGCAAATACTAGTTGCAAGTTTAGAATATCAATATAAAATGCCTATAAAAATTTTCTTCGAAACATACTTGAAAGCTCGATACGACTTTGGCGCAATTTGGGCTAGAACCGAAGAAATGCGGCTTGAAGATTTTAAACATGGCATTGGCGTTACAATTGGTTTAGATACACCAATTGGTCCGGCGGAATTTTCAATAGGAAGGAGTTTTTATTTACGTAAGGATATTCTAAACAAACCGCTTGGCTTTGGTCCCTATTTAGCTTACTTCAGCATAGGTTATCCAATTACTGGCGTTATAAGAAATTAATTGAAGCAATTGACTTATTTAAGCATTCTAATAATAATCTAATTAAGTAATTAAGTTCATGATAAATCCATTCGCAAAATTTTCCCCAAGAACAATTAGAATCATATATGCTTTTTGGACATTAACAGTACTCTGTATATGTCTCATAAATTTTTGGGTTCAAATGGTTAATCGGGTGGTAGGTAATGATCAATGCCGATGGATTGAAAAGGGCGAATCGAGATTGCTGATTACAGAAATCGTCAGCGGAGGAGTTGCCGAGCAGGCAGGTATAAAAGATGGAGATTATTTAGTAAAAATTAATGGTGAATTCTTTAAACGAGCTATTGATGCTCAAGCGATAATTAATAAATTTTCTGGAGCGTATGTAACTTATACTATTGAGCGAGGTTCATATAGTTTTGATACAAAAATATTGATTTTAAGATCTATTAATCTTGCATTTCTTTCACAGTCCCTTTTTGGGCTTGGTTTTCTTGTAGTTGGGTTTGTAGTTGTAATGGCAAAACCGATAGGGAAAATTCAGCGGATGTTTGCTAACTTCAGCATTCTATCAATGCTGTTCTTTGGCTTGACCTCGTTAAATCTAAATCCAGCTACCGAACCGATGTGGAGAATTTCTTTACTCGGGTTAGGTTTTATTATCGCTTCTATTTTTGCGCCTATTTCATTTGTGCGATTTTTTATGTTCTTCCCTGTCAAAAGAAAAGCGCATGATAAACTATGGCTTAATGGACTGTTGTTTGGGTTAAGCTCCTTATTGACTATAGCAATTTTATATTTTTCTCGGTTCCAAGAATATATGTTTTTCACCGCGTTATTCTACTTTTCTCGCTATGGGTTTTTATTTGCAGGGTTCGCAATTTTTACTGAAAGCTATTTTAAGTATGCTCCAAAAGAGCGCCTTCCTCAGCTTAAACCTGTGTTGATTGCCGTATGTATCGGTATTATTCTTTTTGGCTATGGATTAGCTGTTCAAACAATTAATCCCTTTGCCGCTTTTTTAAATCCTATAATATTACTGCCAATTACTCTTTTGTTTTTAGTTCCTATGTTTTTTGGATATGCAATTTTTAGGTATCGTTTGATGGATATCGATATCGTAATTAGACGAAGTCTGATTTATGGAACAGTTACAGCTTCGCTTGCTGCAATTTATTTGGTATCGGTCTACGGTATTGGCAGTCTGTTGAATTATTTTTTTGGCACACAAGATAATGAATTATTAGTGGTCTTATCCCTCATTGCAATTGCCTTTATATTCGATCCAATTAAACAAAGAATGCAGGTGGGCGTTGATAAATTATTTTTTCATGAACGATATGACTATCAAAAAGCTTTACTAGATTTTACGCAAGAACTCCCTCGGCTGATGGAATTGGAGCAGATTTTAAATTCAATTATTAACCGCATTTCAACAACTATGCACATAGAAAAGATTAACATTTTTATTTGTAAAGGATCGGAAGAATGCAAGTCTGTAACGAAAAATATTGATGAAGAATATTTTCAATTTAGCGACGGGGAATATTCATTGATCGCTCTATTAAAAAGTGTTCGCCGACCAGTTGACTTACATTTGTTGAGCGATGAATTTGACACGTTGAATATTAAAGATGAAGAAAAAAGACAGCTTATACATGCAGGCATTAAGCTATCAGTACCGATGTTTTTAAAGGATCGTTTAATCGGTATTATAAATGTTGGACAAAAAAAATCCGGCAAAATATTTTCTCAAGAAGATATAAATTTATTAGCAACTGTTGCCGGGCAGGCGGCAATTGCAATAGAAAACGCACGCTTGCATAAATATGAAATAGAAAGACAACGCGTAAAAGAGGAATTAGAACTAGCCAAAAAAATTCAACAAGGATTGTTTCCTAAATCAAACCCCCAGCTTCCCGGGCTCGAAATTAGCGGCATTTCAATACCGGCATCAAGTGTAGGCGGCGATTATTATGATTTTATTAAATTAAGTGATCAAAAAATTCTTGTTGTTGTTGCCGATGTGGCGGGCAAAGGAATGTCTGCCGCTTTGTATATGTCGAAGATACAAGGGATGGTGCATCTTGCGGCGCATATGTATAGTACTCCAAAGGATATGTTAATAAACATAAATAAAAGAATTTTTGAAGGACTTGATCGGAAATCATTTATTA
This sequence comes from Ignavibacteriales bacterium, assembly GCA_037446575.1. GTDB lineage: Bacteria > Bacteroidota > Ignavibacteria > UBA10030 > UBA10030 > JBBIII01. The sequence continues at coordinate 39,352 of JBBIII010000008.1, forward strand.
CAATGATAATAGCCCTTTTTGATTTAAAGAAAAAAGTGGTTCAAATTTGCCGCGCGGGCCATAATAGAGCGCTTATTTGCATAAATAAAAAAGTAAAAGCTATAAAAGGCGGCGGAATAGGGTTAGGGTTGGAAAGAGGAGAACTATTTGAGGATGCAATAGAAGAAATAAAAATTCCAATCAAATTGAATGCTCTTTATCTGTTTTACACCGATGGCATTACTGAAGCAATGAACGAAAATAACGACCAATTAGGAGAACAGACGATTGTCAACATTCTTAAATCGAAATTCAACTTCACTGCGCAAAGAATACAAAAAGAGATATTAAATTCTGTCGAAAAGTTTCGCGGCTCAGCAGAACAGCGTGATGATATAACAATGATAGTGGTAAAAAGTATATCTACGAAAAGCGAAAAGTAAAACACAGAAGGCGCACAAAACAGCTAAATTCGCAAAGAAAAATATTCATACCTCAATTTTTCTAAGCACAACCTCATTCCCAATTTTCCAATCCCTAATTCCCAATACCGAATTTCTTACACTTGTTTTGTCTTTTCTATGAAAACTCAATATATTTGTGCTGTAATTTTCATAACTATTTTATAGCGAGATAAAATGACAACTAAACCGCCATCATCTATAATAGAATTTCCACCGGATTCTTTAGAAAAACTTGCGTATAGTATTGCGGCAGAAATACCTGTTCAAGAGCCGAATGATGCAGATCGGCTCGGTTATTGTCTTTGGGGATGGTTAACTGAAAAACAGGGTACGCTTATGCAGACAATTCATGCGGCTGGAACAAGAAGCAAATTAACAAAAAAAGAAATCTATACAATCATTAGTAAAAAACTTGGAGAAAAAGGAATACAGGTTGATTGATTAAGGATCAACATTTTTATTGAAATTTTGAGATTAGCGATTAAAAATATTTAAAAGAACAACGGTTATGGAATATGATATAAAAACATTTTTACTCTCTTTTATTCCGCTGTTTGTAGCGATGGATGTGCTTGGAATAGTTCCGTTATTTCTTTCACTAACAAGCCAAATGACTCAGAAACAAACACGAAAATTAATTACAGAAGCTACGTTAACAGCTCTCGCCGTTTCTTTATTATTTCTAATCGGCGGTAAAATGATATTCAATTACTTAGGAATTACTGAAAATGATTTTCGTGTTGGCGGCGGAATTGTTTTACTTGTTCTAGCTATTGATGATCTTTTATTTGCCGCCGAACGCGGACGCAATCCTGAAACTTCTGTCGGTGTAGTTCCTATCGGAATACCGCTTATAGTTGGGCCTGCCGCACTGACAACTTTGCTTATAATCGTAGATTCATACGGATATTTTGCCGCCGTTGTATCATTGTTAGTAAATCTAATTTTTGTGTGGATTGTTTTTCGGAATTCACAACTTGTTTTGCGTTTGATGGGAATTGGCGGCTCAAAAGCTTTTGCCAAAGTTGCGGCGCTTTTTATGGCGGCAATTGCTATTATGATGATTCGCGTTGGTTTGACCGCTATGATTGCCGGAGAATAAATAGATCATTCAAATCGAGCTTCCTTACATTATAAGTTTATTTTGAAATTAGTGAAAAGGTACCTGTAATAGAATTTGAACTTAAAAATAAAATTGCTGTAGTAACTGCGGCAAGTCAAGGGCTTGGAAAAGCTTCAGCGTACGCATTAGCTAAGGAAGGCGCAAATGTAGTAATTTGTTCGCGGCGCGATAAAGAGATACACGAAGCCGCCGAAGAAATCCAAAAAATCACACCTTCAGCAGTTGTTCCCATAGTTGCAGATGTTACTAAATTAGAAGACATAACAAAACTTTTTAGTGAAACAAAAAAAAGATTCGGAACTGTGCATATACTTGTAAGCAATGCAGGAGGACCACCGACAGGCGATATTTTATCGCTAACTGATAATGACTGGCAACAAGCGCATGAATTAACGTTAATGAGTTTTGTAAGATCGACTCGAGAAGTTCTCCCTGTGATGATCAAACAAAAGTGGGGCCGAATTATTACAATTGTTTCGGTGGTTGCCAAACAACCGATTAATGAATTATTGCTGTCATCAGCTATACGTCCGGGAATACTTGGATTGACAAAAGTATTATCGAATCAACACGCCAAGTATAATATTACCGTAAATACAGTATGTCCAGGTCATATTTTTACAAAGAGACAAGAGGAGCTCGCTATTTCGCGCGCCTCACAAAAAAAAATTACAACTGAAGAATATTTGAAAGAAGTAGCTAGTGCAATTCCAGCAGGACGACTCGGACAACCAGAGGAAATTGGAAATACAGTCGCGTTCCTTGCATCGGAACAAGCAAGTTATATCAATGGAGTAAATTTATTAGTGGATGGTGGAGCAGCTAAAGGTATTCATTAAAAATTTCGATGTGTACACTTTTTTCGTATTGTTTAATTTTCCAAAAATTTTACTTTGAAATTACTGACAATATCGAACAAATCTTATTTTCCCCCTCAATTCTATATCCATTATTTTTTCAATAATACGACCATTTGAACGATAATGCACTATGATCTCCATTTGAAGTGGAGATGTATCGATTATTACATTATGTATTATTTCTGCTTTTACTACACACTCTTTTTTCTCAAGCCAAGCGCGTAAGATTTCTAAATTATTATTGTTGTTTTCTTTTGATGTATCCAAGAAATTATTAATTATGACACCAGTTAAATCGAACTTGCCTTGGTTAATTAAATTACAAAAATCACTTTCATCTATTTTTACATGCTCGATTGTAGATCTCTGTTTATGATGCGCTATCTGCGTATAGCACCCTGTTTTTTGATAAGAAAGAATAATTGGAATTATTAACCCGATAATTTTATACATAGAATACTCCCCTCATAAAAATTATTTTGATCGGATGTCTATTAGAAATCAGGCTGAAAAATAATTAACAAGTCTGTAATAATAGGATTATCATACAATCTTAAACACTCTATTTTAAATATGGGTTTGTTGGCAATCGAAGAACATTATATCCTAAATCCAATAATTTTTGCACTACTTTTTCTTCAGGTTGAATTTTGAATATAACAGTACAAACAGAATCATACGGAATCAGTCCTACTCTGCTGATAAAATTTTTTATCCTAAGCTTACGTTGTATTCTTTTGTATAAATTTATATTAAGAGGCACATCTAACATTCCTTCAATAGGCGTATGACTTTTAAAATGGTTATATCGTTTAAATGCAATACACGGCAATCCCATCCCCATAGCGATCTTTTCTATTTCTCGTTCAGAAATTTTAAATACATAATTGCCAACAGTTTCCCATGAGAATCTGTTTTTCCAAATTCTATTAATAAGAAATGGATTTATTTTATCCAAAATGTTTTTAAAAAAGAGCAATGTTGACATTTTAGAAAGTATATCTATCGGTTCTGTTACCATAATTATCGCCAACTTACATACTCGAATCATTTCATAAAGCGCTAAATACGCGCGCGGAAAATGATGAAACGCTTCTTTGCACATTACATAATCAAAAGCGTTATCTGTATAAGAAATGTTTTCTACGTTTTGCATGCTATATTTCTTTATTAAACCGCGTGCATACGCCTTTTTCAACACAACATCCGAAATATCAGATGCAACAACGTTCTGTCCTTTTTGCAACAAGTAATGAGCTTCAAAACCATTATAATCTCCTATTGTCAACCACTTTTTAGTTGTACTAATAAACGGATCGAGATATTTTAGAGGATCGGCTGTAAGCTTATATGCCGCGCACTCTTTGTTTTCTATATGGAAAAACAAGTCGTTCTTATTCGCTATTACTTCAGATATATTCTTTTGTTGTGCAATGTAATTATTTGTTATTAAATTTTTTTTCTTTTTAGACATGATTTATCCAAAATTATAACGCTTATAGATTAGCAAACTATTTTTTTATAAATATCTAACGTGGCTTTTCCTGTTTGTTCCCACGAAAATTCCTTTGCTCGTCTAAATCCAAGTTGCGACATTTCTTTTCTTAATATATTATTTCTTTGTAACTCTTTAAGCAAAGATACAAGAGCTTGTAAGTCTTCGGGGTTAAAATATTTTGCCGCGTTTCCGCCTACTTCGGGTAATGAACTGCTATTGCTTGCAAGCACAGGGCATCCGCAAGAAAATGCCTCAATTATCGGGATTCCGAAACCTTCGTATTTAGATGGGTATATCAAAGCGATTGCATTCGCATAGAGAGAGGCTAATTCGGCGTCTGTTGTTTCTAATTGAACGATCGAATCATTCAGTTCCAATTCTTTTATATATTTTTTCTCCTGTTTAGAAAATCTTCCGCCGCCGGCGCATACTAAGGCAATTTTATTGCTGTGTCTCTTCAACAAGTGCATTGCATTTAATGCAAAAAGAAAATTTTTATATGTGTTCCGCTTGCCAACATATAAAAAATAATTATTCGGAATAGGAATTTTCGGCTTTAGTTGATTATTAAAATTAACATTTGCGGCTAAATAAGTAACATCGATTTTGTCTTCAGATATTTTATACAATCTAATAATATCCTGCTTAGTGCTTTCCGATATAGTTATAATTTTTACTGCTTTATCAACGACAATTTTTTTGTTTCTTTTTGTAAAATCGAATTTATGAAACTGATCCGGATACAATTCATGCGTCATATCAAATACTGTAACAACAAAAGGAACGCTTTTAATAAAACTTAAAAAATACGGATCATAATAAGTGGGATGAAATAGATTGGTTTGTTTATTGGATTCGAAATTCTTTCTAACAAATCTTCTGTTTAAGAATTTTAGTATTTCATGTTTTCCCTTAAACTTTCGGTTGGGAAATAAAGACCTTGAGTAAAACTGCGAAAATTCTTTTAAGTAACGATTATTGGAATACCGAACAAGCAATTTAGGAAATATATCTTGCCGATGAATAAAATATTTTATTAATTCTGAAAAATATCTTGAGATACCGCCATAATCTTGGAAAGAAAAAACCTGACCGTCATAAAGAACGTTCATAACTTCCTCCCGATAGTTGAATTTGTTTTCAGGGCAATAGAATCGGCTTTTTTTCTTTTCATAAGAGAAATTATATTGGGTAATCCTAAAATTGAAAATTTTAATAAGAGTTCATAACATATTGATGAATGTTTATTTGGCGTGAAGACATGAAAGCTTTTTTTGTTTGTCAATAAATGCAATTTATATGTTTCCGCAAGTATCTGTAATGACTTAAGCGAGTATAAAGAAATATGCTGTCCATGTGAAAAATAATAGTATTGCCAATTATCTGGGTGTGGCGCCTTTCCAGAAAATATTTCAGTTGAAAAAATTATTGACGGCGCGATAGAAAGTAATTTCGTAATCTCTGTGTGTGGATTGACAAAATGCTCAAAACATTCAAAGGCGGTTGCCGCATCAAAATACTGTTCCTTAGAAAAGTCGAATTCAAATCCACGAGCAAAAATATTTTGTGCATGAAGATCGTTCCAATAAAAATCAAATCCATTATCGCGCATCAACCGTACAAACAAGCCTGTCCCACCTCCATAATCAAGAAATCTGCCCTTAGAATTAAAGTAAGCAGAGAGAACCAACGTTGTGCGTTTAGCACAAAGAAAATTCCTCTTTAATATACCTGTGTCTTCAACGCTTATGGGTTGTTGATATGCTTCGTGTAACCAGTACGGTTCTTCTGTTTGGATAAATTGACAATAAGGACACTGATAATAATTAACATTATACTTATCAAGTATTTTTCGGGAAAATATATTCTCGCTATCTCCTCTGCAAATTTTACATTCCAATTACTTATCCTTTAAAATATGAATGAAGTAAAAACCATAATTTCTTGTACTTTGGCGGATTCAGATAATGTCGGTACGTATATATATCGGCTAATGCATCATATTCAATAAATTGCGGATGCTCCATTTTTTCTACAGAGCTTGTTTTCTTGTTTGCAAATGGATGTAACTTGATTGTTGTATGAGTGGCATTATCACCAAATCCAATGTTTTTTACTAGATTAGTGTTAGGAGTAATTGCAAATCCTCCCGAAGAAATTATGGCGTACTGCCATTGAATATCCCAGGTGTCTTTCTCTTTTCTATATACTAGATCATAATTTTTTTTCCAGAATTTACAGATTGAAGAATTGGGGAACGATTGCATTAATTTTTCTTGATTTAAAAAATCCGGATATGATTTCATCTCCACATCATACAAACGCCAAGCTCTTCTCCATGTTGCCCATCCCCAAATATGATTAATTTGCGAAAAATAATAGCTCCCATCCCCTCGTTGTCTACCATCCTGAAAATTAGCTCCGCCGATGTGCATTATCCTCTCGTTATTTCTATAATAATTTAGTAATTCTTCACAGAAGTAAAAGAAAGATAAATCCGGCAAACAATCATCTTCAAGAATAATTCCTTCTTCAACATTTTTATAGAACCACGTTATTGCAGAACTTACAGCCATTTTACATCCAAGATTTTTTTCCAGAAATCTGGTTTTCAATTCGCAATCCCAATCAATATTATCTAAAACCATCTTGCGTGCTTGTTCGCAAAGCTCTGCTTCACCCAACTTGCTCAAACGCGGACCATCCGCAGCTACAAAAAGATATTTCGGCTTAATCGCCCGAATCCGTTGAAATACCAATGCCGTTGTATTAGGTCGATTGAAAATTAGAAAAAGAATTGGCGTCTGAAATTGTTTTGGTTTATTCATTTTATTACATAGCACTGTAGATTGAATGAAATAATCAATCGGATTACTTAAAAAGCATACAAAGGTTTGTTCAAATCTAATGGATTTCTCCATTTTTTCCAAGCGGTTTAATTGTAACTGCGTGTAAAAGTTTATTCTTTTGGCTTAATTATTTAAATGACAAGATGATGCGGTTATTCACTATTCTACTTATTATCTACATATACTTCGTTGCTTTATTCACCTTTATAATTATTTAGCAAATTATGTATAGAGTCGTCTATAGTTAAGAATAGAAAATTTTCAATTTCAGAATACTGATAACCTTAAATTGGTGAAAACAGAAAAAGCAAAGTACTTACACAGATAAAAAACAGCGTGAATGTTGTTTCATATTAAGCTCACGCTGAGTAATTACTATGCTTTTAGATAAAATATTTGCTTCTTAACAAAAGCATAAATTCAAATTTAAATATTCGGTGTTATCATTCATACTTGTGTCTTCTATCTATTTATTCATCATAGGCATAAATTACAACAGAGCAAATATGTGGTGTTGATTTGAAGAACCAATATTTTTGTGGAGTCTAACGTTGTAACTACTAACACCTTTATAGCAAAATTAATAATTCAAATTTTTTTACTAAATTATTTTTTATAAAAATACTTGCTCTTTCAAAATCGTTTTTTTAAACTATACATGAACGTCGCTCGATGGGAACCCAAAAAACCTTGGTGAGACTATCCCTCCCTGAGTCTCATTACCTGTGTTGGCGCGCGGGATCGAGGACGTTCTTTATTTTTATCCACTCTTTCCAATTCCTCAGCAATCCAATAAATGATATGTCTTGTAGAAAAATTAGAAATTGAAAATATCTACCCAAATAATTATTAATTTTTCAGATGGTTTTGAATATTAACATTCGGTTGCATATAAAACGAACTTAAATATTTAATTGAAAAAGATGAACAGTCTGTCGAACTTTTTCCTACGTTGAAATTAGAAAATACTTCTTTAGAATATGTGGATGAGTACGAAAACAAACCGTAACAAATTACAAATAATTAGCCGAATCAAATCTGGTTGAATATAAACAGCTCTAACTCATTGCTATCGAGAAAAAATTCCCAAAATCATCCCAAAAACGCAAAGCCGCTATACTTTACTTTGTGGCTATGGCTTTTTAATTAAAATTAATTGAATTTATAATAACACGTTACTTGAAAAAATAAATTGTGTTTTATTTAATTAGATTTCTTTTATAGGAAGTCAAAAGTAATTGGAGTAATTATGATACGTGGAACTATTGTAGTTGCAATAGATATTTGCAAAGGTTGTGAACTATGTATAACTGCTTGCCCTCAAGATTGCCTTGAAATGTCATCCGAAATAAATATTAAAGGTTATCATTATGCGCAATTAAAGAATGATACTTGCACCGGTTGTGTTAATTGCGCTATAGTATGTCCCGATAGCGCTATAACAGTCTATCGTCAGGAAAAACCTGTAAAAGAAAAAACGGCGACTAAAATCTAACAAAAAAAGTGTGAAATGTTATGACTCCTGAAAATACCAAATCTGAAGTGCGTTTAATGAAAGGCAACGAAGCGATCGCCGAAGCTGCTTTCCGTGCAGAAATGAAGGCATATTTCGGCTATCCAATTACTCCTCAATCAGAGGTTTTAGAATACCTCACCGCTCATATTAATGAACATCCGGGCGTTGTTGTGCTACAAGCCGAAAGCGAGCTTGGTGCAATTAATATGATATATGGAGCATCAGGCGCCGGAGCCCGTGTAATGGCTACATCATCAGGTCCGGGTATCAGCTTAATGCAGGAATGCTTTTCATATATGGCGTCGGCGCAACTTCCCGCATTAATTGTAAATATTCAGCGCGGCGGACCCGGACTCGGAACAATACAGCCATCACAAGGTGATTATTTTCAGGCAGTCAAAGGAGGCGGACATGGTGATTATCATTTAATTGTTCTCGCCCCCGCTTCAGTTCAAGAAATGGTAGACTTTGTTTTTGAAGGATTTAAACTTGGCGAAAAATATCGCAACCCTGTATTGATGCTTGCCGATGGCGCGCTCGGTCAGATGATGGAAAAAGTAACGCTTCCTCCGAAAGGTTCGCTTCCTCCTAATAATGCCCCTTGGGCAACAACCGGAAAAAGCAAAAACCGCGAACGCAATATTATTACATCGCTTTTCATTCAACCTGAAGAAATGGAAGAAATCAATCAAAAGCTTCAAGCAAAGTACCGTGAAATACAAGAAAAAGAAGTTCGCTGGGAAGAATTAAAAACCGATGACGCAGAAATTGTGCTTGTGGCTTTCGGGCTTACTTCCCGTATCTGTGAAAAAACAATGGACCTTGCGCGCGAAAAAGGAATTAAAGTAGGAATTCTTAGACCCATTACACTATTTCCCTTCCCCTCAAAACCGATAGCAAAATTATCCGAACATGTAAAAGCTTTCTTTACGGTAGAAATGAATGCTGGCCAAATGGTTGAAGATGTTCGCCTATCGGTTAATGGAAAACGTCCGGTTCACTTCTATGGAAGAATGGGTGGAATGATTCCCTCGCCGGAAGAAATTCTTCAACAAGTAGAATTAATATCGGAAAAAATTCAATTGGCGGAAAAATAATATGAAACTTGAAAAAACTATTGACAACATGGAATTAGTATATAAAAAACCAAAAACTTTAACCGATACGCCAATGCACTATTGCCCTGGCTGTGGCCACGGTGTTGCGCATAAAATTCTTATGGAAGTTGTAAATGAATTAGGAATACAAGAAGAAACAATTGGCGTGGCTCCGGTCGGATGTTCCGTATTTGCTTATGATTATATGAACATCGATATGCAAGAAGCCGCGCACGGACGAGCAAGCGCAGTAGCAACCGGAATAAAAAGAACACTCCCAAATAAATATGTGTTCTCGTATCAAGGCGATGGAGACCTTGCCGCTATCGGCACAGGAGAAACAGTACATACAATAAATCGAGGCGAAAATATTCTAATGATTTTCATTAACAATGGCATTTACGGAATGACGGGAGGACAAATGGCGCCTACTTCGTTAATTGGAATGAAAACATCAACTACGCCATTTGGACGCGAAGCTTCGGTTATGGGAAATCCATTGAAAATTACCGAACTAATTGCGCAGTTACCGGGGGCTTTTTACGTAACGCGCCAATCGGTCCATACAACTGCGGCAATCCGAAAATTTAAGAAAGCGGTCGAAGCATCTTTTAAATATCAAAAATTAAATAAAGGAACATGTTTTATTGAAGTTGTCTCCAACTGTCCCTCCGGTTGGAAAATGACTCCAGTTGAAGCTAATCAGTGGTTAGAAAAAAACATGTTCCCGTTTTATCCGATTGGCGATATAAAAGTTCCGAAGTAAATATCGGATAAACTGATTATTTGTAATATGAATATAGCAGGAGAAGAAAATGAGTGAAACGCATGAAATTATAATTGCCGGTTTTGGCGGACAAGGCGTTCTATCTATGGGACAAATTATTGCTTATTCGGCAATGAAGGAGAGTAAAGAAGTAAGTTGGATGCCCTCCTATGGACCGGAGATGCGAGGCGGCACTGCAAATTGTATCGTAATAGTTTCTGATAAACGCATTAGTTCGCCGATCATCACAAAATTCGATTCTGCTATTGTGCTAAATCAGCCATCGCTCAACAAATTTGAAGGTGCTGTAAAACCTGGCGGATTACTTATTTATGAGAAATCTGCAATTCTTAAATTACCTACACGATTTGATATTGAAATTTTTGGAATCGCCGGTTTGGAAGAAGCTCAAAAATTAAAAAGCAAACAAGTTGCTAATATGGTTTTGCTTGGAGCATTTCTACAGTATCTGCCAATTGTTAAGCCCGAAAATGTTGTGAATGCTTTACGCGAAGTATTACCTCCACACCGCCAACATTTAATTCCAATTAACGAACAAGCCTTGATAATAGGCAGAAAATTAGCCCAAGAAAAAATACCGGAAGCGGTTGCAAAATGAATTAGAATAAAAATATTAATTCTACCAAAAGTTTAACAAACTACACGCCCTCAGATAGGCAAGCCAAAAAATTATCACTTTCTCCCAACCGAATAAAATAAATTATTGACATTTACTTAAAGATTCTTTATCGTGATACAGTAATGAAAAACAAGCAACAAAAACCAAATTATATACAGGCTTGGCGGTGGCGATGGCGTAAGTCCGCGCTTCCTCCAAGGTTGCTCTGTTTTATCTAACCTTTATTAGGTGGAAACGCGGACTAAAGCGTTCCCGCCATTTTCATTTTATCCATCGTCGAAAAAACGGGAACCTCTGCAAAAGTTTATTTTCTAATTTCAAATTATTAAACAACATTTTTTGGAGGGTAGTATGTCTCGTAAATTTATGCTCGAAGAGAGCGAAATTCCAACACATTATTATAATATTCTTGCGGATATTCAATCGCCGTTAGATCCGCCGCTACATCCTGGAACCAAACAGCCGATAGGCCCACAAGACTTAGCCGCAATTTTTCCAATGGAATTAATAAAACAAGAAGTGAGCGCAGAAAGATACATAGAAATTCCAGATGAAGTGCGAGATGCTTATGCAACTTATCGCCCGGCGCCGCTTATTCGCGCGTTAAATCTTGAGAAAGCTCTCGATACGCCTGCTCAAATCTATTATAAATATGAAGGAGTTAGTCCGGCAGGAAGTCATAAATTAAACACAGCAATTGCTCAAGCTTACTACAATAAGCAAGCCGGCATAAAACGTATCGCTTCAGAAACAGGGGCTGGGCAGTGGGGAAGCGCACTTTCGCTTGCCTGTAAAATGTTCGGCTTACAATGCAAAGTATATATGGTAAAAGTAAGTTTCGAACAAAAACCTTATCGCCGCTCAATGATTCATGCCTGGGGCGCAGAAGTTGTCGCAAGTCCAAGCACTGATACAAAAGCCGGAAGAGACGCATTAGCTAAAAATCCAAAATCCACAGGAAGTCTCGGTTTGGCAATTAGCGAAGCAGTAGAAGACGCTGCAAGTCGCGAAGATACAAATTATTCGCTCGGAAGTGTTTTAAATCATGTGCTTTTGCATCAAACTGTAATTGGCTTAGAAGCGAAGAAGCAAATGGAAAAAGCCGGAGTGTACCCCGATGTAGTTATTGGCTGTGTGGGCGGCGGATCAAATTTCGGCGGTATCGCGCTTCCATTTATAAAAGATAAATTTGAAGGCAAGAAAATTCGCGCTATTGCTGTAGAGCCGCATTCGTGTCCAACAATTACTAAGGGCGAATATAAATACGATTTTGGCGATGTCGCCGGAATGACCCCGCTTTTAATGATGTACACACTTGGGAATAATTTTATGCCGCCAGCAATTCACGCCGGCGGATTGCGTTACCATGGTATGGCGCCTATTATAAGCAAGCTGTGCAAAGATGGCTTCGTTGAAGCGCAAGCCTACGGACAAGTTGAAGTGTTCGATGCAGCAGTGCAATTTGCTCAAACTGAAGGAATAATTCCCGCACCAGAATCTTCGCATGCAATTAAGTCTGCAATTGAAGAAGCAAAGAGAGCAAAAATTGAAGGGACAAAAAAAACAATTTTATTTAACCTTAGCGGACATGGCCATTTTGATATGAGCGCATACGACGCTTACTTTTCCGGTAAGTTAGGTGAAGGCAATAACAACGGGAAGTAAAAATAAATAGCATAATATTCCAAAAGGGACGGATTCTCTCCGCCCCTTTTTTTATATTTGTAGTATGATAGCAATAAGCCAGAAAGCTAAAAAAAGAATGAATCAATACGGAAAGAACAGAACTCCCTTTCTTTTCATACTTGATTTTGAACTTAAGAATCCAATTGTTATTAAGTTAGAAGATGTTGATGCGGACTCGATCTTATTCAACATAGGCGGATTTTCAAATTCCCCGAATATCATGCATACAGAGAAGGAAATTATTCTTACAAAATTTCCTGTATCCTTTGAAACTTACTATTGCGCTTTCCAAAAAATTATGTATCATCTGTATGAAGGCAATACATATCTGCTTAATCTCACATTTCCAACTCCAATCGAATGCTCTCTGAGTTTGTTAGAAATCTACAATATTAGTCGCTCAAAATTTAAGCTTTATCTTAAAAATAAATTAGTTGTTTTCTCGCCTGAAATCTTTGTCCAAATCAATGGAAATAATATTTCATCTTATCCAATGAAAGGAACTATAGACGCATCAATTCCCAATGCCGAGCAATTGATTTTATCGGACGAAAAAGAAAAAGCCGAACATGCCACAATTGTAGATTTAATTCGCAACGATTTGAGCATGATCGCAAACGAAGTGAAAGTTGAGTCTTATCGCTACATCGACAAAATTACTACAAATAACAAGACATTGCTTCAGGTCAGCTCAAAAATTACTGGCAAACTGCCGGATAATTACAATGAATATATAGGAGATATTCTTTTTAAGCTGCTTCCTGCTGGTTCAATAAGTGGCGCTCCTAAAAAGAAAACTCTCGAAATAATAAAAGATGTTGAAAATTATGACCGCGGATACTATACGGGCATCTTTGGCTACTATGATGGAGCAAAATTAGATAGCGGAGTAATGATTAGATTTATAGAAAACATAAATGAAAAATTATATTTCAAAAGCGGCGGCGGAATTACTTCTTCGAGCGACGCCAAATCCGAATACCAAGAAATGATTGATAAAATTTATGTCCCTATTGCTTGAATCAATAAAAATTCAGAATAGAGCTTTACAAAACATCGAAAAACATAACGCTCGACTAAATAAAGCGCGCAAAGAACTTTTCGGCTTAACGAACTTCATCGATTTACGCGAGATTATTAAAATACCCACCGAGCTGACGGAAAGCATCTACAAATGCAGAATTATTTTTAATGAAAATATTCAAAGCGTGGAGTTCTTGCCATACTCACCTCAGAAAATAAAAAGTCTAAGATTAGTTAACGGCGATGATATAAAATACGAATACAAATACCTGAATAGAGCGGCAATTGAAAATTTAAAAATTAATTGCGGCGCAGATGATATTTTAATAACAAAAAAACTTCGCATTACGGACTCTTCCTTTGCAAATGTTGCGCTGTACGATGGAAAATCTTGGCTAACGCCAACTCATCCACTGCTTAAAGGAACAAAAAGACAATCGCTTATCGAATTAGGAAAAATTAAAGAAGAAGATATTTTCTTAAACGATCTGCGTTGCTTTCAAAAGATTGTATTAATAAATGCAATGTTAGAATTTGATGAAAATGAGGTGATTTTTATAGAAAATGTTTTGCCTATGCAATAACTTAGAAGAGAGTAAATAACCTTCGTTTAGTTAGTAAGAATAATTATCTTCTCAAAAAGTACTTGACATTTAAACCCTCCATTGAAAATTACCGTTGCGTCAATTTATAATAGTAGTGTAAAGCGTCAAAGCCGGTTCTAATAGTTACTATAAGTTTTTAGAGCCAAACCACAGAGTTCGCAGAGGTGCGTGAATTACCACGAAGTTCACGAAGAAACACGAAGTTACACGAAGATCACGAAGAAATACGAAGTTACACGAAGAAGCACGAAGTTACACGAAGATCACGAAGAAATACGAAGTTACACGAAGAAACACGAAG
>JBBIII010000009.1:0-51486 GCA_037446575.1 Ignavibacteriales bacterium
ATCAAATAGAAGAATTAGCAAAGACGATGCGTCAGGTTCTCGATTATAAATCCAAAAAGAAATGACAAATTCTATCTAATAATTTTTTTGTATAAGATTACCTTACTTACTTTTATAATCATTTAAAATATTTCTTCGATTTAATTCTATGTTTTACATTACACGGTTTTATGTTAATGAAGATCGGCAGATATTTTCTTTTTTAAATGATCTTCTTTATTAGAAGGCGGTTGAACAAAATAAAGGCTATCATCAATAAGCTTGAGTCTGAATCCATGATTCAATAAAATCTCTTTATATGGCTCCACAACTATTTTGTAATAGTACAATTTTTCTTCTTCCGACTCTTTAATATTACGTCTATACATGGGATTGACATCAGAAGTTTTATGCTCTTGGTATAAATATGTATTAAGATTATTCGGCAACATTCGTCTTTGAAGCGGCAAGTAAAATGGAATATTATTTTGCACATAATTCATAATATTATATAATGGCATTAAAAAAACATTCATAGGATTATCATTATTATGAGCGTGAAGTATAAACATATTTTTGTATTTCTTTGGCTCGGTAAAAGTATAATACCACATATAAGTAGCATACGAAATATCCGGACAAACAATTAAGCAGGGTGGTTCAACTTTATTTAAAACAGCTTGAGTTTTTTGCCCTTCTGCTATTTTATCACTGTAATCAACTCGTGAATAATTACTTAGAAGAAAAAAAACTGGAATTACTAAAAATACAGATTCTTTCCAGCGAGGAATAATTTTATGTAACCAATCAGAAAATTTCTCAAGTCCCGCAGAAGCGCTTATCATAAATGCTAAATATATAGGCAGTAAATAAATATAAATATCGGCAATATGATATCCACCAACAAATGAAAATATTCCAAATACGAATATTATTAGAAAGACTCTAATCAACTTTATTTTTTTTGTAAAAAAACCATATATAACGAATGGTATGAGAACAGACATTTCAACCACCACAAAACGCAATAACATTGGCATTCTATCAAAAATAATCCATCGTAATCCATATGGATACATTAAATCTTTAAACATTCCACCCGAAACGTGATACCAAAGCATAGATAAATTATCAACTGAAATTTCTAAATAAGGAGTCGAAGGAGACCAAGAGCGTATAAAAAGATACAAATATTGAGAAGCGCCGATTAAAATTATAATAGATATAACAATCAATAATTTAAATTGTAAGAAATACTGTCTTTTTGTTTTCCACACAAACCATACTAAGGAAGGAAATATTGTAATTGTTGTTAAATGGTTTCCAAAAGATAACGCATATAAATAACAACCAAGGAAAAAGAAACGAGCATCTTGTTCTTGATTCCATCTGATAAAGAAATACAACACGGAAACTAAGAAAAGAATATTCAAGCTATAAACTTCTGCCATTACAGATTGAGACCAAAGCGTATAAGTAAAGGCAAATGATAAAGAAATTGATAACGCAATAAACCTGCGGATTAATATTTTCTGGAGCAGTAGATTAAAAATAATTATTGCAGTAGTTGAAAATAATGCGGAGAGTAAATTTGCCTTGAATGCATTTGAGCCGAGAGGAAAAATTGTAAGAAATACATTGTTAATTAATAGATATCCCGGATAGCCAGGCGCATGTCCTATACCTAATATTTTTGAAATGAATTGAAAAAGAGCTGTATCAGCAAAACCGCCAACACCAGGTAATAAGGTAAGTAAATATATAAAACCAACGACTAAACCTAAAAATAAAGAATCTTTGGATTGAGTAGAAATTATTATCGAAATCTTTTTCATATCTAATAATGTAAGACAAAATCTGAAAAGGCAATAATTATTATTATCGAATAATCCTTGAATGTAGTTAGAATAATTGCTACTATTTCCAGAGAGCTATCTTGTTTTTTCGTAATAAGCAATAAGTAATGGTAGAGCGATGAATCTTGAACAATTTGGTGAAGAATTAAAAAAATTAAGGCAAGAAAAGGAAGTGTCCTTATCGGATATTTCTGTTGAGACTCGTATTAACCAAAAATTTTTAGAATCTATTGAATCTGGCAAGTTTCATATTCTTCCCCAAACTTATATACGCGCATTTTTAAAAGAATATGCAAGTATGATAGGCGCAGATCCGGACGAGATTTTAGAAAAGTATGATTTAGCACGACAAGAAACATTGACAAGTAATATTTTTGAGTCAAACTTACAAAGCAAACATAAAATACAAAAAGAGGATCAAAAACCTTTTGAATTATCATCTATACAACGCAACTTGATTTTTGGTTCGATTATTTTATTGGCAATAGTAGTAATTACGATTTTAGCGTATACAAATCGGAATAGTACGAGTGATAAACCACCAAAAGAGATTTCGTTTGATAATGTAATTCGGGAAAACGAAGCAATCTCTATAGCAGCGCCATATACAATTATCGATACTCAAACAACGCCACGAATACAAAAAATTGATAGTTTGTATTTGCAAATCAACACTCAAGATTCTGTTTGGATTAGCATTTTAATCGATGGTAAGAAAGGTGAATCTTACTTATTATCTCCGAATAGAAAAAAAACATGGGTAGCAAAAGAGAAATTCTCTATTACGATGGGTAATGCTGGTGGAGCGTTCTTCCAATTGAATGGAAAAGATATTGGTTATCTTGGTAAACGTGGCGCAGTAATCCGAAATGCAATTATAACCGAAGCAAATCTTAATTACTAATAACCGGGTCCGAGGTTGTTGGTATGAACTTGTCAGAAATTCAAAAAGAAATTAAAAGCCTTCAGGAAGAAATTCTCGAGCACGACTACCGCTACTATGTTTTAGCGCAACCCACAATATCTGACGAAGAATATGACAAATTAATGCGCCGCTTGCAGGAACTTGAACAACAATATCCCAATTTTATTTCTCCTGATTCCCCTACGCAAAGAGTTGGGGGTCAACTAATAAAGGAATTCCAGTCTATTCAGCATTTAATACCGATGTTAAGTCTTGCTAATGCTTATAGCGAATCGGAAATAATAGACTTTGATAAACGAATACGAAATTTATTAATTGATGAATCCTATGAATATGTTTGCGAACTGAAATATGATGGGGTAGCAATAAGCTTAAAATATGTAAATGGAATTTTTGTCCAAGGGGCTACACGAGGCGATGGATTTAAAGGTGACGATATAACGCAAAACTTAAGGACAATTCATACTATACCGCTACGGTTATATAATTTCTCTAATGAAATATCCACGCTTGAAGTGCGAGGTGAAGCTTATATGAAGCGTGCAGATTTTCAGAGAATGAATGAGGAAAGGGAAATCTCTGGTGAGAAACTATTTATCAATCCAAGAAATTCTACGGCTGGCACATTGAAGCTTCAAGACCCAAAACTTGTAGCACAACGTCCATTAAATTTTATTGCATATTTCCTTCATACAAACACTACAAAATTAACATCTCATTGGAATAATCTTAAATTACTGCACAAATATGGATTCCCGATATGTGAACACGTTCGTTTGTGCAGTAGTATTGATGAAGTAATAGAATATTGGAAAGAATGGGAAAAGAAACGCAATGAACTTCCTTATGATATTGATGGAGTTGTAGTCAAAGTCAATTCTCTTGTTCAACAAGAAAAACTTGGCTCGGTTGCAAAAAGCCCTCGTTGGGCGATTGCTTTAAAATTCGCATCTCGTCAGGCAGAAACAAAATTAAATAATATTCGGTTGCAGGTGGGACGGCTTGGAACAATAACGCCAGTTGCAGAACTTGATCCGGTATTTATTGGTGGAAGTACAATATCACGCGCAACACTTCACAATTCAGATTACATAAATGAGCTTGATATAAGAGAAGGAGATATTATTGTTGTCGAAAAGGGGGGCGATGTTATACCCAAAGTCAGCGCAGTAGTTTTTGATAAACGAAAAAGCGAAAGCCATAAATTTTTATTCCCCAGTAAATGTCCGGAATGTGATTCAAGACTTTTTAGACCTGAAGGGGAGGCAAATTATTATTGTGAAAACAGTGAGTGCCCAGCTCAAATTAAAGGCCGCATAGAACATTTTGCAAGTCGCAACGCTATGGATATTAATGGGCTAGGCGAAGCTGTCGTTGATCAATTTGTAAATCTTGGTTTACTTAGCAATTGTGCTGACATTTTTGATCTTCATAAAAAAGTGGAAAAAATTCTTAATCTTGAGCGTTGGGGCACTAAAAGCGTGCAAAATTTATTGGATGCTATAGAAAAAAGTAAATCTCAACCGTTTGAACGAGTTTTATTTGCAGTTGGCATACGTCACATCGGCTTAAGTATTGCTAAACTTCTTGTTGATAATTTCATGACAATTGAGCAACTTATGGCGGTAAAAGAAACCGAGTTGCTCCGAATTCAAGGTATAGGTCCGCAAATAGCGGAGAGTGTTATTAGGTTCTTTGATGATAAAAATAACCGCCGAATTATCGATCGATTAAAATCTGCTGGATTGCAAATGGCGTTGATTAATAGGCAAACAAGCGCTTTGCAAAAGTTTGCTGGAAAGTCATTTGTTCTTACCGGAACCCTTGAATCAATGACAAGAGAAGAAGCGAAATTAAAAATCGAAATGTTAGGCGGAAAAGTAACAAACAATGTAAGTAATAAAACTAATTTTGTTGTAGTTGGCGCTGATGCCGGCTCTAAACTTGAAAAAGCGCAAAAACTTAGAATTGAGTTGCTTGATGAAAAGAAGTTTATTAACTTATTGCTGGACGGAAAATAATTCTTTTATCACTCACTTATTTAAGAGGGATTTATGTCTAAATCGTTCAATTTAATAGCTGCATTTATATTGATTTCTATTGTAACAATACCTGTAATTAGCCAAACTCGTGTGGGAAAATTTGGAGTTGGAGTAGATGGCTCAATGCAATATGCTCTTGGCGGGGGAACTGTTACCGCTTCGCCTGGCGTTGGTTATGGCGCTAGCTTAAGCTATTCAATAATGGAATACCTCGGACTTCGATCAAAGTTTGGTATTAACCAAATAGGATGGGAAACGAGTACTGGCAGATCAGTGATAACCGATCTAATGTCGTTAAATTTTTATTTAACGGCAGATCTTATGCCGAATAGTAATTTTAATATCTTTATAGCTGGCGGCGGTGGTTTAGCATTCTATGACCCTAAAGACTCGTCTGGATTCCGTCCTCAGCTTGCATCAGGCATTTCTAGTTTCGATATGCATGGTATTGGCGGAATTGGGTGTGATTATTTTATAAATGAGTTCTGGTCGATAACATTAATGGCTGAATATGTAATGACTGGCTCGCAATATTATGTTGGAAGCAAACCTATAACTAATGATAAAGATTCCTTTTTGCGCGGTAGTTTGCAATTAAGGTATTATTTCTTCGATCAAGCGTTTATAACGAAGCTTCTTGAAGCTCAACGCGAAAGATCAAAACGAAACAAATAATTAATACAATTAGTCGATGATGTTAGAAGGCTTAAGAAAAAATATTGGGCTTTCGTTTTCACGCTTACATTTTAGAAATAAGCGCGATCGGGTGATGAATTTTACAGATGCAGTTTCAAGATCGAAAAAAGCTCTTGTTATTTTCCCAGAATCCTCTATCGATAATGATACAACATCAACGCTGTTAAGATATCTTTTAAGAAAATTTTCAATCGATGGAATGATGGTGTTAATTCGTGATGACCAACTTTTTTCTATGTCATCAGCTCCTCCAATCAAGACTTTAACTTATTCAGCTCACGACATAAACAGATTGTTTTTACCGCGTCGTGAGCTGATTAATAAGATGAAAACAACAGCATTTGATATTGCGTTGGATCTCAATATGAATTTTGTGCTTCCAAGCGCATATCTTTGTAAAGAATCCAATGCGCCTGTGCGAGTCAGTTTTACGAAACGACAAGGCGATCAATTTTATAATTTTCAGATTACAACAAAAAAGAATTCTAGTACAGCTTATTCTTATAGAAGTTTGCTTAAATGTCTTGATATGTTTTAAAGTCTTTGGAGTTTATTATGCGTTTTGAAACAAAAAAAAATGGTGTTGCCATAATACTTAAAATTAATGAACGCAAATTAGATGCAAGTATATCACCAGAACTTAAAGGTGAGTTCCTTGTTCTGTGTAAACCAAAGTTAAAAGAATTGTTAGTAGATCTATCGAAAGTAGAATTTTGTGACAGCAGTGGATTAAGCGCATTGCTTATAGCAGAAAGAAAAATGCGTGAAAATGGTGGAACAGTTAAGCTGGTTGGCGTACAAAAAAAGGTTTTATCACTTATCAAAATATCGCATCTCGATCGAGCGTTTCAAATTTACGATACAATTCCCAAAGCAATAAAGTCGAAATAAATTTTTCATATCTAAAGAATCACTATCAGACTAGAAAAAGTTAATCGTCTGTTTTTTATTTTTTCAGACATTCCAAGATTTTCCAATTATCAATTTTAATGCTTTTTTAATTAGTCTCTCGTTGACATTCTCAAATACTTTCGTGTTCCCAATTTCTATCGGCAAAACAAAACGATGTTTTTTAGCAACGCGCTTTTTATCTCTGCCCATTGCATCCAATATTACTGAAATATTCAAAGCTGAAAAATTTTTCGCAATCGGTACTCGGCGTATTAGTGAAACAATACGTTCAAATGAATCATTATCCAATAGTTGCATCTCTTTTGCAATAAAACTTTCAGCGTAGATTCCGAGTAAAATTGCTTCGCCATGTTTCAACAATTTATAATCGCCGGCAGATTCTATGCCATGACCGATTGTATGTCCCATATTAAGAATTACTCGTATTCCAGATTCTCTTTCATCCTGCGATACAACTTCTGCCTTAATTGAAGCGCATCGGGCGATGAGATGCGTTATAGATTCTGTATCAAGATTAAGAACCTTTTCAAGATTAGATTCTAAAAAAGAAAATAAATGTGCATCTTTAATAATTCCGTACTTTATTACTTCGCCGATTCCACAGATAATTTCTCGTTGTGGCAAAGTCTTTAAGTAGCAACTGTCCATCCATACAAATACCGGTTGATAAAACGAGCCAATCATATTTTTGCCAAGCAAATGATTAATGCCAACCTTTCCACCGATTGAACTATCAACTTGCGATAACAGAGTTGTTGGCACCTGAATTAACTTAATCCCTCTTTGATAAATTGAAGCGACAAACCCAGCTAAATCACCGATTACACCGCCTCCAAAAGCAATTATAGCTGAATTACGAGTAATTTTTTCTTTCAACATTTTTGTAATAATTGCATTTACACGGGATAGGTTTTTTTGAATCTCTCCTGAAGGGATTTCAATCACTAATGTTTTAAAATAGTGATGCGTTAAATTTTTTACAATTGGTTGAAGATGATATTTCCCTACGTTTTTATCTGTAATAATAACAATAGAATCTGGAATACCATTTTGACGACATATAGGCGCAAATGATGAAATCATATCTACACCGGTAATAATGGAATACGACCGCTCGCCAAGCGCTACATTAATTTGCTTTTGAAGCATGGCTATTCCTTTTCCATGAGTGGACGTATATTTTTTATAATTTCATCGATAGTTACACCGATTCGCATATTATCGCAAGCTATTGTAACGTCAGCGCGTGTATAAAACGGTTCGCGCCTTTCAAGTAACTCTATTATTCTTTGTTTCATTTCAGGTTGCGACAACTGTTTTCCATTCGCATCTTTCAGCATTGGCCTATCATCGCGGTGCTTTACACGTTGGATTACTTCTTCAGGGGAAATTTTGAGATATATAAGTATGCCGTTTTTTGATACTAATTGGAAATTATCTTCATTCGCAATTGTTCCACCGCCGAGCGCGATGACGCAATGATTGAATTTAATCAATTCTTGCAATGTAAGCCGTTCTAAATTACGAAATGCCTGTTCTCCTTCTATGCTGAAAATATCAACGATTCTTTTTTTAACTTTATTCTCGATGAATTTATCTACATCAATATATTCGTAACCAAGTGTGTTGGCAAGTATAGGACCGATCGTACTTTTACCGCTTCCCATAAATCCTGTTAGGAAAATCAGAGATTTGTTATTTTTTGCTGTTAAATTTATCATCTTCATAAAAAAAAAGCGTCCTAATTTACATCCGGACGCTTAAATGCAATAAAAATAATTACCTAAAAAATTTATCTCTATTATCGATAATTTCTGCGTTTTCACGTAATGCAATTTGCCAATCAGAAAATACTCTCTGTCGCTTTTCTTGTAAAATCTGAGATCGAAGAGCTTCTTTTTGTAATCTATAGTATGAGGTATCGAATTCAGACTTGGATAATAGTTTAATAATATAATAACCACGCGAACCTTCAACTGGTTTAGATAGTTCGCCAGGTTTCAGCGCAAGCGCTGTTCCTATGAAAACCAGATCACGACCGATTCCTGGAGGATATTCAGTTGGTTTGAATGAACCCGTGTTTTGGGCGATCAAATTTGGATTTGATTGACCCGTAAGAATTAAATTTGATGATGCAGTTACGGTTTTGTAAAATGAGTCAACCTCTTTATATAAGTTCTTCAATTTTTTATTTTTCATCACCATAGGGCGTACTATATTTTTTACCTCTTCTAATGGACGTACTCCTTCATCTCGAATATTAGAGACTTTCGCAACAATGACACCGTTACGAACATATAGCGGTTCGCTAATCTCTCCTAATTTATTGTTAAACGCAAAAGTGTTAATTGCATCATTGATGCCAAGGCCTGGAATAGCTCCGGTTTTTTGAAATTCAGGCGTTTCACGCACATTTAATTGACTGTTTTCTGCGGCTTTCTCGAATCCTTCCTCTTTAGCTAAATAGCTAAATTCTTGCGCATGATGATAAACAGCTTCGACCGTTTGAGGGCTTGCTTTAATCTTTAAAGCTAGATCGGCGATTTTAACCTCACGTTTATCTTTTCCTTCAATTTTAATAATGTGCCAACCGAATTGTGTTCTCACAGGTCCAACAATTTCTCCGACGCGCGCTTTAAATGCGGCATCTGCAAATGGTTTTACCCATCGTTCTTTAGAATTCCAGCCTAGTTCGCCACCTTGACGCGCCGAACCATAATCTTGACTATTTTCACTCGCTAATTTTGTAAAGTCTGCGCCAGCCCGCGCCTTTGCTAAAAGATCATTTGCTTTTTGAATAGCTTTTATGCTATCAGGTCCTTGAACTAAATTAATTAGTATGTGACTTGCTTTTACGAATTCAGTTGTTCCTTGCCGTTGATCCAAAATTTTAATCAGATGAACACCATCATAATCAACAATTGGCCCGACAATGTCTCCCTTCTTTGCCGAAAAAACAGCATTCTCTTTTTTCTGGCTTAATTCTCCGCGTTTAAAATAAGCATCAGATATTGGAATTTCGGAATAAGTTTTTGCAAGCTCCAAAAAGTCTATTGCTTTAGATTTCGCTTGTTCGAGTAACCTATGAGATTCTTCTAAGATAACCGTGCTATCTTCGGTAGAAGCCGATTGATTAAATACTACATATTTTATTTTTCGCGCGGCTTTTACTTTAAAATCCGCAGAGTGCAATTCATATTGTTCTTTTAAATCGTCATCGGTAATTGTTACAGCGGAATCGGGCACTAATCTATTAATATCGAATAAAACATAATCCGCATTTAAAGTAATATTTCTATCAATGAACCGCTGGCGAATTTCTTCTTCGCCTACATTAATAGTAGCCAAAAGAAGACTTTGTAGTTTTATTTGTTTTTGCTGTTGTCTAATAATTTCTTCAACTTGTATCCAGGCATCTCTATTTTGCGGATCCATCATTGCCTGATTATATGCATCCCTGCGAAATACGCCAGTCGAGTCTCTAAATTGCTGGACTAAGAATTCAGGTGGGTTTTGAGAATTTACTATATCTCTAATTTCTTGATCAGATACTGTTATTCCCAACCTTTCGATCTCTTTTTGAATCAAAATTTCATCTACCATTTGGTTCCATACTTGCGACCTAATTTGGCGCTCCATTTCTTCATCTACTTCTGTATTTTGCTGTTGTTTTTGATTCTCGACGGCGCGTTGTACAAGTTCGCTAAATTGTTTATAATATATTTCTTGGTTGTTGATTTTTCCTAAAACATCGTGGCGCCCTTGTCTATCCCTTCGGTCTGAAATATCGAGCCCCCAATCGAATACAATTAGAATTATAAATACTATTACGGCGCCAGCTATAATAAATTTTGGCGATTTTTCACGAATATCACTTAATACAGCCATTTCTTTTTAACTCCTATTTCCATTTCTTTATCATAAAAACACTTTTTTACTATTGTAAAATATATGCGAGAATCGCTTGATATGCAATGAATTTCTTGTTAAAGCAGTTCGTAAATTAATTGATTATATCAATAAAGCAGTATTATCTTATCTCGTTATCTCTAAAGCCCGGAGTTATTTTTAAAGGATTTCTATTGTACAATTTGTAACAATTGTTTGTGCGAAACAGGATGGATTAAGATAGTCTGAATTTTATTTGTTAAGGAGGGATCCATTTTTTCTGCTTCATGGTCTTTTGCAATTAAGAGGGTTTGCATTTGAGGATAATTATTAGAAACGAACTCAATAAGTTCTGGTGTGATATTATTTTGAATGCCATCAAATATTATAGTTTTTACTTTTTCATAATTTTGAATCAGCGCCCTACTTAATTCTTCTTTTCCACCTGCAAGTATAACATCGTAATCATTTTTTTCTAAATCTTCTATGAATTCTTGTGAATACTCATCTTCAGAAATTATCACGAAAATAATTTTCTTTTGTATATCGCTTAAACGCTTTTCTCGGTCAGATGCTTCAGTTCTATCCTGTGCAATTGGGATATATACACTAAAAGTCGAACCTTTTCCTACAATACTGTCAACAGTCATAAATCCTTTATGTCCTTTTATTATACCTTGAGTTATTGAAAGACCAAGCCCTGTTCCTTTTCCAATTTCTTTTGTTGTGTAAAAAGGTTCAAAGATTTTATGTACATCCTTTAAAGGAATACCTAATCCGGTATCGCTAATGCTGAATACAACATATTCCCCCTCTTTTGCATCGGGATTATTACTTGCCATAACATGATCTACATACGTATTTTTAACATTAAAAGTCAGTTCTCCGCCATTTGGCATAGCGTCTCTTGCATTTACGCATAGATTAATTAATACTTGCTGAAGCTGAGTTGGATCTCCTTTAATATTAGGAAGGTTTTCAGTCATTCGGGTTTGCAAGCTAATACTATCAGGGATTAACTGATTTAAATGATTTGTAACATCTTTGATAAGTTTTCTTGTATTTAAAATAATTGGATCTCCTTTTACACCTTTAACAAAGGAAAGCACTCTGTAGACCATTTCTGTTCCGTATTTTACGCTGGATTCTAATGCTTTTAACAATCTTATACTTTGCTGATCCTGAAGTTTTCTTTTTAGAACATTTAATCCTATTAAGACCGGCGACAGTGCATTACTTAAATCATGTGCAATACCGCTTGCAAAAATGCCGATACTTTCTAATCGTTGAGCTTTTAGAAAATGCGCTTCTAATCTTTTCAGTTCTGTTATATCCGAACAAACTTGAAGTATCCCTATAGGTTCATTATTAAAATTTTTAACTATTGTCCATCGACAATGTGTTATTATTATACTTTCATCTCGTTTTTTTTGATTTAATATTCCAACCCATTCTAAGTTTTGTGTCGTATGTTCGATAGCATTTTTGAAACTCGTTAATTGTTCTGGTTTATAAATAATATCGGCAATATTCTTCCCTTCTGCCTCGTCGGAAGGATATTGATACAGGCGTTCGGCGCCTTTATTCCAATACTTAATAACGCCATCGAGATTGGTAACAAAAATTGCATCGCGAGCTTGATCTAATAGTCTAGCTTGTTCGCGGATTTGTTCTTCTGCTTGCCGTCGTTTTGAAATATCGATAATAACCGCTTCTAGAAATTTTTCTTTTGTAATTGTAGCAGAAATAGATATCCATAATTCTGTTCCATCGTTAGATAGTATAACAGTTTCATAATCCTTTATGTTTCCTTCAGAATTTAATTTATCATTGATGTATATTTTATCGGCGGCCGGTAATGACAGTAGAACTTTATTTGCGTCTTCAAACGATTTTGTTTTAACTATGTTTGATAATGCTTCATTTGCATCTACAATCTTCCAATCTGAATTTAGGCGAACCATCCCAGCTGGTGAATATTCAAATAAATTTCTGTATTTCTTTTCACTTATTTCTAATTCTTCCAGTTGGCGTTTACGTAACCTGAGTTCTTTTTGTTTGCTTGTAATAATTGCAATAATAAATCCAACTGTGAGTATTAATAAGGCAATCGATCCAAAAATTACAATAAGAAAAATATTGGAGTCTATTTCTTGCACAAAAATCCTCTTATGTACAAAACGTTAGCTATAATAATTAGCACCCAATTTACTTGCCAAACAAGTTTTAAATGTACGTAAGATATTTGCAGCATTATGTTAAATAGAACCACTAAAAACAAACTACCTGTAGAGGATATTATAACACCGGAAGCAATCCAAAGTCTCGCATCTTTAGTCCACTTTATCGAATCACCTTTTATTAATTCAATGAATAAAATAATGGAAAGAGTTATTTTAATTATTATTGCCGTGCCGGTTGTCCAACTACCAATCAGTTTAAACGATTCGAAAGTAAATTTGCTCACTATCCAAAAAATGATATACAAGATCAATATTATTAAAATGGATTTTTTTATCTTAGTGTTATCGATCCAATAATAAAAAGCGATACATAATAAATTCAATTCAATTAGTGTGCTAATATGAGAAAACCCAAGATTAGGTATATTATACATTGCGAGTAATGCCATAAAAATCATATTGCCAGTAGAAAAAAATATAAGGACTGCAAAATTTTTTAATTGTTTGGGGAAGCTTTTATAATAAAAGCTTCCCACAAAACAAACCAGCAATTGGCTAAACAGCATTAAGTATGTTAACCAATTATAATATTTCATATATCCTATTTAGATAATACGCTAGTTGGATCGCAAAATGGAGGACAAGGTATGGCTATCTCTGCTATAAACCCAGTCTGAATATCTTGTCCTTTGTTGTCTACGCCAACAATAATTAATGTAGAAGCGCTATCGTTGGTTTCTGCATAATAATAGCGTATACCAATCACATTCGGCTGAGCCAAAATTTTATCGATGGCATCACGTCCAAAGAAACCGCCGATAACGTTTGGCGACTTGCGCATGGTTCTATGATTTTTTATTAAACGAGTAGCCGCAGGAAGGTCAATTTGGTGCTTCTCTTTTCCTGTTAATTTTTGTTCCTGCATTGCAAATGCGCTTTGGATGGGGCTATTATAAAAAAATAGTAGTCCTGCCCCAACTATTACAGAAATAAATATGGCGAAAGCTATAATACGTTTCATAAGTCCTCCTCTTATATAGTAATTAAGATATTTTTAATTAATTATTTCAGGAAAATAGTTCAACACTTAATTTCCCCTTTATGTTTCATTTAAAAACATAATGGAAAAAGATACAGTAAATAATGTAAAAAGTAAATCTAAACTTTATCAAATAATCCATTTTAATGCTCCATAACTTTTACATATATTTAGTTAAAATTGTTATGATTTCAATTGAAAATATTAGTGTTCGATATGGCGACCGCTCGCTTTTTAAAAATTTAACTGCCACTGTAGGGGCGCATGATCGTATCGGTCTTGTAGGCGCCAATGGAAGCGGGAAAACAACTCTCTTAAAAATCATTGTTGGTAGCTTACTTCCTGATGCAGGCAAAATGAAAAAAGCTCATTATTTAACTACCGGCTATTTACCGCAAGAAGGCGTTAATTCCTCAGGAAAATCTTTATATGAAGAAGCTGAAAAAGCGTTTGAAAACATTAATGATGTTCAGCGTGAAATTAGAGAAGCCCAAAGCCAATTAAGCGTTGCTGATTCTTCTTCCGAAGAATATTTAGAAATTCTCGAAATCATCGGCGAGTTACAATATAAATTAGAAGACTTAGACGTTTATAGAATGAAATCGAAAATTGAGCGAGTACTGATGGGACTTGGTTTTTCGATGAAAGATTTTACACGATTGACGGATGAATTCAGCGGTGGCTGGCAAATGCGTATAGCTTTGGCAAAACTACTATTAAAAGAACCTAATTTACTTCTTCTTGATGAACCAACAAATCATCTCGATTTGGAGACTCTCCAATGGTTTGAAGAATATCTCAAACAATATAAAGGGGCTATAATAATTGTATCTCACGATCGCTCTTTTCTCGATAATCTTACTTCAAAAACATTTGCTCTTCATAATGAAGGCTTAGAAATCTACAATGGTAATTACTCGTTTTATGAAGTTGAGCGAACAGCGCGTAAGGAACTTTTAAAAAATCAGTTAAAGAATCAACAGCAACAAATATTACATACTCAAAGGTTTATTGAGCGATTTCGGTATAAAGCAACAAAAGCGCGTCAAGTGCAAAGCCGTATTAAGCAATTAGAAAAGAGAGATATTATAGAAATAGAAGAAGATTCCAGCGAAATACATTTCCAATTTTCACAATCGAAACCTTGCGGAAAAGTTGTTATGGAGCTACAAAGGATATGTAAGAATTATGGCAATTTGGTAGTATTTAAAAATTTAGATTATAAAATCGAAAAAGGAGATCGAATAGCAATAGTAGGAATAAATGGCGCAGGTAAATCGACTATTGCAAGAATTTTTGCCGGAGTTGAATCTATCGATTCTGGAAATCGAATTTTAGGACACAATGTTTCTATTTCATATTTCGCTCAGGATCAAGCCGGTGAATTAGATTTAAGCAAAGATGTTCTACAAACAGTTGAAGAAATAGCGGACTCAGAAACACGCACGCAATTACGCACACTGCTTGGCTCTTTTTTGTTTCATGGAGATGATGTCTTCAAGCGAGTCTCTGTACTTTCTGGAGGTGAAAAAAGTCGACTTGCTTTAGCAAAAATGTTGCTTTGCCCGGCAAATTTTTTGGTGATGGACGAACCAACCAATCACCTCGATATGAAATCAAAACAGATATTACAGGAAGCTCTTAGTAATTACGATGGCTCTTTCGCAATTGTATCACACGATAGAGCTTTTCTTGATCCTATTGTGAATAAAGTGTTGGAGATAAAACCTGGTTCAACACGAATTTACTTAGGAAATATTTCTGATTATATCGCTAAAAAGAAAGAAGAAGTAATTGAAAAAGAGACTATTTCTGAAGTGAGCTTAAAGCCAAATAATGATAGTAAAGAAAGCGTGTGGTTAAAAGAAAAAGAAAATCGTAAGATTATTAATCGTAGAATAAATTTGGCGAAGAAAAAGATTAAGGAAATAGAGGCGGAAATTCAAAAAAAAGAAAATAGAAAAAAAGAATTGGAGACTCTATTAGCCGACCCTGAAGTTTATAAAAATGGACATATCGCAAAATCGGTCTCGCAAGAATATAAAGACCTCCAGTCGGAAATAGAGAAAATTTACTCTGAATGGGCTTTTTTAAACGATGAATTGGGAAAACTCAATCCATAATTATTTTATTTTTTTAAAAAACCAATAATCAAGTTGACACTTGAATTGAGAATTACTAAACTTCTTATGATTTAACGAAATTGCAAAGGCATATATGCAAGATAAAATTTCTTTTGTGTTAGATGGCGAAATCGTTTTTATAGATTTCAATTCCATTAACACACTAACTCCCACAACTACTGTTCTTAATTATCTGCGTGCTCTTCCAAATCATAAAGGGGTTAAAGAAGGATGCGCAGAAGGAGATTGCGGGGCCTGCACAGTCGTTATAGGAGAACTAACTGAAGATAGTCGTCTTAGATACAAAAACATAGATTCCTGTATTTACTTCCTCCCGATGCTTCATGGAAAATATTTAATAACTGTTGAGAATTTAAAAGATGAAAATGGAAAATTACACCCAATTCAATCGGCAATGACAGAAGCTGGGGGCAGTCAATGTGGGTTTTGCACACCGGGAATTGTTATGTCGTTGTTCTCACTTTATAAAAATGAAAAAGCGCCAACGAGAATACAAATTGAAGATTCTTTAACTGGAAATTTATGCCGATGCACGGGGTACAAGCCTATTGTAGAAGCAGCCGCTCGTGCTTGTGTTCATAATGGAATAGATCATTTCACCGAGAAAGAACAACATATTATTTCGCTTCTTAAATCTATTTCACAAGATTCTATCCAAATAAAATCTAATGGACAGGAATATTTTCGTCCTTCAAATTTGAAAGAAGCGCTTTTATTAAAGAAGCAATACCCGAACGCAATAATAATTTCTGGCTCAACAGATGTTGCCTTACGTGTTACTAAAGGACACGAAACGTTAAAACAATTAATTGATCTTTCGGCAATTTATGAACTTAAAAATATAGATGACACGCCAAAATATTTTGCAATTGGGGCAGGAGTTAATCTTAACGATGTCAGTAGAATTATAAAAAAAGATTTTCCTGCTTTATTCGAGATGTTGTCGGTTTTTGGTTCTCAGCAAATCCGCAACGTTGCCACACTTGGCGGTAATTTAGGAACCGCATCGCCGATTGGTGATTCTCTTCCTATACTTATAGCGCACAATGCAAGTTTAATACTAAAGAATTTAACGTCGGAGCGCGAAGTTTTATTAGACGAATACATTATCGGCTATCGGAAAACTATTCAACTTCCGGATGAATTAATAGTTGCAGTGCGTATTCCGAAATTAGAGAACAATACAATTGTTAAATCTTATAAAATATCAAAAAGAAAAGATTTAGATATCTCAACTGTAAGCGCTGGGTTTAGATTAGAGCTTGAGAATAATATTGTTAAGAATATAAAACTTGCTTACGGAGGTATGGCTGAAAAAATTAAAAGAGCCACCAATGTAGAACAATTCATTATTGGAAAAGAATGGAATAGAAAAAATGTAGAAAAAGCGATGCGATTGTTTTCGCAAGATTATGCGCCAATTTCAGATGCACGCGGTTCTGCGGAATTTAGATTAACTGCGGCTAAAAATCTTTTACTAAAATTTTGGGTTGAGACAAAATGAATATCATACATGAATCTGCGATTAAGCATGTAACTGGCGAAGCAATCTATGTGGACGATATGCCTATTAGTGATCAGTTATTATTTGGGCGAGTAGTATATAGTCTGTTTGCGCATGCGAAAATTAAGTCGTTCGATTTGACAAAAGCAAAGAAGGCGCAAGGTGTGCATGCAGTTTTATGCTATAAAGATATTCCGGGACATAATCAGATGGGTCCTGTAGTAAAAGATGAGTTGTGCCTTGCCGTTGATGAGGTGAATTTTGTGGGACAAGCGATATTTCTTATTGCCGCCGAAACGGTTGAGCAAGCTCGTACGGCGGAAAATCTGATAAAGATTGAATATGAGCCGCTCTATGCAATACTCACAATAGAGCAAGCGATAGAAAAAAATAGCTTACTTGGTCCGCCTCGCACAATGCAAAGAGGAGATGCAGAGGTAGCTTTAATATCGGCTGCACATGTTTTAAAAGGAGAATTGCGCACAGGCGCTCAAGAGCATTGGTATTTAGAAACTCAAATTGCATTGTGTATTCCGGGGGAGCAAAGCGAGATAAATGTTTTTTGCGGAACGCAAAATCCGACAGAAACTCAAATTTTGGTAGCAGAGGTTCTTGGAGTTCCATATAACGAAGTGGTTGTTGAAACGAGACGCATGGGGGGCGGATTTGGCGGTAAGGAAACTCAAGCAAACCATGTTGCTTGCTGGGCTGCGCTATTAGCAAATGCAGCAAAGCGACCTGTAAAAATCCGTCTATTCCGTGATGATGATATGATTATGACCGGGAAACGACACAGGTTTCTCAATCGTTACGAAGTTGGTTTTGATAATAACGGAAAAATAGAAGCATTAAAACTGGAACTGAATAGCGATGCCGGCGCTGCTACAGATTTGTCCTTTGCAATCATGGAACGTGCTATGCTTCATGTAGATAATGCGTACTACATTCCAAATATAAATATACTTGCTCAAGTTTGGAAAACGAATTTGCCGTCTAACACCGCTTTCCGAGGTTTTGGCGGACCTCAGGGTATGGCGACAATAGAAGCTATTATCGACAGAATAGCACGATACATAAAGAAAGATGCACTTGACATGCGTCGAATTAATTTCTACGGAACCAAAGATAACAATATAACTCATTACGGACAGGTTGTTGAGAATAATCATCTTCATGCCATTTATGATCAATTAATAAATACATCTGAATATTGGAAACGGCGACGCGAAGTTAATGAATTCAATTCTGCAAACGAATTTATGAAAAGAGGACTTGCCTGCACTCCGGTAAAATTCGGCATTTCGTTTACAACTACTTTTTTAAATCAGGCAGGAGCGCTTGTAAATATATATACAGATGGAACTGTTATAGTAAATCATGGCGGAACGGAGATGGGGCAGGGGTTGCACACAAAAATTCAGCAGATTGCCGCATACGAATTAGGCGTCAGTCTGGAGCGAGTAAAAGTTAATGCAACTAATACATCGAAGGTGCCAAATACATCTCCAACTGCGGCTTCGTCAGGTACGGATATGAACGGTGCGGCTGTAAAGGACGCAATAGAAAAACTCAAGATGCGCATTTCCGCAGAAATAGTAAAAGTATTTTCAGAAAAATTTCCAGACACTCCCTCACTCCAACAATCTATTGTTTTTATGAATGATGAAATTTATGATTCGAAATATCCGGAACGACGAATGAAATTTGAAGAAGCAATGAATTTAATGCGCTTGCGGCAAGTAAGTTTAAGCGCGACTGGTTATTATAGAACGCCCGATATCGGTTGGGATAGAGTAAAAGGTTGGGGAAAGCCGTTCTATTATTATTCGTTTGGAATGTGCGTTTCTGAAGTTTTAATAGATATTCTAACCGGACGCCATACTCTACTTCGTGCCGATATTTTGCACGATGCTGGCAAGTCATTGAATCCGATAATAGACCGCGGGCAAATAGAAGGGGGGTTTATTCAAGGCGTTGGATGGTGCACGACCGAGGAAATCAAATGGGATAAACAGGGAAGATTGATGACGCACTCGCCGGATACTTACAAAATTCCGACTGTGCAAGATATACCGAAAGATTTTCGAGTCGAATTATTGGAAGGTTATCCAAACCCATTAGCAATACATCAGAGTAAAACAGTAGCCGAACCACCTTTTATGTATGGTCTTTCTACTTGGCTTGCAATTAAAGATGCAATATCGGCGGTTGGAGATCATAAAATTGAACCTGAATTTTCGCTTCCGGCTACAAATGAAGCGATTGTACTTGCAATTGAAAAATTAAAAACTGAATAAAAATTATTTTAATAAAAATTGATTATTCCATATATAAAAATTTCGATGTACACTAGTAATTAATTTTACTATTCTATTGTTTTAAAAAAGAATGCAATCAACGAATCATAAATTAAAAGCATTAATAATAGATGATGATCCATCTTTACGGCGGCTTGCGCAAGTTTCATTGGAAAGAAACGGTTTTTTAACTTCAACTGCATCTGAAGGGAGCGAAGGAGTGCGCCAAGCTTTATCAGCGCCGCCCGATGTTATTATACTTGATCTTATGATGGATGGATTAAATGGATTCGAAGTTTGTAAAATGCTTCGCGCAAATTCAAGTTTGAAAAACACGCCAATTGTTATTACCTCCGGCAAATCTTATTTATCGGATAAAGACAAATCAATAAGTCTTGGAGCCGATGCTTATATAGTTAAGCCATATTCGCCGAAAGAATTAGTGGATGAAGTTATTCTACAGATTAAGAAAAGGAAGGGCAATATATGATGAAGGTAAAGTTTTGGGGAACTCGCGGTTCCATAGCTTCGCCGGGTAAAACAACTGTAAAATACGGGGGTAATACTTCGTGCGTTGAGCTGAGAGTTAATAATCAGATTATGATATTTGATGCAGGTACAGGTTTAAGAGACCTTGGAATGCAACTAATGAAGGAATTCAAATCACAGCAGGCATCCATTAACCTGTTCATCAGTCATACTCATTGGGATCATATACAAGGATTCCCATTTTTTATACCGGCATATAGTAAAAACTTTCAGATAAATATTTATGGTCCACCTGCGCGCGATAAAACCTTAAAAGATTTGATGAAATTTCAAATGGATTCCGAATATTTTCCTGTACCTCTTGGCGACTTGCAAGCGCAAATCATAATGCAGGAAATCCGTGAACCGATTTGGATAGGCGATATTCAAATTATTCCATTTTATGTGAATCATCCGGCAATGACTTATGCTTATAGGATTAATTATAAGGACAAATCCTTTGTCTATGCTTCAGATAATGAACCATATAAATATACGCTCCATGCCGCACGCAAAGATGAACTTGCTTCTCAATTTGGCGCTGAATTGGATGATAAATTTATCGAGTTTTTAAAAGACAGCGATTTTCTTGTATGCGAAGCCCAATATACTTTAGAGGAGTACAGAACAAAAGTGGGATGGGGACATTCACCAATTGAATCGGTAGTTGAATTTGCAATAAAAGCAAACGCGAAACAATTAGCTCTCTTCCATCACGATCCAACGCACGATGATAAGACAATTGATGCAATGGTAGAACATGCAAGGAAATTATTGAAAACACAGAAATCTAATATTCAATGCTTTGGTGCAGTGGAAGGAATGGAAATAGAAATCTAACTTAGTTGTTAAAGTTAGAGGGTTTTAGACTTACACGATTTTTGATTCTACTCGCTCTTTAATGTATTGCGCAATCTGTTGCTTAAATTTCATTCTATCAAATTTTTCGGCATGCTTTCTAATTGAATACGGAGCGAAATTGATTTTTGAAATTTTTTTTACTGCCTCGTTAAGCGAATCCGGTGTTTGTTTGTAGAAAAAAACACCGGTAAGCGAATCTCCATTTGCAACTACAGTTTCTAAAGCTCCGCCTGCGCCTAATGCAACTACCGGCTTGCCGCTTGCCATCGCTTCAAGCGGAACAATTCCGAAATCTTCTACGCCAGGAAAAATTAATGCGCGGCAACCTGCATAAAGTTTTGTGAGATTTTCATCGCTTTGCCAACCGAGGAATTCAATGTTCTTATTAGCGAGTTTCTGAAGCTTCTCTTTATCAGGTCCAGTGCCAGCTATTAAAAGTTTTTCTCCAGTTCGGTTGAAGGCTTCAA
This sequence comes from Ignavibacteriales bacterium, assembly GCA_037446575.1. Taxonomy (GTDB): domain Bacteria; phylum Bacteroidota; class Ignavibacteria; order UBA10030; family UBA10030; genus JBBIII01. The sequence continues at coordinate 21,322 of JBBIII010000009.1, forward strand.
TTGCAAGATCAACTTGCTTATATGGAACAAGCGCGCTAACCATCAAATAATAGCCCTCGTTTTTTTCTGAAACTGTAAACAATTCAGTATTGACAGGAGGATAGATAATATCTGAGTGGCGGTTATAAATTCGTGAAATTCTTTCTTGTACAGTTTTTGAAATTGAAATAAAATAATGAACACGCTTGCTTGAATAAACATCCCATCTCCGTAAATACGGCGCTATAACAGAAAAGACCGTGCGTGTTAAAAAACCAGCCCGTCCTTTCCCAAAATATTCTTCATATTGATCCCATAAATATCGCATCGGCGAAAGGCAGCAGCAAATATGAGTTGCATTATTTTTTGGAATCACCCCTTTTACAACGGCGCTGCTAATCGAAAGAATCAGGTCGTATCCAGAAAAATTAAAGGATTCAATTGCATGCGGCATTAATGGAAGGTAATTGCGATATTTTGTCTCTTTCTTTGGAAGATGTTGAATAAAGGATGTTTTTATCTTCATTTTTTCAATTATTGAGGACATTGACCCTTTATTATGCAAGAGCGTAAAAATTGTGGCGTTAGGAAAAAGCTCGCAATAGACCTCAAGAATTTTTTCTCCTCCACGCATCCCTGTAAGCCAATCATGTACTATTGCTACCCGATTAGAATTATTTATATCTAAAATCGAATCCAAAAAGAATCCTTTCGATAAAATTGTGTGAGTATTATACCAAAAAAAAAGCCGCTATCAAATATAGCGGCTTTGAAAATTGTAACACAAAAATAATCACTTCCGCAATTTGCGTATTTCAATATTAGAATTAGATGTGCTCAATTCGATTAGTTCGCCGCCGCCATTTAATTTATATTCGGCTCTTATTTCACCCGCATCTTCATCTGTCTCATAAATATCTTTTGGAAAATCTGATTTTATTACATATCGGTTTTTCTTCCAGCCCCAACCGCTTAGTCTTATAGTTGCTTCAATGGTTGATTTTGCATTTTCATCGACATAAAGACGAACATCACCACCGGCGGAGGAGAGTTTAGTTTTACCGCTTCCCTTTGGAATTAATTTTGCCTCTATTTCTCCACCTGATGTTTTTCCTTCAATTGAACCAATAACGTTTTCCAAATTCAGATCTCCACCCGAGGTTTTTGCGATTACTTTTCCATTCGCACCTTTCAGATCAATATTACCGCCAGCAGTGTTCATTGTTACCTTGCCAGTAACTTTTCCGACACTAATATTGCCGCCAGACGTAGAAACGCTTGCCTCACTTCCAATATCGCCAATTGTTACATTGCCACCCGAAGTCGAGACACGTGTTTCACCTCCGGCATTTCCTACTTTAATATTACCACCTGCCGTTTTGGCTTCGAGAGATTTTGTAACTGCTTCAATTTGAATATCACCCCCTGAAGTGTGAACAGTAAGAATTCCATTCACTTTTCCTACTCTGATATCACCGCCTGAAGTTTTCAGGTTGACATCCCCTTCAATATTTTTCACTACTACATCACCTCCCGACGTTGAAACGTCTACTGGTCCGCCATATACATCGGCAAATTTTATATCGCCGCCTGAAGTAGAACCAACTATCTTGCCAGTTATACCCCCATAAATTTCCAAATCTCCGCCGGATGTATTCATGTCAATATTAAATTGTGTCGGAACATTGACATCAAAACTTACATAAGAAAAATTCCCACCCCATTTTGGTCTAAAAGTTACTCTTATCGTATTTCCAGTCTGAATCATTTTGACCTTTGCAAGATCTTCATCATCCAAACCTTCGATCTTTACATAGACTTCATTTTTATCCCATGTAGTTATGCGAACATCTCCTATACTCGTTGAAATCTCCAGATTACCGCCTTTACTAACAGAAAATGATTTTGCTCTACTTACTTCCTGTCGTGCCTGTGCTATCGTGAAAACTAACAGTGCAATAGAAAATATATTTGTGATTCGATTTAAAGTTTTCATTGTGCTATCTCCTGCAAAGCTGTCTTTGCTTTTATTCTGATGTAATTATTTTCGTCTGTTTCCGATTTTTCTTTTAATAATTCAAGAATTTCGTTGTTTAATTGCTGATTTTTTGATCCGGAAAAATCTAATGAATTAATCGCGGCTATTTTTAAGCCAGTATTTTTCTCGTTTGTTAGAACATTTAGAAATGCACGCACTATAACTGTATCCGGCAAGTAATTTCTAAGAACATTCAGAGCTTCTTTTCTAACACCAATATTTTTATCATTTAAAAGAGCATTGATTAATGACGATTTAACTTCTTCGTCCAGCGCCGGAGAACCATTTCTTTTTTCCTCGGCTCGCGAACCTATCATATTTACTGCACGCAAACGAACACCTGCATTCTGTTCACTCAATAACGCCCGTGCAAGTACTTTTTGAACTTGCTCATCATTTATATTGCCGCGTATGTGAACAGGAGTAATGGTCTCAAAAGTAAATTCGATATTTCCCGTATTTTTATTTCGTTCAATAAATCTGATATTTGATATTTGAGATTCACCAGCTTCAAAAGCGGAAGTTGCTGCAAAGTGTTGCGAGCTATCAGTTGGAGATTTAAAGATTAAATAACCAGTAAAAATTCCGATGGCAAGCAATGAAATTCCACCAAATGCATACTGAAGCGATGGGGCGAGTAAATTATCGAGCGCATCCATTATTTTATCGAACACAGACCTTTTTGATTTTATATCATAAACTTTTAAGCGTAAATTCCGCCTCACTTCTTGAATTAAAGGTTCTTTGATTGGAACAGATTTGCGAAGCAATAGCACCGAATTCAACTTCTTTATTTCATCTAATTCCAGCTTGCATTGCGTACATACTTCTAAATGTTTTTCAAATAGTCTTTTTTCATTATCACTCAGCTCTTCATATAAATAGAGCTTTAACCATTCTTCAAATTGTTTGTGATTCATAACCGACTCCTATATTATCAGCTTGCTATATCTTTCAACTGAACACGTAATTTTGCAATCGCTTCGAATAAATATTTTTTCACTGTTCCTTCGCCGCATTTCATCATCTCTGCAATCTCGCGTAATTTGTATCCCTCGTAATGTTTCAAAGTGAAAACCATTCTTTGGCGCGGTGAAAGTTTTAAAAGCGCTTGTTCAACTCTTTCAGAAATTTCAGTATCGTGCGCTTGCCGATCAGTTGCGTTTTCGCCGGCTAATGTTTCATGCATCGATTGTAACCCGCCTTCGTCATTATTAACACTTTGATCTAAAGAGGTATGTCTATAGTTTTGTTTTCGTGATTTATAACTTAGGCAAGCATTTGTAGTAATTCTAAACAACCAAGTTGAAAATTCGCTCCTATGTTGAAATTTTGGAAGTCCTTTGTACACACGTAAGAATACTTCTTGATAAATATCCTTTGCATCGTCTGAAGAATTAACATATCCGGCTACAATTGTAAGTACTTGTTTATCGTACTTCTGAACAATTTCTTCAAATGCGTTCATATCTCCTCGCTGTGCGTCTAAAATTAATTCTGTCTCATTCGCCGTCATTCTTCCGAAATTCCATTGTTTGTCAGACATAGGATTAGACTTTCGAGTTATTAAAAGGTTGTGGAAATTTCATAAATTTTATTTACAAACTTATTGCTTGCTTCATTTAATATGCCTTGATATATTGCAACAAGCAACAAATCTGACTTATTCCATATATTGAAAAAATGACATTAATTTTAGATTTATTAATAATTTCAGCTTTATTTTTAATTCAAGCGGCATTTGTAATACTTGTTGCTGGACCAATTATCTTATTAAAACCAGTGCGCCGAAAAAGTGAGTGGTACACACGCTTTACAAATTTGTTAGAACCAAAAGATGCCGGAATTCCACAAGAAAATATAACGTTTGAAACTATTGATGGTTTGAAACTACACGGCTGGCTTGTCTACCAAAAGAAAAAAGCAAAGGGGACAATTATTTATCTGCACGGTGTTGGAGATTGTAAAATTGGCGGCGTACCTTTTGCGCATTGTTTATACAATGCTGGATATAACATCTTGCTTTACGATTCACGCCAACACGGTGAAAGTGAAGGATATTATTGCACTTACGGATTTTACGAAAAATACGATGTCTCGTCAGCGATTTCATTTTTAGAATCACAGAAAAAAATGAAAATCGGGAAAATAGGTATTTACGGAACATCTATGGGTGGCTCTGTTGCAATTCAAGCCGCTGCTATTGATCCGCGTATTTCTATCGTGGTTTCTGAGGGAAGTTTTACAGCGTTGCGTATAGTTTTTGTTGACTATCAAAAGCGTATAATCAAAATGCCCTGGCATTTTTTAAGAAATATCGCACTCGTGCAAGCACAAAAAATGGCGAACTTTAAAGCTCGACTTGTTTCACCTATAGATGATATAAAACGTGTGCACGTGCCGATTATGATTGTGCACGGAAAGAATGACAAATTCATTAAATCCGAGTATGCAAAACAATTATTTGAATCAGCTAACGAACCCAAGAAACTTATCTTGGTTGATAATGCAGGTCATAACGATGTTTGGGAAACAGGAAGCAATAAATATCACCAGATAGTTGTCGAGTTTTTTGGGAAGTATCTTGTTAAATAATATTACTTAAAATTTTTTATTCTATTGCCGCAAAATACGTCATGGATAAAAGGTTTTAATTCAAGAATCCATTGCATATGGCAGTGTCATTTGTTCTTTGTGAAACCAAACAACTAAACAGACAAGTTAAACGCAACCGAGATAGATTTCCAAACGAATTCGTCTTTCAATTGACAAAAAAAGAAAAAGAGGAACTGGTGTCAAATTGGCGCCGGTTCGAAACTTTAAAGCACTCAAGCGTACTGCCCTATGTGTTTACTGAACATGGAGTTGCAATGCTTGCAACCGTAATTAAAAGTCAGCGAGCAGTGCGTATGAGTATTTTGATTGTTAAAGCATTTGTGCGTCTAAGAGAAATATTGACTAGCCATAAAGAATTAGCCGAGAAACTTGAAGCGCTCGAAGCTAAGCTAAATATTCACGATAAAAAAATCCAGACGATAATAGAAGCTATTCATCAATTACTGCAACCGGCAGAAAAACCAAAACGTCAGATCGGATTTCGCATTTCTGATAATACAGCTGTATATAGCGTAAAACGAAAAAGATCAAAATAGAATTTACGGAGAAGATATGAAGCATCTGTTTATTAGTTTATTATTTTCAACTTTATACCTACATGCACAAATTCCATTTTCTCAGGACAGTGCTTTATCTTACTTAAAAACTATTTCTGTAAAAATTGGCGCTCGTCCGATGGGTTCGCCAAATGAACAAAAAGCATTGGAATTTGCGGTGGAAAAATTCCGTGAATTCGGGCTTGATGATGCTTATATAATGAAGATGTACTATGCTGAAAACGACTTTACAAATTCTTTAATAAATACAAATAGCGGAGTTGCTCTCGGAATATTACGAGGTAAAACGAACAAAATAATTTTAATAGGCGGGCATATTGATTCAGCGTCTCCTTTTGTTCAAGGAACAAATGATAACGGCTCCGGTTCTGCAGTTGTTATTGAGCTTGCACGTGTGCTTTCGAAAGAGAAACACAATTCCACACTTGTATTTTGTTTGTTTGGCGGAGAAGAAAGCGGACTTTGCGGTTCCAATTACTTCGTAAAAAATTTTCCTCAAATTGACAGCGTTGCACTTATGCTTCAGATAGATATGGCTAATGGGAGCGAAATTTTAATTCCTTCGATTGACTCGCCAAAAGGAAATTCTCCTATCTGGTTAGTTTACGCAGCATATGAAGAAATGGCAAAATTAAAATACTCGACCATATTTTACCCTACTCATTTTTTTACAGCAATGAGTATAATGCCGGGAGGCGGCGTTAGTTCCGACCACGAGCCGTTTTTAAGACGAGGAATTCCAGCAATTGCTTTTACTTCTGATTTGAACGATCCGATTCACACGCCGCAAGATGATTTTAAACATTTCAAACCAAGCGGACTAAAACGCAGTGGAGACCTTATCTATTCACTTGTGAATCGCTTCGACGAAAATATTCCTGAAGAAAAAAACAGTAATTACTATCTTCTGCAAATTGGAAAACGTGCAATCATTTTCCCGCTGTGGATATTAACAGCGTTCATCAACGCATCTTTGATAATTGCAATCTTTACACTGTTCGCCGTTCGAAAAAGAAGGATAGAAATTGATAACAGAAATAGACCCAAAGTCCCCGCTTTAAAATTATTCCTCGTTGCTTTAATCATTCAGACCTTTGTATGGCTTTCTGAAAATATCATCGGATTAATAAAGGGCGTTAGATATCCATGGGTCGCTTACCCGGATGGATACTTTGTTCTAGCATTTTTTGCCGCGCTTTTAGGAATCGCGCTCTCTCTTAAACTTGCATCACATATCAATCTAAGTCGCGATCCATACAGATGGTTTCTTCGTACTTTCATTTTCTTAATAATTTTCATTGGGTTATTGCTGTTGGCAAATGTTAAAATAGCGCTTTATCCTGCAATCGCAATTTGTTTGCTCTCTCTTGCCATGCTGGTAAGAAAACCTTGGCTAAAATTTGTTTTGTGGATATTATCTCCACATTTTATGCTCAGGTTAATATTTTCAGAAGGTTTTCTTTTTATTAGTAGAATGACGGCTCTGCATTCTACCCAACAGACGTGGATGTATGTTATTGTCCACATATTCTACATTTTATTCTTTGCTGTTTGGTCATTCCCGTTCTTACTCGGATTTGCGGCGATATATTTTGACAGTAAGGTTGATTTACTCTGGCTTAAAAAATGGAGAACAAAAACGGGCTTAATTTTAATAATTACTGCGTTTGTGCTTTGCACAATAATATTATTTTTCATTCCATCTTATTCAGATGAATGGCGAAACAACATCAACATAGAACAAACAATTGATTTAAAAGACGGTAAAGGAGAAATAAAACTAAAGAGCAGTGAATATTTGAAAAATGTATATGTGCGCTTACCGGAAAAAGACACATTAATATCAACATGGGATCGTGAATTAGTTTTAAAGGAATTTATTTTTACTCAAGAGCCTTGGATAAAAGTCGAACGAATGAAAGAAGTTGTGAAAGATTCAAATACTACATTCAGTATGCTTGTCAAAATTCATTTCAAATATCGTCCGTATAAATTCAATTTATATTATTCTTCGGGAAAAAATAAGCTCGAAGAAGTATCGAGTGAATACATCTCCAGCCTCAGTGAACACAGCGCAACAATGCAATGGGAAGCGTTTCCTGATACATCATTAATGATTCCTATTCGCTTCAAAGTAGTTGGCGCGGACAGTGTTAAAGAAACAATCGAGGCAAATTTTATCGAGCTGGCAGAGCCGATAAAAATTGAAAAAGAATTGACAAATATTTTACCGCAGACAATTATGAAACAATCTGAGGTTATAAAAGCTGTCGATTAAAAAAAGATCAAAATCTTGAAAAGTTCTAATGATTTTGTAGAGTTTTATCATCGCCTATATAATAGCGCGACATTTTCTATGTGATATGTATGGGGAAACATATCAACTGGTTGGAGTTTCACTAATTGATATTTTGACTCGCATAACGCTTTAATATCTCGCGCCTGTGTTGTAGGATTACAGCTAACATAAATAATTCGTTCGACGTTCATTTGGGCAATTTCTTCAACAACTTTTGGGTGCATACCGCTTCGAGGCGGATCAATAATAAGCGCATTCGGGCTCGAATGTGTCAACATCCACTCCGTATCTTTAATTAATCTATCTTTCAGATCGCCGAGTATAAATTTGCAGTTTGCAACTTTGTTTTCAGATGCATTTCTTTCAGCGTCTTTTACTGCGCTTTCGACAGATTCAATTCCAATAACTTCCTGCACTGCATCTGCAATAAATAGCGCTATAGAACCAGTTCCAGAATACAAATCATAAACAACATCGTTCTTTTTAAATTCTCCAAAATCTTTGGCTGCCTGATATAATTTTTCTGCTTGTGCTACGTTTGTCTGAAAAAATGAGCTTGCCGATATATTAAAATGATTTTTACCAACCCATTCCGTAATTGCACCTTTTCCGTGATAAACTTTTTCAATTTCTCCACATGCGATTTGAGCTTTCTTTTGATTTACCGTATTGATAACGGTCGTAACTTCCGAACACTCTGTTAAAAGACGCGCAGTAAATTGATTCATAATTTTCGATTCATCTGTGCGTGTTACAAGATTGACCATAATCTCTTTTGTTTTCCTGCTTTCGCGGATAACAAGAAATCGCAAATAACCAGAATCAGTATGTGAGTCATATACATTCAAATTGTTTGTACGAGCGAAAGAGCGAGTGAAATTCAAAATCCGATTAGAAATTGGAGATTGGAGATGGCACTCTTCGATATCAAGTACTTTATCGTAACGCTGAGGAACATGCAATCCAAGGAAGATTGTGAATTGGGAGTTCGGAATTGGGAATTCAGAATGTTTGATTTTTTCTTTTTCAATTGGCAATGGCTTTTCAATTAACCATTGTTGATCAGAAAACGAATATTCCATTTTGCTTCGGTAGAAAAATATTTCATCAGAACCGATAATTGGCAGAACACTCAAATTCCTAAATCCACCAATACGTTCAAATGAATCAATTACATGTTGCTGCTTGAAATTAAGTTGTGCCGAATAATCAACGTTCTGCCATTTGCAACCGCCGCAAACGCCAAAATATTTACATCGCGGTGTTACCCGCAAAATTGACGGCTTCTCAATTTGTACAACTTTCGCTTCAGCATGATTTTTTTTGATTTTAAGTATCATAGCAATTACCGTGTCGCCGGGAACTGCATTTTCAACAAAGAACACCAATCCTTCACGTCGGGCAATTGCTTTGCCTTCAAATGCCGCATCGGTTATCTCAAGTTGTATTTCATCTCCGCGTTTTAATTCTCTCATTTATTTCTCTTATTAGAATAAAAAACCTCCGATAAATCTATCAGAGGTTTCTCAACATCTCATAATCTCATTCTCTTATGATCTTCTTTATACTTCCCGCGCGGCTTTTAAGAGCCCCTGCACCTTATCCATTGATTCGGCTTCTGCATAAAAACGAATTAGTGGTTCGGTTCCAGATGCGCGCACAAGCACCCAACCATTTTCCACAAATAATTTGTAACCATCTTTTGTTTCGATGCGTTGAATTGGAAATCCGGCAATTTTTTTCGGTCCTTTTTTATAAAATGACATTATTCGATTTTTTTCTTTTTCTGTTAAATGAGCATCCTGACGGTTAAAGTAATGCCAGCCAAACTCGTTCATCAATTCTTCAACAAGTTCGCTCAGCTTCTTTTTTCGAGTCGCCATAATTTCAGCAAGCAGTAATCCGATATAAGTGCCGTCACGTTCAGGCAGATGACCTTTTAATCCAAGTCCGCCGCTCTCTTCAGCGGCAATTAGAATATCACGCTCTGTCATTAATCTACAGAGATATTTGAAACCAACTGGAGTTTCATGCAAAACGAGTCCGTACTTCCTGCACATTTTATCAATAATCTGACTGACCGAAAATGACTTTGCAACTTCACCTATTAATTTCCTCTGCTCTACAAGATATTTTAGCAGAAGAGCAAATATTCTATGTGAATCAACAAAATTACCTTTCTCATCAAAAGCACCCAAGCGATCAGCATCTCCATCAGTAGCTATTCCTATATCGCATCCATTTTTTTTGATTGCCTCAATTAATCCGGGAGTATGCTGAGGAAGTGGTTCGGGATGACTTCCACCAAATGATGGATTGTAATCTTGGCGAATCGCAACTGTGAGCGGCAGTATTTGGCCCATGACCCCCTGACCCGCTCCATGCATTGCATCGTAAGCAATTTTAACTCCCGCAGACTTGATTAGATCGATATTTATTTTACTCTTGATTTCATCAATATATATTCGATTGAAATCAACTTTTTTAATCGTTCCCTTTTCTATCAGTTCTGGATAAGATTTTTTACTTTTTACTTTTGACTTTATGACTTTTTTAAGCTCTTTCTCAACCTTCTCAATAATTTCGGGGTGAGCGGGTCCGCCAAAATCTCCTTTTATCTTAAAGCCATTATACTTTGCCGGATTGTGGCTTGCAGTAATTACGACTCCGCCAGCCGCATTCATCTTTGTTACGACTAACGACACAGCCGGTGTTGAAGAAATTTTATCCGAGATGATAACTTTTATACCGCGGTTTGCAATAACTTCCGCAGATTTTTCTGCAAACTCTTTAGATAAAAATCGAGAATCGTATCCGATTACGATTCCATTTTTAATTTTCTTATGCTTTTTATAGTAATTTGCTGTTGCAAGAGCTACTTTTGCGACATTTTCAAATGTAAAATCATCTGCAATTACTGCCCGCCATCCGTCTGTTCCGAATTTTATTTGTGGTGCCATGATTCTCCTATGAAAATAAATTGTATTCTGCCAATTCTTCTTTTACCATTGATACTTTTTGCTTTTCATTAATCAATTGTTCAACCGTAATTGTACCATTTTTTAATTTGGGATAATTAGAACGAAGCGAATCAAAATAGAGTATATGCCACTGATCTAACTCAAAACGTTCTGAAAACATTGGGGATTTCATTTTCCTTTGTAACTGTTCTTCACGTTCTTCCGGAATAACAAGATATTTCGGAATATCGGATGATAAGTTTGATCCACGAACTAATCCGCTGGTCATAGTTGTAGTTGATTCGACTTCAAAAGCTGCAACAATTCTATTTTGCTTTATCCAAATCAAATCAATCATTTCGACTGTATTGAGATCTTTAATCCCTTGAATTTTAGAAATATCTACCGAAACATATTCTCGTAAACTTTTCTTAGCCCCTACAATTCCAGAAGCGAAATCTGCCTGTTCCTTTTTTCCAATCCAAATATCTTGTCCTTGACTAATACCCACTTCCGCTAAAATAGCGATTATCTCGCTGTGTTGATTTACACGCTGACGCACAATCGGTTTTAACATCCAGTATCCACCTTTTAATGGTCGAGCATATTGTTCTAATGCATCTTTTATGCTCAATGCGTCTGAAGTAAGCGAATTCGGAAATTCTATACTTACTTGCTCCCAAGCATTTGTAAAGGTCGTTCTTCCCTCTTTATTAAGCAAGCGAAAAATTGTTTGCTCTACTCGTTCTGATAATGGAATTTCTCGAAGCCGACTTACCATTTTTGTATCATTGAACCACCATAGTTGACCTGAAGCTCCACCCAATTTTTCTTTAACAAGTTTAAATTCTTTTCCAGTGTGTTCTTTCAAAACTGTTTTAACGTCTAATCCAGTATGCAACGAAGAAAAATACCCATGTTTAGCAAGTATCGGATCAATATAATTGATTATTATAGTGTAAGGTGTAGGTTCCGCCCGCTCTGCCAACAGTTCAATAGTTGTATCAACAACGATTTTTTCGAATCTTCGTTCATCAATTTCTTCGCGAGATTCTATCCGAGTTGCTTCTGATGCCGGCTTGTGAAAACGCAGATAGAAATCTCCCATAGCTGAACCGAATGGCTGTAACAAAGATTTACCCGAACCCCGCGCTAAGGGCTGGTGATGAATCTTTTCAAATTCAAAGCCGACATGTGTGCCAGCTCTGATTGTTGCATTGCGAACTTTAAATGTCGGATTGTGAAATGTTACAGTCATAAAACGATTGAGTTTCAAGACTTTGTACATCCCTTCAAAGCTTTTTCGCAAGAGTGAATGATAAACATCGAAATCTTTATGCTGGCGTTCATTCCGTACAATTTCATTTTCGGAGATATGTGTTGGATAATCCTTATCTTTTTTTAACCAAGCCGCCCATAAGTAAGAAAGTTCACCATATTGAATCGAAGCATCATAAGGGGGATCGGTAAAGATATAATCTACAGAGCGAGCCGGCATTTTGTCGAACACATCAAGACAGTTGCTGTTGATTATGCAAATGTTCGTTCCATCATCGAGAAACGAAGAAAGTCGTGTGCCGATTTTCATTCCCTTGAAATGCTTATTCGATTCAACTTTTGCTTTTAGCAATCCTTGATGTCCGAGGATAGAGCTTTCAAATTTATTCCAGACATTTTGCTCCATGAACTCCTTGGCAAACCAGTAACTATGCATTGTCCACGCTGAGCTGAAAGAAGTTTGATGATTTGTTTCCGCCGGCGCTGATGCTGAAACCATAGTAGAACAAAGATGAACCATAGAACTAAAACCAATTTTTAGAAAATCGCGAAGACATTCATCCTTCTCTTTTTCGATTGCATTCATCAAAACTGCAAGAGCATAAAGGTTGCGAGGTGTAAAAAGTTCGTCTAAAGAATCATACCTTTGCTTTTCTTTAAAAGGTAGTCCATCTTTATAGTACATTGGATTCTTGGGATACCAGATACGTTTACTCCGAAATTCTTCTACAATTCCTTTAATATTCTTAAGGTCTTTAGGTTTAGGTTTTCCCCCGGTTTCCACTACCTCGCCGCAATGGGGACATTTATATCGAAGTTCTTTTAACGTAAGATTTTTCTTATCATCGCGCTTCCAAATTGCGCAATCAACCGGTATTTGCTCTTCACATTTTCGACATGTGGCAAAATACATTTGTTGAATTTGTTTCTTTACAGCTTTCTCGATCCGCTCGAAAGCTTCCTGTAGCTTCAGAGGTTCTATAGGTAAAATTGTAAGCCGTAGAATTTCTGCTGCAATAGGATTTAGATCAACAGCAATTACTCTTCTGTCAAGTTTCAAAGCTTCAAGAGCAGTTACTCCACTTCCCGAAAACGGATCCATGATTATTCCACCTTCAGGCGAATAAGTCTTTATAAATTCAGCAACCACATTCCAAGTTTTTCTTCCCCAGAACTTGTGCCAATTATACATGGCTGTATGCGCTTTGGGCGGTATTTGGTGGTTAAGATGATTCAAAATCAAAAAAATTTGTTAAAAAAACTCAGCTATTGAAAATTTTAAAATTTATAATGAATTCTACATTCAAATAACGCCAAAAATTGATGGAAATGCAACGAGATAGATTTCTTAGGGGCGATTCATGCTTTTCCACATTTGGTGGAATTCGCCCCTACTTCAAAATATTATGACGCAATTTTCCCGCTCATCACTGCCTGGGCAAATGTACGAAAACTGCGATCATACGTCTGCTCTATATCATCCGGAAAACAGCATGCCGGTAACTCCTGCATTCTCAAATGATATTGAAGGCATTCACAGCACATTCCCTTGCGCGAGCATGGCTCGTAACTGCAATTACATTTCTTAAGATTTTTAGATTTATTGCATTCCATAATTTTCTCCGCGTATGAACAGATAACTTCTTACAGACTACTTTGCCGGATATGATTCTTCAAATTCACACCGATGAATCCACTCCCTTGTATTTAATTCTGATATAGATGAAGGAGCAAGAAACATTGCCTTTTTAAAAAAATCTTTTGCCAATTTAAACTCTTCAACCGAATAGTAGGCAATACCGAGATGTCTCAAACGGAAATATTCCAGCTTGCCCATATTAGTAAGGTCAATCTTTATTAATTCGTTTATACAATCAGCATAGCGTCCTTTTCCAGCGTATTCTCTCGCAAGAAGGAATCGAGCTAAAGGATTCCTGAATTTTTCGAGCCGTGCGATTCGAATTGTATCTTCCATTGAATATATAAAGAATTGTCTTAGTTCGTTATTCCGATCTTTTAACGCCTCAATTCTTAAAGAACAAATTTCATCATACCATTCGCTCAAGTGAGTTGCTTCAAGCATTTCGTATTGTGATTTAGCTTTTACCAGCGAATCCATCGCCCAATAAGCATCACCGAGCCGCAATCGTAACGGCAGTAAAAGAAAATTGATTGTCGAATCTTGCATCTGAGTTTCTGCAAATTCAATAAGTTCGCGAAACAAGCGCAGTTCAAAAAGCGCTCCTGCTTTTCTATTGATTGCCTCTGGAGTTTTGCTTAAAGATAGAGAGCGTTCAACTATTTCGAGTGCTTGTTCAAATTCATGTTGATTAAGTAATTGCTTTGCTTCGTTATTAAGATTGGCAAGCACACGAGCGCATTCTTTACCAAAAATAGAAGGACGCCGAAATAGAAATTGCGCTTTTATAATTTCACTATTACTCAATGAAATTTTCTTTAATGATGCGCGCCATTCTGTTATAAGATTTGATAGTTTAACGCCATAAATATTTTCAAAATCACCCGTATTGTATAACTTTTTAAATAACTCAATACCGCGTGTATCAATTAAGTATCGGCTAAAAGAGCCGACAATATTATAACTAACTGATGCGTTTTGAAGGGCAAAATTTCCGAAGGAAAATAAAGCCGCAACATCAGGATTTAAACCTGCGGCAAATATTAGTGCCGCAGTGTGATGCAGCGAACTACCCGTAGTAGAAGCTCGTTCGAGAGCCATTGCAAGCCCCTCGGTTAATCCGGAGTTTTTACCAATGCGTAATGGAGACCAGCCAAAGTCCGCGGCAATTACGTGCGTCATTTCGTGTTTTAAACTCGCTTCTAAATCTGAAATATTGATATGAATTTGTCTTAGCCACGGTTTTGCAATGTTTGTATAGCTTGCGCCTATTAATTTTCCTTTCTGTTCGGGAGAAGAATAAATAAATGTTTTAACTTTATTTATTGAGGAAATGTCTAATTCTTTATTTAGTTCAGATAAATAAAATTCATGCAGTTTTCCAATCTGACGTATACGTTCTCGCTTTACGCTTCCAGCGGGGTAAATAATTTCAAAATGTTCTGTTTTGTAATTTCCGGCAAGTTTCTGTCTAATGAATTTTTCAGATGAAGAAAATCCAAATCGTTCGCTAAATAGAATTACGACTAAAATTATAGGCAGGAACAACGCCATGATTGCGGTTTCGAGTATTGGAAATGCAAATCGTCTCTGCTTCCTTTTTTTGAATTGCCAAATCCAAATTGACATTGTCAAAAGAAAACCAGCTACAGCCAAAGTTTGAAATCGGAAAATTATTAATCTTCGTGTTATATCAAGCGTTTCATCGTAAGTGAATCCCGGAAAAAAACCCAGAATAAGATTAAATGCATATATTTGCGGCTTAAACAAACCGACAATTGGAATGTGAAGCAAAATCAGAATAAACAAAATAGTAAAAATAGTTGTCTGCATTTTTTTGAAGACAACCGTTGTAGCAATGGCTAAGCCGCATGAGAAAAAAACTCCGGGAATGACTATGAAACTGTAAAAAAATAATCCATCTTCTATAGAGCAATTTTTTACAAGTATTGCGTTTGCAAGAGATAATAGTAAGGGGATGAGAAGAAGAACAGTTTGTGCGCTATATATTTTTCCTATAAATCCCCATAGCTCAGATTTACTTTCAAAATCTTTTTCCTTAAAAAAAGAGATTGTTAAAACTCCCGAAACAATTCCAGCCAATAAAACTGTTGCCGCAGAAAATTCAAATCCTAAATAATTTAAAAGAGGAATTTGCGTGCAGACAATTGAAAAAACTGTCAGGATCAATACTGAGATATAGAAGCCACGTGTGAACATTAACAAGCGGTTTTAAGAAAGTCAGTCAGTATTACATCAGGTCTATTAATTATTTTAAAATTCCTCTCCCTCTTCACGCATTATATTCGCTCCAAGCGCCTGAAGTTTTTTCTCTATAGCTTCATATCCCCGATCAATATGATAGACACGCAAAACTTCAGTTGTCGCTTCTGCAACAAGTCCAGCTAGAATTAATGATGCACTTGCACGCAGATCAGTTGACATTACTTTTGCGCCTAAAAGTTTTTTTACGCCAACAACTGTAGCAATATTTTCTTTCACTGTAATATTAGCTCCGAGTCGAATTAGTTCAGGAACATGCATAAATCGGTCAAAATATACTGTGTCTGTAACAATACTTGTTCCTTGGGCAAGCGTCATTAAAGCAATCCACTGAGCTTGCATATCGGTTGGAAAGCCAGGATAAATTGCAGTCGTTACATTAATCGGTTTTATTTTTTCTGGAGGTGTAAGTTCAATCCAATCATCACCGGTATAAATTTTTGCGCCTGTATCTTCAAGTTTAACAAGCAACGAGCCAATATGTTTAGGATTACATTTTTCAATTCTAACGATACCATTTTTCTTACCCGCCAGCGCGCCTGCAATAAGAAATGTTCCGGCTTCGATTCTATCTGGTATTGTAACAATATCCGCAGGATGCAGTTCATCAACGCCTTCAATTTCTAATCGTCCTGTTCCAACACCATTTATTTTAGCTCCCATTTTAACAAGAAATTCTGCGAGCTGAACAATTTCTGGTTCTTGCGCTGCATTTTCGATTAAGGTTGTTCCTTTTGCAAGCACTGAAGCCATCATAACATTGCCAGTTGCGCCCACGCTAGAAACATCGAAAAGAATTCGTGCCCCATGTAAACGTTTTGCATTTGCTATGATGTATCCTGCTTCGATTTCAATATTAGCCCCTAACTTACGAATTCCTTCAATGTGCAAATTTACCGGACGCGGTCCCCAAGCGCAACCCCCCGGCAACGACACTTTTGCCTGACCAAACCGCGTTATTAATGGTCCAAGAACATAAACCGAAGCGCGCATTTTCTTTACATGCTCGTAAGGCGCTTCATAACTGTTTATTGAAGTCGTGTCTAAGTTGAGAGTCTGATTCGACATAGAAATTTGAATGCCCATTGTTTCGAGCAAACTGCTCATTGTTTTTACGTCGCGCAAGTTTGGCGTATTGAAAAGCGAATACTTACCACTTGCAAGAATTGTCGCAGGCATAAGCGCAAGCGTAGAATTTTTTGCGCCGCTAATTGCAACCGTGCCACTGAGTGGTTTTCCACCTTTTATAACAAATTTATCCACCGCTTGCTCCTTTGCTATTTATTCGGTAGGATTATATAAATTATTTGTGGCAATATAGCCGATAATAGCAATAAAGGCAAAAAGATTTGAAAGAGAATATACAAAAGAAAAATGTTCTTGATGCGTTAACGGCAATTCGCAATCGGAAAAGCGTACGGAATTTTACCGGCACGGCTGTAACTAAAGAGCAATTAGAAATTTTAATTAAAGCCGCCATGGCGGCGCCAAGCGCGGTAAATTGCCAGCCGTGGGAATTTATTGTAGTTACAGAGAGAAAGATTTTAGATGCGTTGGGAGATGCTCTTCCATATTGCAAAATGATCTATAAAGCCAGTGCGGCAATAATTGTATGTGGAAATCCAGAAAAAGCTCATCGCAAACTCGTTGAATACGCAATTATCGACTCAACTTGTGCAAGCGAGAATCTTCTACTTGCGGCAGAAGCAATAGGGCTTGGCGCAATTTGGACGGCGGCTTATCCTTATCCCGATAGAATGAAATCTGTAAGAGATATTCTAAACATTCCAGAAACTATAATTCCACTAAACGTTATACCAATCGGTTATCCAACAGGTGAAGACCTGCCTAAAGATAAATTTAAACCGGAAAAAATACACAATGAGAAGTGGTAAATGCTTTAATGTTGCCCTTGTCTTTCGTGAAATTTTTAACTAAATAGTTTTACACAGATATAAGAAATAACAATTAACCAATAACCACTAACTAATAACGAAATAAAATGCCAGTTCAAATAATTGTCGGCGCCCAGTGGGGCGATGAAGGTAAAGGAAAAATTGTAGATCATTTAAGCGAAAAAGTTGATATTGTCGCTCGGTACCAGGGAGGAGCAAATGCAGGTCATACTGTCGTTCTTCCCCCAAAAAAAGGAAAGCCGGAAAAAGAATATGTATTACATCTAATTCCATCGGGAATTTTCCATCCGCATGTAATTTGTGTGATAGGAAACGGCGTTGTGCTTGACCCTGCCGCTTTGATGTTGGAAATTGAGCAATTAAAAAAAGCCGGAATAAAAATTAAAAATCGCTTGCTTATTAGTCACAATGCGCATCTGATAATGCCGTATCATAAACTGCTCGATGCGGCACGAGAAAAAGGAGTTGTTAATATTGGAACAACAGGCAGAGGTATTGGTCCGGCATATATAGATAAATATATGCGAACAGGAATCCGCGTAGTGGATTTGCTCAACCGAGAAATTCTATGTAAAAAGCTAAAACGGAATATCGAATCGAGCAACGAACTTTTAAGCAAACTTTATCAATCTCAAAAATTAGATGTCGATTCGATAATTGCCGAATATCAAGAATTCGATAGAAAGTTTGATGAATACATAACCGATACGTCGGAATATCTGAATAATGCATTACAAAAAAATAAAAAAATTCTTGCGGAAGGGGCGCAAGGAGCCTTGTTAGATGTGGACCACGGCACATATCCTTTTGTAACGTCTTCAAATCCTACTAGCGGCGGCGCTTGCACCGGATTAGGAATACCACCGACATCAATTAATTCAATTGTCGGAATTGTAAAAGCGTACAGTACTCGTGTAGGCAACGGACCATTTCCAACAGAACTTGATAATGAAACAGGAGAATACTTGCGAAAAACAGGTGGCGAGTATGGAGCGACAACAGGCAGGCCGCGTCGATGCGGTTGGTTAGATGCAGTAAGCTTAAAATATTCAGTGCGCGTTAATGGTGTTCAAAAAGTTGCAATCACAAAGTTGGATGTTTTGGATGAACTTAAAGAAATAAAAGTCTGCACAGGTTATACGGTGGGTACTAAAAAACTTAACCGCTTCCCTACAGACGCACAAACTTTAGATGCAGTTAAGCCGAATTATCAATCATTTAAAGGTTGGCAAGCTAAAACATCGGATATTCGCAAATTCAGCAAGCTTCCAAAAGAAGCAAAAAGATATATTGAGGCAGTTGAAAAATTAATTGAAGCAAAAATCTGGATGGTATCTGTTGGCGCAAGACGCGACCAAACTTTAATTGTGGAATAAACGAAGTAATGAAAACAGCTTCATCAATAAAATCCGGCGCAACGAGTTTATTATCACTTACCGGCAGGTTGAAAATATTTTTACTAGTATTAGCGTTTATAATCATTGCCGCTACTCTGATCTATACGCACGATTTGGTCCAAGCATTAAGTAAGAAAGAAAAGGAAGTAGCGGATCTTTATGCGAAATCATTTAAATATATAGCAAGCGGCAATGCTGGAGAGGGCGATTATAACTTCCTTTTTTCAGAAATTATCCATGCGATCGATTTTCCCATCATAATGACCGATAAGAATAACGAGCCAATTCAACCGATTAAATCTAGTTACAAAAATATAAAGCTCGATACAACTCTTACGGAAGAAGAGCAATACGTACAGTTGAAGCGACTTATAGTCGAAATGGACAAATCGCGCCCACCGATTAAAATAGCATATCAAGATACTATCGTTCTTAGCTATTTGCATTATGGCGAATCGGATTTGATTGTACAACTTCGATGGCTTCCATATATAGAGCTTGCGGTTGTAGCGCTTTTTATTCTAATCGGGTATATCAGTTTTAGTTATGTTAAGCGAAGCGAACAAAGCAGTATTTGGGTTGGTATGGCGCGCGAAACAGCTCACCAGCTTGGCACGCCAATATCAAGTATGCTTGGATGGATAGAATTTTTGAAGGAAAAGTGCAGAGGCGACGATAAATTCATGCAAACATTGATGGATATGGAGACTGATCTCAATCGTCTTTATAAGATTTCCGATCGGTTTTCTAAAATCGGCTCGCGCCCCGATTTACGCATCGAAAATTTAGACATGGTATTAAAAAAAGTTGTAGAATATTTTCAACGCAGAATTCCTCAATCGGGAAAAAAAGTGCATCTTCTGATAGAATCTGACAATACAATAAACGCAAAAATTAACACCGAATTGTTTGAATGGGTAATAGAAAATTTAACTAAAAATGCGCTTGATGCTATTGAGGGCGACGAAGGAGCTATTGCTTATTCAATACATCAAAATAAAAATTTTGTATTTATAGATATTTCGGATACGGGAAAAGGAATTGATCTTAAACACAGGAACGAAGTGTTCAGACCTGGCTTTTCAACAAAAAAACGTGGATGGGGGCTTGGACTAAGTTTAGCGAAACGCATAGTCGAATCTTACCATGGCGGAAAATTGATTATTGCAGAAAGCAAAGCAGGGTTTAAGACAACACTTAGAATTAAACTGAAAAAATAAAGAGGTATTTATGAAACGCTATTGGATTGTATTTATACTTTGGTTGCTGATTTCTTCTTTGACATTGGCTCAAATGCCTATTGAAGATGAACTTTATGCCTATGTAATGAATATTGAAGGAAAAACTAATATCGGTCGCGGCGAATTCATCAAAGATCAACTGCAAAAAATGGGTGTTGGTTTTGTATCTTCTCCTTTTAAAAAAGTAAATGTGAAAAGTAAAGATACGACAATTATTAATGGTGAAAATATAATTGTGCGACTTGGGCAAGGAAAAATGAGAATGGTGGTAGGCGCTCATTATGATGCTTTTCCAGAATCGCCAGGCGCAAATGATAACGGCACCGGTGTCGCAGTAATGCTTGCATTAATTAATCATTTAGAAAATATAGATTGGAAACATGCAGTTGATTTTTGTTTTTTTGATTTAGAAGAAATGGGTTCGCTTGGCGCTATTGACTATATAAGAAAGTTTGTAGTTCCGAATGTGCATCTTGCTATGATAAATTTAGATGTAATGGGCACCGGAGACGAAGTATTTGTTGGTCCTTTAGGAAATTATAATAGGTTTTTAATGAGGTATATAAATGAATCAGCCCGTAAAACTGGATACACAGTTGTATCAAGCGCAGTTTATCCGGGCTCAGATTTTGAACCCTTCGAAAAGATGAAATTAGAAAATATTTCAATTTCAGTAGTGCCGGCGGGTGATGGCATAAGGTTAAGTAAATATATACAAAACAATTTTGAAGCCGAGCCGGAAAATATGCCGAGAATTTTAGATGTGATGCACACGGTGGATGATAGATCCAACTTTGTATCGCCGTCCTCTTTAAAAATTGCGTACGAGTTCACTAAAACGTTATTAATTGCAATTAACGAAGCTCGTTTTACCCCGCCGCCAATTATTCCGAAGAAAGAAACAGGAAAGAAAAGATAATATCTTGCAAAGTCTGTTTATAAAATTCTTATATGCTTTGCTTTTTATAATCGGTGGAAAGTGAATGATTGTTTTAGTTTTTAAAAAATAAAACAATAGAAACGATGCGAATTACACTTTTAATTGTTTGGAAACTACACTCGGTTTTAAGTGTAGAAAAATTATTTGCAGTCTTTAGAGCGAACTAACACAATTATAAAACGATGGTTTGCTGCAAATTCAATTATGATTTTTCAGAGAGAGATAATACTTAAATCACGTAACCGAGGATTTCATTTGGTTACTTCTGAAATTGTGTCTCAAATTCCTGAATTAAAAAAGATAAAAAATGGGATTCTTAATATATTCATAAAGCATACATCAGCATCTTTGACATTAAATGAAAATGCCGACCCTACAGTGCGCATTGATTTTGAATCGCACTTCAACAAAATTGTACCAGAGAACGCACCGTACTTCGAACATGACCTTGAGGGTTCGGATGATATGCCGGCGCATCTTAAAGCGTCTATTTTAGGTAACTCACTTTCTATCCCAATAACAGACGGAATGATGAATCTAGGCACATGGCAGGGAATTTACTTATGCGAACATCGAAATTACGGTGGGGCAAGAGAGCTAATTTTAACCATAATTGGAGATGCTGAAAAGAGTTGATTTATGCAATCTATGAAACGATCATTTCTTCGATTAGCTTTGGCATATCGAGAGGATTAAAATTAGATTTAGTAACGAGCCGTGTCCGGTTTAGCGCTTTTATTTTATTCGTTAACTCTTCCGAGGGAAAATTTGTAATAACAATTGCCGGTATTCCAATTTTATTGTCTCGCGCCCATTTAACAATTTCAGTTCCGTTATAACCGGGCAATAAATAGTCTGCAATGATAATATCGAATTTTTCCTGCGATAACTTTTTTATTGCCTGATCTCCATTAATACATAATGTACATTGAATTCCAGCTTTTCGGAGAGTTGATAACAATAACGTGCGGTAAGCATTATCATCTTCAATAATAAGAGTTTTAATTTGACTTTTCCGACTTAAATGTTTCATAAGCAATCTCTGAATACCAATTCTTTATTGAATGTTACAAAAAAAAAGCAATTTGCCAAATTGATATTTAATAAATAAAGTGTATATTAATAATCGTAATGATTACTGTTAAGTCAAATAGAAAAGAAAGCAGTCAGAATCTAAGAAACAGCAGACAGCGGACTCGAATGATCGAAATTTTGCAAGCAACTGACACTCACCCAACAGCGGATAAGATTTATGAGAAATTAAAAAAAGAATTTCCAAAGTTGAGTCTTGGCACTGTGTATCGCAACTTATCGGTTCTTGTTGACCAAGGGCTAGTAAGGAAAATTCATTTTGGCAGTACCTTTGATCGTTTTGAAGCGAATATGAATCAACACTATCATCTTATTTGTGAAAAATGCAAAAGCATTATAGATTTTACTATGCCAATTTATGATGACTTGAATAAGAAAGCCGCTCAATTGACCAGCTTTTCTGTTAAGCGCCATATAATAGAGTTTTACGGAATTTGCCAGGGCTGTTCTAAGTCCAGAAAAAATTAATATTTCAATGGAACATAATACTTAGGAAAAATGTTGATGATTTAAATAAGAATCGTTCCGATTAGCAATTAATTAACTTATAACATAATAATTATGGAGGAAAAATGAGCAACGAAAATAAATGCCCCATAACGGGAGCTATGAGCAATGTACTAAGCGGTCGTGGTACCTCGAACCGCGATTGGTGGCCCAACCAATTGAACATTGAGGTTCTTCACCAACACTCAAAGGCATCTAATCCGATGGATTCTGATTTCAACTATGCGGAAGAGTTTAAGAAACTCGATCTTGCCGCCGTGAAAAAGGATCTTTATCAGTTGATGACAGACTCAAAGGAATGGTGGCCCGCAGACTGGGGACACTATGGCGGACTTATGATACGGATGGCTTGGCACAGTGCTGGTACTTACCGCACAGCAGATGGTAGAGGCGGTGGAGGAACAGGTAATCAACGGTTTGCACCTGTTAACAGTTGGCCCGATAATGTAAATCTAGATAAAGCACGTCGTCTACTCTGGCCCATAAAGAAGAAATATGGAAACAAAATTTCCTGGGCTGATCTTATGATACTTGCCGGTAACTGCGCTTTAGAATCAATGGGATTTAAAACATTCGGATTTGGCGGTGGACGCGTAGACATCTGGCAACCGGAAGAAGATATTTATTGGGGAAAAGAAGAAACATGGCTTGATGATAAGCGTTATAGCGGTGATCGAGAGCTTGAAAATCCTTTGGCGGCTGTGCAAATGGGACTAATTTATGTGAATCCTGAAGGACCAAATGGCAACCCTGATCCTGTTGCCTCGGGCCGCGATGTGCGTGTAACATTTGCACGCATGGGAATGAATGATGAAGAAACTGTTGCTCTCGTTGCAGGCGGACATACATTTGGTAAAGCTCACGGTGCGGGAGATCCGAAACTCATAGGACCGGAACCTGAAGCCGCTCCAATTGAAGAACAAGGTTTGGGGTGGACTAACCGTTTCAAAACAGGTAAAGGAGAAGATACAACCTCAAGTGGTATTGAAGGTGCGTGGAAACCGAATCCAACAAAATGGGATAACGGATATTTTGACATGCTTTTCGGATATGAATGGGAATTGGTAACAAGCCCGGCTGGAGCCAAGCAATGGTATGCAAAAAATGTTAAGCCAGAACATATGATTCCTGACGCACATAATCCTTCAAAAAAACATCCACCAATGATGACAACGGCAGACCTTTCACTTCGATTTGATCCAATCTATGAGCCAATTGCTCGCCGATTTCACAAAGACCCGCAAGCTTTTGCAGATGCATTTGCACGGGCGTGGTTTAAGTTAACACATCGGGATATGGGACCCCGATCTCGTTATCTTGGTTCGGAGGTTCCGTCTGAAGAACTTATTTGGCAAGATCCAATTCCTGCTTTAAATCATAAATTAATAGATGATAAAGACATAGATTTTCTCAAGAACAAGATTCTTTCATCTGGTCTGACAATTTCTGAATTAGTCTCAACTGCATGGGCATCCGCATCAACTTTTCGTGGATCAGACAAGCGCGGCGGCGCTAATGGCGCGCGAATTCGTCTTGCGCCGCAGAAAGATTGGGAGGTCAATCAGCCGGATCAGTTAAAAAAGGTTTTAAGGGTTCTCGAAGGAATTCAAATTGAATTTAACAAAGCGCAGAAAAATGGCAAAAGTGTATCGCTGGCTGATTTGATAGTTTTAGGCGGATGCGCTGGAATTGAAAAGGCAGCAAAAAATGCCGGTCAAGATATAACAGTTCCTTTTTCACCCGGCCGTATGGACGCTTCTCCGGAACAAACCGATGTAAAGTCATTTGCAGTACTCGAGCCGGTTGCCGACGGATTTCGCAACTATCTTAAAACTAAGTTCACTATTTCATCAGAAGAACTTTTAATTGATCGCGCACAACTGCTTACTCTAACCGCACCAGAAATGACAGTTCTCATTGGTGGTTTTCGTGTTCTGAATGTCAATTACGGCAAATCCAAACACGGTGTCTTTACAAAAAATCCCGAGAAACTCACAAATGATTTCTTTTTGAATTTACTTGATATGGATACTGTGTGGAAACCGACATCGGCAGAGAGAGATGTGTTTGAAGGTCGTGATCGGAAAACAAATGAACTCAAATGGACTGCTACCCGAGTCGATCTTATCTTTGGTTCTAACTCTCAACTCCGAGCGCTTGCAGAAGTCTATGCGCAGGACGATTCGAAGACAAAGTTTGTTAAAGATTTCATTGCGGCATGGAATAAAGTAATGAACGCAGATCGCTTTGATTTGCTTTGATTGTTTTGTTTGAATACAAGAGGCATGAGATTTTATTTTCTCATGCCTTTTAATTTTTTATTCAGATGGATTATTACGCAAGTATAATAGTGCTAAAGCAACCATTGCCGCCCATCCCATAACTTTGACTTCACCGGCAAGAAGATTTTTTTCAACTTCTTCTATTGAATATTCTTGAAGTTCCATCTCCTCTAAATCATCAATAATCGGATCACCGACTTTTTTTGCACTAAGTGCAAGAAAAAGATAACCTTTCCCTGCGCCATTGTTACCGTTATTCGGGAAAGCGCCGAGTTGAATCCATTCAGAAGCTTCACAACCCATTTCTTCGCGCAATTCTCTTTTTGCGGCAACCAGCGGGTCTTCGCTCGGTTCTAAATGTCCGCCAACAGGTGCGAGCGATGTACCTTCAATTGCATATTTTGTCTGTCGGAAAAGCAAAACCTTTCCGTCTTCCGTTATCGGCAGAACAAGAACATAATCTGGCGATATTACCCAGGGCCAATCGTTTATGATTTTTCCATCCGGCAATTGGATTTTATGTTGTTCTACTCTTAAGAATTTATTGTGATCAAGTATTGTTTTCTTCTCTAAAGTTTTCCACTGATTCATATTTTCTTAACTCACTTTAACATCGGATTTGCGCGTTTAACAAACTGGATGGGCTGATTCCATGGATCGCGCATCATCAGAACGAAATCCCCGGAAGCTGTCTTTGTAATATCTTCTGCTATAGTTGCTCCAGCTTTCACCAGTGTTTCTTTAGCGACTTCGATATTATCAACCATGTAAGCAACGTGCAATGTCATATAATTGATTGTCGAAAAATCTACAACCGGAAATTCTTTTTGCTGATATAATTCATACATCATATTCTTAGTTGGATCTGCAATGAATGTTCCGTACGAAGGCGCGCCGCCTTCTCTAACAATCACCATTCCTAAATTTTCTTTATACCATTTTGCTTTTGCGCGTGAATCTTCTACGTTAATTGCAAAGTGTTCAAAGTATAATCCCTTAAACGAAAGCATCGGATTTACACGCTGAACGAACTGAATTGCCAATCCCCACGGGTCACGCATCATCAATACTTTATCGCCTGCGGCAGTTGTGCGCAAGCTTTCTGCTACTGTGGCGCCGGAAGCTACTAATTCTGATTGTGTCTTTTCGATATTAGGAGTTGCAAACGCAAGATGAATAGACATGTAATGAATTTTATTAGGTTCGTAGACAGGAAAATTTGTGTTAGAAAACAGTTCTAACATCATATGTTCACCTGAATCTGCGATAAAGGTTGTGAATGTCGGTGCGCCGCCGGCACGAATAATTTTCATCCCTAAATTTTCGCAATACCATTGTGCTACTTTTACTGCATCTGAAACATTAAAAGCAATATGTTCAAAACGGGATATTTGAATTTTTTGTTCGGTCATTGTATCGTTCGCCTCTATTATTGTGTGTAGGGTTATTAAAAGAACAAAACAGATGCCTGAAATATTAATCAGCAAGTTTCTCATATTTTTTTTCCTCGATATGGTTTTCATTTTCAATTTACGAAGCATTTTAAATAAAACCCAGAAAAGAAAATATATTAATCAGACTGTAGATAATAAAAAAAAGTATTACATTGGATTCAACAATTAATAAAATCATTTATGACCATTTATCAAATTTTTACGCCGGCATTGTTGCTGGATATAGATATTCTCGAAAATAATCTTCAAGCGATGCAGAACCTCGCTTCGAAGCATCGTGTATCTTTGCGACCTCACATCAAAACGCATAAATGCATCGAAATAGCAAAGAAACAACAATCGCTCGGAGCCAAAGGCATTACTGTTTCAACTTTTTACGAGGCGGAACAATTTGCCGCCGCCGGTTTTAATGATATTACATGGGCAATTCCTCTGCCCCCTATCTTTGCTGAAAAAGCTGTCGAGCTATCACAAAAAATTACCTTGCGACTTATCATAGACAGCATTGAATCGAAAGATGCTTTAACTAAAGCGGCGTCTAAAGCAAATGCTCCAATTCATGTCTTTTTAAAAGTTGACTGTGGATTTCATCGTGCCGGTGTTGATCCATCTAGCACATTTGCAGAAGATTTAGCTCGCGCACTTTCCGAATCGAAGCAATTGCAATTTGATGGAATACTTACACATGCGGGTCATGCTTATTCTGCATGTTCAAAAGAAGAAATTATTGAAATTGCCGAAAAAGAAAGATCGCTAATGGTAAATTTTGCGCAGTGGTTGCGCGGCAACAAAATCAATGTTACAACAATCAGTATTGGCTCGACTCCAACAGTTACACTTGCAGAGAAGTTAGACGGAGTAAATGAAATTCGCCCCGGCAATTATGTTTTCAACGATTACACACAGGCACAGCTCGGTGTTTGCAGTGTGAATAATTGCGCGCTTACGGTGCTTGCGACCATCATTTCTCATCAACCAGAGGCAAATCATTTTGTAACAGATGCTGGAGCGCTTGCTCTATCAAAAGATTTAGGCGCTACTCAAATACGCAATGATATGGGAATGGGAATAATTTTCGAAGACTATGATAGAAAGCGGTTATTTGCTAATTTAGATGTTCAAATTCAATCTTTATCGCAAGAGCACGGAATAGTTCGCGTTGATAGACACGCATCAATTGTTGAGCGTTTTAAGGTTGGTGAGCGTGTTAGAATTCTCGAGCATCACGCTTGTTTAACTGCCGCAAACTTCGATTATTATTATGTCGTTAGAGGAAACGAAGTAATTGATAAGTGGAAAATATTGAGAGGGAGAGTATAGAAATATGAAATTGCAATGTTATTTATCAATCCCTAAAATGAGAACAGGAATATCAATATTAGCAACACCGCGATGTTCTAAATCCCAAACAAATTGCTCAAAGTATGAAACACCTGTAGACATTTGATCCGCAAATTTCTTTATTGGCACAATTTCTATACCTACATCAATAAAACCAAGTTTATTAAATATCGTCATTTTTGCACAAACATTATAGACCATAAAAGCATATTTGCCAAACTGGACTTCGAGCCCAAGCTTTTCTTTAATGAAGTCCATTTCACGAAATGCGCCTTTGTTAAGCTTTGGAAATTTATAGGTTTGAGTGTAATATTGTGTAGGATATTCACAAGGTACACGTTTATTTTGCCAACCAAGCTTAGCAAACTTATTCTTAAAAGCCGTATTTAATGCTTTAGGATTATATAACATTTTTCCCCGCATTGTTTTTTCCTTGCTCTTTTTTGTCTTGGTCTTTTGTGCGCTTACACGGCTTATAACTTGTTCGACTTCTTTTAAAAGATGAGGGTAATTTTTATCAATCGCCATTTTTCCATTATTGAAAGAATAAATACCGACAATTTTCATTGAGTCTCTCCATTTCTATTTTTCCATTCAGGCGGAATTTGAGATATCTTTTCTTTTCCTGTTGGTGCAAATACGGGTTTTCCAAGTGGTCTAATTTTAAGTTTGCCTGTATAGAAATCCTCTATTCTTTGTTTTGCAATTGATACATATTCTTGTTCCTTATCAATGCCAATAGCTCTGCGGCTATGCTTTAATGCTGCAATTAGAGTAGAACCTACGCCGCAATACGGGTCAAGCACCCAATCATCTTCATTAGTAAGCGCAAGGACGCATCGTTCTATTAGCTCAATCGGATATTGGCACGGATGAATTGTTTTTTCTGGATGATTTGCTTTTACATTTGGAATATCCCATAGTTCTTCATCCCATTCTTGCTTAATAAATTCCCAAACATCTGATGGGTTCTTTCCAAGTGGATTTCCAGATGGCAGTCCTCGCTTTGGTCCTTTGAAATGTCTTTTTCCGGGATATTTTGATGGAACTCGAACATCGTTCAAATTAAAGGTATAACTTTCCGATTTTGTGAACCAGAGAATGGTTTCATATCTTCCCGAGAATCGTTTGCTTGCATGTAGACCATGATTAAAACGCCAAATAATGCGATTTCTTAATTTCAATCCGTGTTTTTTAAAATGATTATAATAAAGAGTATCAAGCGGAAATACTTCTGAATTATCCACAAAATTTCCTACCTGCCAACAAATACTTCCGTCAATTCGAAGTTTTTTAATAAGTTTTTCAATTACTTGATCTTGGAAATCTAAATATTTTTCAATTGCCGTTTTACTTTCATATTCTTTTCCAAGATTATATGGCGGAGAAGTAATTATTAGCTTAATAGTATCATTAGGGAATGTATCTAAAATGTCGAGTGTGTTGCCGCAATTTAAAATTATCTTTCCTTGAGGATTAAAGTAATTTAAGACCTCTGGACCTTCAAACATCGGATACGTATTTTCGTGAATTAGCATAGCATAATTTACAAAATATATTTACAAAATTCGTTATAGCTTATTAAACAATCGAATTTAAATGGTTCCACTGCTCTTCACAAAAATCTTTCAGCGATTTCATTTTCAAATCTGCAATATCGAATCGTGTTTCGTGATACTGTTCTTTCATTGGCAACGCCAACGTTTTCATTCGTGCGGCTTTTGCAGCTATCAGACCGTTAAACGAATCTTCAATAACTAAACAATTAATTGGCTCGGCATTAAGCTTTTTTGCAGTTGTTAAAAAGACAGCCGGATGCGGTTTAGCATACTGTTCGTTTTCTGCAGAATGAACAACTAAAAATACCTCTCTCAATTTCAGCTTTGTAAGCACAGCGTCTATGAGTCGTTGTGGAGATGAAGTCGCAAGCGCAATCGGAATTTTGCGCGATTGTAGAAACTCGATAAATTCCATTACTCCATCCATAATTACCGCCTTAGTCAGAATGCTATTATAAACATGATCAAGTATTTCCTGTGTAACTTGTTCCTGAGACTTCGTATTCCAAGCTTTTTTACTATACAATAGTTTTACAATGTCAGAAGTTGGCAATCCAATCATATCCACGCATTGTTTTTTTGTAAGATGAATGCCTACTGTAGCAAAAATTTCTATTTCTGCTTCGTGCCAAAAAGGTTCGGAATCCAACAAAACGCCATCCATATCAAATATTACTGCTTTTATCATTATTTACTCCAATGCTCTTTCTATATTTTCATGCATCATACTTAAAGAGACATCTGAAAAATTTGGGAATCCATTCCTTCGGAACAATTATTTATTCTT